>JAGNGI010000044.1 GCA_018002295.1 Fidelibacterota bacterium
AGAAATACGATTATCCCCTTCATCTTGGTGTTACCGAAGCCGGTCCGGTCTGGTCGGGCACAATTAAATCCGCCATTGGTATTGGAACGCTTTTAGCGGAAGGAATTGGCGACACTTTGCGGGTGTCCCTGACGGCGGATCCAGTCGAAGAAGTGCATGCCGGTTTTGAAATACTCAAAGCGCTGGATTTGACCAAAAGCGGCATCCGGCTGGTTTCGTGTCCTACCTGCGGCCGCACCTCGGTTAATCTGATTGAAATAGTAAATGAAGTCGAGAGTAAAATCCGCGATCTACCTCAAAATTTAACCGTTGCCGTTATGGGCTGTGAAGTCAATGGCCCTGGCGAAGCCCGGTCGGCTGATCTGGGAATTGCTTTCGGCAAAGGAGTAGCTCTATTATTTAAACATGGTCAGGTTGTCGCACGATTGAAACCGGAAGAGGCGGTAGCGCGATTACTGGCGGAAATTGAAAATTGGAGCCCGACGCAATAGGAGGTCCCATAATGCATAAAATCCCACTCTGGCTTGGATGTGTTTTATTATTTAGTAACCTGTTCGCTCAGGAACCGGCAGTGCCGGAAGTGGTTATTCAAGAAAGTGATACAACTGAAGCCGCCCTGCCGGATTCAGTTACCGAAGCGATGCCTCAGGTCGAAATTCCCACAGTACCATTGACTCCGACTCAATTGCCTTCGGAAACGCTTACTGAGGAACCAGCTCAGCCAGAACCAGCTCCGGAAGAACTACAACCACCAGAGGAAGTTCTCCCGGCTCTGGTTGCATCCCAAAAAGCCAAAATGAAGCCATCTGAAATCACCCACTTCGGGCAAATGATTTACTGGAAATCACTGACTCCTTCCGAGAAAAAAGTCTTTTTATATGCCTATCTCTATCATACCTACGAAATATTGGAACAGATAAAGCATGATCGGAACCTCAAATCCTGCTCCAAACAATTCCAACAGAAAATCGCCGATCCTGTTTTCGATATCTTCGCTCAATTGACCGACAGTCAAAAAGACGACTTGATTTTCTGGATTGATAAATTTTATCGGATTGATTCTAACAAAGACCAGCCCTTTAGTGAAGCTCTCCGCTACGCCAACGAGAAAATGAAAGCGGGTTCTTAATTAATGCAACTTTTGAAAGAAAACTCCTAGTGAATCCAAAGATTAACCAGCTTATAAAATCCAGTGATGAATGTTAATAGAATTTCACTGCGTTTTGTTGTTGAGTACTGGCTATTAAAACTCATTCGCCGTATTTTGCGATCTTTGTCGTTGTCAGAGCGTCGTATGTTGGCTGATATCACCGGTAACTTTGTGTATTTTTTTCTTCCTTATCGCCGAGCGACAATGCGAGATAATTTGAAGCGGGCTTTTCCGGAAACCACCGCCTGCTGGCGGCGCCGGATTATTCGCAAGTGTTATGTTCATTTTGCGCGGGTGTATTTCGATTTCTTCCCGCTTTTTGAAGCATCTGATACTCAACTTGATGCTATGGTAGAATGTTGCGACCTAAATATTTTACATAATGCCTTAGCCCGTCGCCGCGGCGTAGTGCTGGTCTCTTTTCATTTTGGCAATTGGGAAGTCTGTGGCGATTGGTTCAGGCGTCATAACTATCAGATTGCAGTTGTCGCTAAAAAGATGAAAAATCATCTTGTTGACCGGATGATTTTTGATGCCAGAAGTCAGAGCGGCAGGAGTAAAGACCAAATATTTTACAAATCGAAGGTGAATTCACCCCGTATCTGGAAATACCTGCGCGATGAAAATATTCTCTATTTGATAGCTGATCAAGATGCCCGTCGTGACGGGATATTCGTTAAATTTTTCGATCAATGGTCATCTAGTCACCGCGGTCCAGCCTTATTTGCCCTGCGCCAGAAAGCGCCGCTAATAGCCGCCAGTTGTTTGATGAATACTAAAGGCAAATACGTAATCAGGTTGAAAGAATTGAATACAGAGGTCCCGCCCGAGAATAAGAGCGATCCGGTCGCCTGGTTGACTCAGCAAATCGCAATCTATTTTGAAGAACAAATTCGCAAGTGTCCCGAGCAATACTACTGGTTTCACCGTCGCTGGAAAACCAAACCACCCCCATCTTTTATCGAACAAAATGCCTGAAATAATTTCACTTGCCAAAGCGGCTGATATTGACTGCCAAAAAGTACTTGCTATTTTGCAAAGCGGCGGCATCATCGCTTATCCAACCGATACAATTTACGGTCTCGGTGTGGATGCCTTCCAACCGCAAGCAGTTCAAAAATTACTACAATTGAAAGGTCGCACCGCTGGAAAACCGATTAGTGTGCTATATGCCGATGTTCCGTCGCTATTGAGCGATTTTAAACACCTGAATGACTATCAGCGGAGAGTTGTCAAAACCTTATTGCCGGGGAAAATTACCCTGATTTTGCCTCTCAGCTCGAATAGCATTTTCCCTGTTGAAATTTCCGCTGACGGCTCTGTCGGCGTCCGGGTTATTAGTCTCGAACCGATGAATCGCATTTTACGACAATACCCGCACCCAATAACGACCACCAGCGTGAATCCAGCTAACGCGCCACCGGCTCATTCCGCCGCCGAAATAATCAGTTACTTTGGTGACCAAATTTCATTAATTTTAAAGTATGAAATTGCAGATGATTCACTACCATCAACGTTGGTTAAAGTCGGTAAAAGTGAATTGGAAATAATTCGGATCGGTGCCGTTACTATGGCTGAAATAGAAGAGAAGATGAAACAATTATGAACATTTATCGGCGTGTTTTAAAATTAGTTAAGCCTTATTGGGCGGTACTGACAGTCAGTATAATCACCTCTTTGATTTATGTCGCTCTCAACAGTACCTCAATCTGGCTGACGGCTTCTTTCACCAAGGTGCTTTTTCCGGCAACATCTGATACCGAAACCAGCCAGGTTATACCCGTCGTTCCGGAAAAAGGCAAAGGAAGTCTCAACGATACCCTGAAAAATTATACCGACCGATTGATTCTAAGAGATACGCCACTTGAATCTTTGCGAGCTCTTTGCCTGATAATTTTCTTAACTTTTCTATTGAAAAACGTTTTTCTATATATCAAGAATGTCTCGGTCGGTTTCGTCCAACTGCGGATGATTAATGATGTCCGCAATAAACTTTACGAGCGTTTGCATGACCTTTCACTGTCATATTTTAACCGCAAACGAAGCGGCGAAATTACCTCAATAATAATGAACGATGTCAACGCTATGCGTAATTCCTTTACGGTAAGTTTTGATAAACTACTGGTCGAGCCGATTAATATTCTGGTTTTTATGGTATTGCTTTTCATTATTTCCTGGCAATTGGCATTACTGGCGGTGGTCATTTTGCCGGTTAGTGGTTTTATTATTTCCAAAATCGGCAAGAGTATTCGACGCAAATCACTGCGATCTTCCCGTCAAATTGCCGGCATTATGGCGATTCTGGATGAGACTCTCCAAGGTATGCGCGTGGTGAAAGCTTTTGCTATGGAAAAATTTGAGATTGAGCGTTTCCGTAAAGAAAGCCGTAAATACTTTAACCTTGTTTTTCGACGCAAGAAACTCCGTGAATTCTCTTCGCCTATTAATGAGGTTTTTGGCGTATTTATTGGCGTTCTTTTGCTCTGGTTCGGTGGTAGTCTGGTTTTGACTGGGAAAGGTATTGATGCCGAAGATTTTGTCCGGTTCGCCGTTATGCTGTTTGCCATTATGAATCCAATCAAAAGTCTGACCAACGTTTCGATGGAAATGCAAGAAGGCTTGGCATCAGCTCAACGGGTTTTTTCCTTGCTTGACGAAAAACCGGACGTAGTAGAAAAACCGAATGCGATCGAGATTAAAGGCTTTAACGACAAAATAGTTTATGACAATGTCTCTTTTAAATATGAAACTTCGCGGACTGAGGTTCTCAGCGGTGTAAATCTGGAAATCAAGAAGGGCGAGATCGTCGCCATCGTTGGCCATAGTGGCGCCGGTAAATCCACTCTGGTTGATCTTCTGCCGCGCTTTTATGATCCCACAGGTGGCCGCATTCTGATTGATGGCCACGATATTCGCGACTTGACTTTTGCCAGCCTGCGTTCATTAATGGGAATCGTTACCCAGCATACGATTTTGTTTAACGATACAATTTTCAACAACATCGCTTACGGTATGCAAGATTTCGATCCGGAAAAAGTGCGCGCCGCCGCCGAAGCCGCCAACGCCTTGGAATTTATCGAAGAATTTCCCGAAAAATTTGAAACTATGATCGGTGATAAAGGCTTGCGACTTTCCGGTGGTCAACGCCAGCGCCTGGCAATTGCCCGCGCTCTTCTGAAAAATCCACCGATCTTGATTCTCGACGAAGCCACTTCATCCCTCGATTCTGAATCTGAGCAAAAAGTTCAAGCCGCAATCGAAAATTTGATGAAAAACCGTACCGTTCTGGTAATCGCCCATCGGCTTTCTACCATTCATAATGCCGATAAAATCGTTGTTTTAGAGCACGGACGAATTGTCGAAATCGGCACACATAACGGACTATTGAGTCGCGAAGATAGCATTTACCGCACTTTCTATGAAACCCAATTTGCAAAAAATGAATAAGGGCAAAACTTTTGGCGGGTAGAGAAAACTATCCGAACGATCTAAAACGGTTGCCGTCAGTCCAAAAAGTCCTTGACCGTCTGGCACAATCGGAGTCACCAATTAAACCTGCTATCCTGACAACACTCGTCCGCCAGGAGCTCAATGAACTGCGCGCGGCTATCCGTACTGGAAATTTCATTTCCCCCAAGGGTGACGACCTGATAGAAGTCGTTGCCGAAAAAGTTGCCGGTCGGATTAATGCGCTGACTAATTGTTGTTTAAAAAAAGTAATCAACGCCACTGGAATCGTTCTGCATACTGGACTGGGACGTGCGCCTTTCGGGAATGAAATTTTACCAAAAATGGCTGAATTACTATCCGGATATGTAAATCTGGAATTCGAACTGGATTCCGGCGAACGTGGTGAGAGGCTCGATATTACTAATGAAAAAATTTGCTTACTGACCGGCGCCGAGTCATCGGCGGTAGTCAATAACAACGCCGCGGCTGTCTGGCTGGCTTTGAATTCGCTGGCAGATAGTCGGGAAGTCATCGTATCGCGTGGCGAATTAATCGAGATCGGCGGTAGTTTTCGTTTGCCGGATATAATGGCGAAAAGTGGCGCCCGGATGGTGGAAGTCGGCACAACTAACCGCACTTATCTCCAGGATTACCAAAAAGCCCGCACGCGGAAAACCAGCGCGATTTTGCTGGCGCATTCCTCCAATTATCGCATTGAAGGCTTTGCCACCAAGCCGAACGCATCCGAAATCATTACCTGGGCGCATTCTCAAAACCTGCCGGTCATTTTCGACCTTGGTAGCGGTGCGCTTTTTCCTATGGAAAATGTAGAATTGCCCTACGAGCCGGTCGTAGCCGAGGTAGTCAAACAAGGATTCGATTTGATTACTTTTAGCGGTGATAAATTGCTGGGTGGACCACAAGCGGGGATAATCGTCGGTCGCGAAAAATATATCAGGTGCTTACGTAAAAATCCGCTGATGCGCATCTTACGTTGTGATAAAACAACATTTTTTCTGCTCGATTATACTCTTAGCCAATATTTGCTTGACAAACCGTTTCCGGAAATTGAGACATATCGTTTGCTAACAACTAAGCCCGCTCAGCTAAAAGCCCAAGCTATCCAGATCCTAAATGCTATTGAGCCGGAAATTATTAAAACGCTTAACCTAACCGTGCGTGAAATACCGACCGAGGCTGGGAGCGGCGCTATGCCAACCGCCCAAATTCCCAGCGTTGCCATTGTGGCAATCCCTCAGCATATTTCCGAGAACCAATTGGCGCAAAAATTTCGCAGTTACACGCCGCCGATTGTCGGCTATTGCCGGAACGGAGAATTTCGCCTGGATTTAAAAGCCGTTCAATCTGATGATTTACCGCTTATTCAATCTGCCTTACAGGCGATCGGTCGTTCCTTAATAAATTAATTATAAAGAAAATGCAATCTCTCATTATCGGTACCGCCGGACATATTGATCATGGGAAATCGGCGCTAGTCAAAGCCCTTACCGGTACCGACCCTGATCGTCTGGCAGAAGAACACCTGCGCGGTATGACCATTGACATCGGCTTCGCCTTTTTAACTGAAAATATTGCGTTCATTGATGTGCCCGGCCATGAACGTTTTATTAAAAATATGGTGACCGGCGCCAGTACCATTGATGTCGCTATGCTTGTAATTGCCGCCGATGATGGCATAATGCCGCAAACCCGCGAGCATTTTGAGATTCTCAAACTGCTGGGAATTCAGCACGGGATTATCGTCCTGAACAAGATTGACCTTGTGAAGCCCGACTGGCTGGAAATGGTCGTAGAGGATATTCGACAATTAGTCGAGGGTTCTTTTCTGGAAAATGCGCCGCTTTTTAAAACTTCGACAGTTACCGGTAGCGGAATTGCGGAGTTGTGCCGGTTTTTGATTGAATTGCCCAACCAAATCCCCGAAGTGCGTTCCACCAGTTTATTTCGCCTGCCGGTAGATCGCGTTTTTTCGGTAAAAGGCTTCGGCACAGTTGTCACAGGGACGGTGCTTTCCGGTGAAATTAAAGTTGGAGAAGAGGTTGAGATTATGCCGTCCGGTCAGCGCGCGAAAATTCGCAGTCTGCAATCGCATAATCAACCTCTTGATTCCATTACCCGCGGTCAACGTGCGGCCCTTAATCTGGTTGGAGTAAGTAAAGAACAAATCGAACGTGGAATGATTGTCGCAACGCTCGGTGCTTTCGTGAAAACGAATTTGCTGACGGTTTATATAGAATCTCTGCCGTCAGCGCCGCCGATTGAATACAATGATCAGTTGCGATTGCATCTCGGCACCGGTGAGTATATTGTGCGGATCAGATTGATTGGTCGCGATCGCCTCTTCCCGGGAAAGCAAGGAGTCGCGCAAATAGTTCTCGATCAGCCGATTAGCGCTGGATTTCGTGATCATTTTATTCTCCGCTCGTATTCACCTTTGGTAACGATTGGCGGTGGAATTGTGCTGGAAAATTCTCCAGAACCTCTGCGCAAAAAGGATGAACCGATTGCCGCGGAACTTGAACGGTTGGTTTTTGCCGCTAATGAGGAATGGTTGAAGTGGTTAATATTTCGCCGTGGTGAAAAACTAACTACAATCGAAAAACTGGCGCAAGTTCTGACTGCTACTGTGGCTGAAATTTCACCGCTATTGGCGAAATTGGTTAAGGAAAATGTCATTCGAGAGCGCGAGGGCAAAATTATCGCCGCCGAACGATTGGCTGAATGCGCTGAAAAAATTACCGCAACTTTAGCTGAATTTCACCGACAGAATCCCCTCCTTCCCGGTCTGGAAAAAGCCACGTTATTCGGCAATTTGCGTTTCGATGAAACACTAGGCGATTGGTTGACTGAGGATTTGACTCAGGCTGGCAAAATCAGGGTCATCGGCGATAAATTAGCTATTGCCGGTTTTGCTCCGCAATTAAGCGAGCGGCAAACTACTCGGCAGGAACAAATTCTGGCTGAAATCACAAAATCAGCCTTGACGCCGCCTACTTTAGCCGAACTGGCTGAGAAATTACAGACCGATCTCGCCGAAATGCGTCAATTGATAAACCTCTTAGTCAATCAACAAGAAGTAGTTTTAATTGACAGAATATATCCGTTCAGCGCGGCGGCAGTTGCCGAGGCGGAAACAAAGTTGACAGAATTCCTACGTGGAAAAAGCGGCGCTACCGTCAGCGAGTTGAAAGATGTCCTCGGTATATCACGCAAATTTGCCTTGCCGTTATTGAATTATTTCGACTGGAAAGGGATGACGGCGCGGAGCGGAGATAAACGCAGGCTGGGGTCTATTGACTAAGGAAATAGTATGAGTGTAAAGGTATTAATAAAGAAAGATCGTGAAAAATCGCTCCTGCGTCACCATCCGTGGCTCTTTTCAGGTGCGATTGAAAGAATTGAAGGCGAACCGCAATTGGGTGAAACCGTCGAGTTACGGGCACATGACGGTCGTTTTCTAGGATTCGGCGCCTGGTCGCCAAAGTCTCAAATTGCCGTGCGCATCTGGAGTTTCAATCCGGATGATGAAATCAACGCTGACTTTTTGCGACGTCAATTGAGTTGGGCGATCAAACGCCGCGAGTCGCTTTTTGAGCCGGGCAAAACTGATGCAGTCCGCTTGGTCAACGCCGAATCCGACGGTTTACCAGGACTGATCGTTGATCGTTATAACGATTATCTGGTAGTTCAATTCCTTTCAGCCGGAGCTGAATTCTGGCGTGAGACGATCGTCACGGTGCTGGCCGAAATCGTCCCGGTTACCGGAATTTATGAGCGCTCGGATGTGGAAGTGCGCGAAAAAGAAGGTTTAGAACTTCGTCGGGGTTTATTACAAGGAAACGAACCACCAGAATTAATCGAAATTTGTGAGAATTTCCGACGTTTCTTAGTTGATATTCGCAATGGTCACAAGACCGGTTTTTATCTCGATCAGCGCGATAATCGGCAAAAAATTACCGAATTTTCAGCCGAACGCGAAGTACTAAACTGTTTCGCTTATACCGGCGGATTCGCGGTTGCGGCATTGTCAGCCGGCGCCATCAAAGTAACAAACATCGAAACTTCCGCCGATGCGCTGGAATTACTGAACCGCAACATAGCCCTGAATGGTTTCGCTCCGGCCCGAGTCGAAAATCTGACCGATGATGTTTTTCAAGTTCTGCGAAAGTTTCGTGATCAAGGACGGTCATTCGATTTAATTATCCTCGATCCTCCCAAATTTGCCGAGTCGAAAAGTCAAATTGAACGTGCCAGTCGCGGTTACAAGGACATTAACCTGCTGGCGTTTAAGCTTTTACGGCCGGGCGGCATACTTTTCACCTTTTCTTGCTCGGGGCAAATAACGCCAGAACTATTCCAAAAAATCGTGGCTGATTCAGCCCTCGATGTCGGAAAATCGGCCCAAATCTTGGTCTGGCTCAATCAGTCGGCCGATCACCCGACGGCTTTAAACTTCCCCGAAGGTCATTATCTCAAGGGATTGGTCTGCGTTGTTGAATGATAAATGTAAATCTCCGTCGTAATATTGGGAAAAAAATAACACCACCAGTTAATGAGGGAAATTATTTTTATTCTGATTTGGATAATAATCGCGATAGATTCGCAGATTATAAATAGTGGATATTATCCTTTAATCATCGTAAGTAACATCTTAAACCGTTTGACGGCTTTTACGGCGTGCGGTTGATTGGCGGGCATAATAATCATTTCGTCGGCTTTGACGCTGAATGATTGACCGGCAATCGTGATTTCGGCTTCGCCGTCGAGAATGTTCACCAGTGCATCGAACGGTGCAGTGTGTTCGCTCAGTCGCTGACCTTCGTCGAAGGCGAAGAAAGTCACGTTTCCAGCCGGTCTGTCAATCAAGGTCCGGCTAACGATTGCTCCGGTCTGATAATTACCCAGATCGGCCGTTTTTAATATTCGAGACCGATATTGATCTTGTTCTGAATTTTTCCCTTCGGCTTTCATTTTCGTTATCCTTTCAATTATTAGCAGTATTGATAATTAATTTTTAAGGTAATTTAGTGAGACGTTAGCTGGATATTTAACTCTGGCTTGATTTCATTTTTTTCGCAATTTCAGGATAATATTTTTCGAGACAATCCGGACAAATACTATGGGAAAAATCAGCCTCGGAATGTTCATGAATGTATTCCTCAACGGCGTGCCAATAACCTTTATCGTCGCGTATTTTTTTACAATGCGCACAGATTGGCAAAAGACCGCTGAGAGTTTTAATTTGGCTCATAGCATTTTGTAGGTCACGGATTAATTTTTCACGCTCATTTTCGTTTTTCTTTTTTTCGGTGATGTCGCGTAGAAGGAGACTTTTACCAATTATCTGGGAATAGTTATCTCGCAAAATAGAGAGCCGTAGTTCAAATATGCGATCCGGTTGGATTTTACCCAGGGCTATTTCGATCTGGCTATGATTTTCGGCAAGTAACAAATTCTTTAGATCAATTGATTGAGGGAGAAAACGATTTATTTTTTGGCCAATCATTTGCTTGGGTCGTTTATGAAAGATATTGGCAGACGCTGGATTTATATCTACGATTACATTATTAGTGTCCAGAATAATCATTCCATCGAGCATTTTATCTACTAAAAATGAATAAGCGATTGGTCTAAGTTTAAATAATTGTAATCTCAGAATTGCCCAGGTGATTACAATTCCCGATAAAGCGAATCCAACTGGAGCCCAATCTAATCCTGGCACAGGATTCGGACCGAAAACATATATCAGGTTGCCGATTATTGGTATTAAAGCACCTATAATTATCGTCAGATTATGAGGCGTATAGAAAGAGCCGGATTCAAACGCCATCTTTAGTAGGAAATACATTCCAATAATGATAAGAGCGTATTCATAAACGTAAGTAATCCACCACACGATTCCATGAGAATAGATCGCTATATTAGTTGCCGGGTTGATGGTAATATTGGGCCAGAGCAAATTGTGCAAAGGATTAGTGAATGCCAAAATAATGATGAAAATTGGAATGGTTATGAGAAACGTTAGTGCGATTTTAGAAATCTGTAATCGTCCTCGGTAATATTCAACCGTGAAGAGAAAAAAGAAGAGTGGAACAGAACAAGTACCAATATAGGCAATTGCCGACCATAATTCTTTCAATCGGTGAGTAGTGGCGGCTGATTCGAATAAAATACCGAATGCCCACTCCGCTGCGGCGATTTCAAGTAAGATCATCCATAGTACACCTTTGAATTTGCGACGCGGCCAGAGTACTATAGCAGTAACTGTCGCAATGATAATGGTTGCCAACAAGGCAAGACTATATAATTGAAAGGAATAAGCATGCATATTAATAGCTCCAAAAAAATATCAGATAAACCTAAATAATCTATCCCATATTACAAAGGGAATTGAGATCTAAGTTCATTAATTTGCGTATAATCAAGAGCTAACATTTACATTTAGATGCAGAATGTAAAGATGTTTTCAGTGAGGCAAGTAGCGTTTTTTCTCCTGATATTGGCAGATGTCGCTATTCCAAAATTTATCCTGGAATATTTCATATCTGAAGAACTCTATTTGTCTGGTCATCAATCTTGATTATTTGTTTTCGAAAAACCGCCTGACGTTTATAAACTATTTCGAATAAGTCGGCTTTCTTTTCAGCCGCAGTAATTTCATTGCGTAATTCGCCAAAATGGAAAATGTCGAAGATTACTTTCTCTGGTTCGATAACGGTGAGGACTTTAGAAACTAAACTGCGGTGACTGCGGTCGAGTCCATCTGCTATCCTAAGCAAAGCCGCCAGTTTACAGACTATCGAGCGCGAATTTGAATCAAGTTTAGCGTAATGGGGGTGACTTTCTGAAGGCAGGGATTTACGGTGGTAGCGGGCGACATTGGCAATGATTTCAGTTTCGGTTGGATTGAATCCCGGCAAAGCCGGTGTCCCGGCTTCCATGATGATGCGCAGGCTATTTTTATGATGGCCATCGGCATTTTGGCTTGCATATCCGATGTCATGCAACAGGGCAGAGGCTTCGAGTAAAAGCCGTTCGGAGGTAGAAAGTTTGTGTAAAGGAGTAAGTTCATCGAACAATTGCAGAGACAGTTTGGCAACCTGGTTGGAATGCAATGGCTCCGGATCATATTTCATCTGGAGATTTTTAACGAAGGACAGCCGATTATCAGAACTCATAATTTGATCTCGGTTAAGCCTCTTTAGTCTCGGGATAAAAGCTAGGATGCTCCGGCTTTATGACTATTTCGACAGAATTCGCTAACATATAACCATAATGATTGCTCTTACAAATAACAACAAATTAGTATATTATGCAAAAGAATTTTTCAGATGAAAATCAATTAAGATCAGTGACGAAAATATTAGAGACATTCGAACGAATCCAACTTGTCTCCGGTGATATTACTCGGGAAAAATGCGACGCTATCGTCAATGCCGCCAATCGTTCGCTTTTGGGTGGCGGGGGAGTGGACGGTGCTATTCATCGTGCGGCTGGTCCGCGCCTTTTGGAAGAGTGTCGGCAAATTAGGGAGCAATTATTACCGGACGGCTTACCAACTGGTGAAGCGATTTTGACGGCAGGCTACGACTTGCCGGCTCGTTTTGTGATTCACACTGTCGGCCCGTTTTGGCACGGTGGCGAACACGGTGAGGATGAACTCTTAGCCGCCTGTTATCGAAACGTTTTGCGTGTTGCGGCCGAGAAAAAGTTCGATACCATCGCCATTCCAGCTATTAGCACCGGCGCCTACCGATTTCCTTTACAAAGAGCGGCTGAAATTGCGCTAAGGTTCATCTTACAGCATTTAGCGAACAACGAATTTCCGCGAACCGTGCGCTGTGTTCTCATCGGCGATAACTACCGGATTTACGAACGATTGCTGAATCAAATGCATTCGTCAACTGTAAGATAATTCCACGAGTACAATTGTTCAATTTTTGGGGTGAATTATTGGATTCGGGAATTTTTTTTTGTAATCTTTGGCGTTTAATGACAGGAGAATATAAAAATGTTACCTTCAGTCAATCCGACTTCCACTTCCGCTTGGCAAAAGCTGTTAGCCCATTATCAGAAAATAAAAAAAACATCAATAAGAAATTTATTCAAAGATGACCCGGAGCGGTTTCAGCGTTTTTCAATTAATTTAGTTCTCGATGAAACGAGTCGAGATGAAATTCTGCTCGATTATAGTAAAAATCTAATTACACCTGAAACTTTTCGACTTTTACTCAAACTGGCGCGAGAATGCGGTGTCGCCGAGGCGATCGAATTGATGTTCACCGGGGCGGCGATTAATGTCACCGAAAATCGCGCGGTCCTCCACACGGCATTGCGAAATCTCGATGATAATCCGATTTACGTCGATGGTCAGAATGTAATGCCGCCGATAAAGGCTGTCCAGGAACAAATGCGTGAATTCAGTGCCAAAGTTATCAATGGCGAATGGCGTGGTTACGATGGTCAGCCGATCAAAGACGTGGTGAATATTGGAATTGGCGGCAGTGATCTAGGACCGGCGATGGTGACCGAAGCCTTAAAACCTTATCACATTCCGCATCTAAAATTGCATTTTGTTTCCAATGTTGATGGCACCGATATCTGTGAAACTTTGAAATGTTTAAACCCAGCGACGACGCTTTTTATCATTGCTTCCAAGACTTTTACGACTCAGGAAACGATGACTAATGCCCAGACGGCGCGCAATTGGTTTCTAACCACGGTCGGTGAGCCTGATTTCATCAAATCGCACTTTGTAGCGGTTTCGACTAATCGGGCAAAAGTAATCGAATTTGGAATTGACCCGGAAAATATGTTCGTGTTCTGGGATTGGGTCGGCGGTCGCTATTCGCTCTGGTCAGCAATCGGTTTATCAATTACGCTGGCGGTCGGGTTTGATAATTTTAGGGAATTGTTGGCTGGCGCTTATGTTATGGATAACCATTTTCGCCGGACGCCTTTTGAAAAAAATATTCCGGTGATTCTGGCTTTGCTGGGAATCTGGTATAACAATTTTTTCGGGGCAGAAACGCTGGCTATTTTGCCTTATGATCAATATTTAAGGCGCCTGCCGGCTTATCTCCAACAGGCGGATATGGAGAGTAACGGCAAGCGAGTTGATCGCAACGGCAGAGTAGTCAATTATCAGACCGGGCCAATTGTCTGGGGCGAACCTGGCACAAACGGACAGCATGCTTTTTATCAACTTATCCATCAAGGAACGAAGCTTGTTCCTTGCGATTTTCTAGCGCCAGCTATTTCGCATAATCCGGTTGGAGATCATCATAATATTCTATTATCGAATTATTTCGCCCAGACCGAAGCCTTGATGAATGGCAAAAGCGAGGAAGAAGTTGCCCGGGAATTGAAATCCAAAGGTTTGACTGAGTCTGAAGTTCAGCGCCAGTTGCCCTATCGTGTTTTTCCTGGAAATAAGCCGAGCAATTCAATCCTTTTTAAAAAATTAACTCCGCGAACGCTGGGTGCTCTAATTGCTATGTACGAGCATAAGATTTTCACTCAGGGAATAATCTGGAATATTTATAGTTTCGATCAATGGGGTGTCGAACTTGGCAAGCAACTGGCTGGACGGATTCTGCCGGAACTTGCGAATGATCAGCCGATTACCAGCCACGATAGCTCAACTAATGGATTGATTAATGCCTGGAAGAGGCTCCGTAAGTAATCGCCTTAATGAGGATATTTATGCAATGGTTTGGTGAATTAAGTCCCGTTTTTCAAGCATTTTTGGCAACCTGTTTTACTTGGTTGGTAACGGCTGGTGGTGCCGGAGTAGTGATTTTTTTCAAGGAAGTCAGTCAACGCCTATTAGATGCCGCACTGGGTTTTGCGGCCGGGGTGATGATTGCCGCCAGCTTTTGGTCGCTTTTGGCTCCGGCAATAGAAATGGCGGGCGCATCGGGTAGTCCGGCTTGGATACCGGCGGCGGTCGGATTTTTATTAGGTGGCGCTTTTTTGAAATTGGTTGATCGTCTGCTTCCCCATTTGCATTTAGGTTTGCCGATTGATCAGGCGGAAGGTATTAAAACTAACTGGCAAAGGACGGTGCTTTTAGTGCTGGCGGTCACGATCCACAACGTTCCGGAGGGTTTGGCAGTAGGAGTGGCTTTTGGTGCGGCGGGAGCCGGCTTACCTTCGGCTTCACTAGCTGGTGCAGTTGCCCTGGCTCTGGGCATTGGCATTCAAAATTTCCCAGAAGGTGTGGCGGTTACGGTTCCACTGCGTCGGGAGGGACTTTCGATCGGCAAGAGTTTTTTTTACGGTCAACTTTCCGGTTTTGTGGAAGTCATTTCCGGAATTATCGGTGCTTATCTGGTTTTGACGATTCAGGCTTTGTTGCCCTATGCCCTGTCGTTTGCGGCGGGGGCGATGATTTATGTCGTTATCGAAGAATTAATTCCCGAATCTCAGAAAGACGTTAGTACCGATGTCGCGACTCTGGGAGCGATGCTGGGTTTTACCATTATGATGATTTTAGATGTAGCCTTAGGCTAAAATCTTCAAGACTACAACAATTAAAAAACCTTATAGAAATTAACAAGTTTTCGTAAGTTAATTCATCTATAAATTTGTTGCATTCATAACTTTATAAAAGTTATATGATTGCAAAATAGAGAATCATCCAATTAATTGGGGCTTGGACTTAGAATGTCGCAAAGGTCGCGATAGTCTAATGTGATTTGTAAACGGTTTAGTTTTATTCACGTCCCATACGAGCGGCTTTTGCGCGAATCTGGGGGATGGCTTCTGTCATAATGCTTTTTACATCGGCGTAACGGAAAGTCCGCTCTTCAAAGGAGCGCGTCTCGAGGGCTTTCAGGAAACGATTTTGGAATTCGTCAAAATAAGAACCGTAGAGGTGATAGCTATCTGCTTGATGGACATAGCGACCGATGTTGATTTTTTCACCGATTGCTTGCTCGATTCGATTAGCGATTTCGACTTGGAGCTGGGTTAGCGCAAACATATTCATAAAGGCGGCTTTGTAAGCATCGTTAGAGCGAAAGCGGACATTCGTATTGAGAGTCCAGATCGAATTATCGTCTTTCAGCAAACGGCACCAAATGCTTTGCAAACAAGGCGGGTCGTAGCAATCGTTGTCTTCCCATACTTTCCAAGTGATTGCTTGGGCGCGGCGAGTATGAGGGACTTTGGTTAATTTTTCGACCATAATCGCAATCTGGTCGTAAACTTTTGCGAAACCAGGTACCTGATAATTGAACAAACGCTGGTGATAGGTATATTCCCAGCGGGCATCGGCGGGATTCTCAGCCGACCGGATGCAATGGTCTTTGATTCCTTCCAGCACTTCCAGAACATATTCTTGCAGGTCTGTCAATCCACCTGGGAAGTCACAATGAATCATTGGTTCAGCTAAAGGGTTTTGGACGACGATTATCATAGTACAATCTTTGCTAGGCGGATCAGAAGGTTTGTCGTACTCGGTTTTTATATCGCAACCTTTTTGGTATAGTTCGACTAATGATTTTTCCCAAGCGGCGGCGAGCGATTCGCCGTTAACCATAAGCACGGGAATTTGACCGTTCATAAGTTCTTAACCTCATTTTGATTATTTTCATAATGTAGCGCGTTTGGCAAGGAGGAGTTGACATTGTTTTAGAAATTAAAAAGCCGGAATGAATATAAAGAAAAAATCGGAGTTATCATATTACGAATCAGTTAAAAATCAAACCCAAAATTGATCTGTGAAATGATAATATATTTAGGAAACCGGGTTTAGTTTCTATTATATGGCTGTTTCAGATATTGGTTAGCCAGGCTGACAGCCGCCGTGCGATTATTAAGCTGGACGGCTTTGCGATAACAGGCGATAGCCTCGGATCGGCGTTTTTGTAGATCGTAAACATTACCTAATCTCACGAGAGCATTGCCGAGGTCATAATCCAGTTCATAATCGTAGGATTTGATGAATTCGATCAAATTCGATTCGGCTTCACCGAGCCGACCTTGGGCAAGCGCCAAACTGCCATAGAGAAGGTGGAGTATTCCTCGATAGTCCTTTTGGGTTTTGGGAGGTAGGGTTGGAAGCAGAGCCTCAATCCGTTTTAGGTAATAATATGCCTGATCGAGCTGGCCAATCTGGATCGCGGCGTCGGCAGTTAACGCGGCATAATAGGGGTTTTTAGGGAAATCTTCAGCCATTTTGCGGGCATATTCATAAGCGCCGCTATAATTCGACTCAAAGTATAAATAGAGGTATGCTAGAAGCGATCGGGCTTCATAGCGCCCGTAGTTGCCGTAATCAGCGTCGGCTTTGATGGCTTGGAGGCCTTCACTGCGCGAGCCAGATTCGCGCATTAGGCGACTGGCAATTTTCATATAAGGGGCTGAGATGCTGACATAGTAATTAAATAGACCGACCGGCAATTGGAAATCCGGTTGGTCAGGATAGAGTTTTTCGGTCTTTTTGATGAATCGGATAGCATTATAACCGCTAGTTAGCACGCCGAAGTAATTTTTTTCTGCCAATTGAATGCGGGCGCGCAAGCCCATAACAGTTCCATAGAAAAAGAAGTATTCCGAATGCGATGGGTATTGTTTAATCTGGTCCGCATAAATTTGCAAAGCCTGTTCAATATCCACAAGAAATTGTTGATTACGTTGGTGATAGCCGATTAATCCTTCGTTTTGATAATATTCGACCGCTAATGCTCCCAGTGGGCCCATAGGATGAAAGGGGGTGGAATTTAATACTTCGTGGAAAAGACTGGCGGCGCATTTGTATTCCCGATTGTACATTGCTTTAAGAGCGATTTGAACTCTCTCTTCCTGCTGTTCAAATGTGTCAGATTTCAACTCGGTAAATCCAGCGCATAGCAAAATGATTATTAAGGTCTTGGTGAGCTTCATATATTTTTTATATTATGCAAAACTGATTCTAATCATTAGGGGCGCTAACAATGCTATTAGCCACAATTAAATTATTCAGGGGATTAACCGCAATCTGGAAGTTGTAACTCGGTCCCTGACTCTTGGGCATAAAACGGGCATCGTGGTCAACAACGTTGATTTGATGATTAGCGCAGTGATCTTTCATCAATTCCTTCTTACGCGATTGGAGTTGCGACTGGCGTTTTACCAAAACTCGCTCCCGATTTTGTAATATCTCAATCTTATTCCTTAGATTTCCTAAACACTCCGGCTTTTTAACCTTATCCTCACAGCAAGTCATATACTCAGCAATACCCTGGCATAAAGTCTCGATTTTACCTGATAACTGATACTTGCCCTTTCTCAGAACAAAATATGATATACTGTACCCTATTATTTTCATCTGATTACGATCGTGGGAAATAAAATCTATTGTAAATTTCTAAGTTTAAATTAAATATCACCTAAAATATCAACGGAAGTTACATAATCTAGTAATTAAAAGTTATAAGAAACTGCAACAGCCTGCTCGCGGGCTGAATCGAGTATCTGGTCAGAGAGCATAGTTAGTCAAGCTATCATAATTTAAAATTTTTTCATGTTAAAATTTCCCTCGGGAAATAAGAAATTGATAAACTTTGGGTGGCAGGTCACTATTTGGACAAAAATTGATCAGATCGTTAAAAGCTGAAGGAACTGCGGCTTTCTTGTCTAATTTTAAATAGCATAAACCAATCTTGACCGGGGGGGCGGGTGAGGAACTCGTGCCCTGACCAAAGTCAATTACGGCCGTAATCACAACCGTTATAAGTGAAAGATTAAATGATTGGAGTATTATCTATAAACCTCCCAATCAATATTTATAACCTATGAATTGTCCGAAATCCTTAGGGATGATCATCTCGAAATTTCCGGTAGCACCCGGTAACAGTGAATTATTACTTGTAATTCCCGTGCCTTCAAAAGTAACATAAGAGCCTTCCACAAAAGCTGTTCGGGTTTCAGTATCGCCGCTCCAATTCTTACGGAAAACGATATTGATTTTGACAAAATCAGCCCGACGACCTCCAATATTTTTAATTTCTCCGGAGAGAACGGTATTGCCGCTTAGATCCTTGCGTTCTTTGATGTTTCCCACTAGTACACAATTAGGAACACGGCTGGTCGCTTCACCGATCGGTGCTGGTTCACCGGTTTTTGATATATAAGGGGCTTGGATGGTGATTGGCTTGTCATCCTTAATATCGCTGGCATGTTCGGGCGGCACATATTGTTCGTCTGGCTTCTCAACTATATTAGTCACAACTCTCACCACCTGATTTTTGTCTATATTCAGATAACCGATCCAGGTTTCAACTTTAATCATTTTTTCGTCTTGATAAATGATTTTGCCGAAAATCGAGGTGCCATTTGCCATGATAATTTCTTTATCGTAAATGGAAAGAGGATTATCCCACATTTGGCTCTTAGCCTGTA
>JAGNGI010000106.1 GCA_018002295.1 Fidelibacterota bacterium
GTTTGGCTATTTGTGATTTGGAATTTGAGATTTGGGATTTTTCTCATTTAGCGGTTCTCGGCGAACTTGGCGGTTTATTTTTCCAAGACCAGGAAAAATAAGGCCGAGAATGGTCATTGGTCATTAGTAAAGAGGCTGAGGCTGAGAAAAGGAGAAAGGAGGCAGGAGACAGTTTCGCAGAAATTGGTTTGGCTATTTGTGATTTGGAATTTGAGATTTGGGATTTTTCTCATTTAGCGGTTCTCGGTGAACTTGGCGGTTTATTTTTCCAAGACCAGGAAAAATAAGGCTGAGAATGGTCATTGGTCATTAGGAGGGTAGATTATATTTGAGGACAAGAATGAGTTCTATATAATAGATACCATGTCCCTAGATCAGACAAAACTTTCGAAAAATATCCTTGACTTTTAAAAAAATAGCTTGTAAATAGACACCGAAAAGGGGCAGTTGACATAGAGTGGTGCTCGTCGTCACAAACGGCGAGCCCACGTTTTAAAGAAGGAGAATTGATTGGGATTAATACTGACTAAAAATAAAATTTTTCGTTAACCCTAAATAGGGTTTCCTGAAAAAGTATCCAATATATTGTAATAACAGATATTTAGGGTGATATTTGACAAAACCTATGCATTTAACAAATCAATTTGGAGCCCTAAATGGTAAATTATGAAGACCCCAATCAAACTAAGATTGGAAATTTGGTAGTTATTATGAGAGGATAAAAACTGAGAAGAAAGAGATGGAAGAGTTACGAAAAAAGTACCAATGGGATAAGGTTAAGATTATCGATGATCTTTAATATATGAGTTCTTATGGAGTGCATCAATGTTTAAGTGCTTCTAAGAAATTAAAATATTTCCTCTACTGAAATCAAGCTTCGCCGGATTGTTCCTCAGCCATTAATCGCACGATTTTCGCTCGGCTTGCTTGGACTTTTTCCAGGTCTTTTTCATTTTTAGACTTGGATTCGATTATATCGAGAATGTTAAGTGCCTGTTCATAGAGTTTTTGTTTCATTAGAATATCAACTAAGGTCCAGGTGGGAATTGGAAATGAAATATTACCAGGCGAGGCGGCGCTTTTTTTCGGTTGATGCGACTGACGTTGCTTATTAGAAGCGGATTTGGTTTTGGGGCTGGCTTTGCCTGCTTTAGTGGGCGCAACTTTGGGGGTTGCAGTCGCCTTCGGAATGTCCGTCGCTTTTGTTTCGCTCTGAGGCTGAGAGACGGCTTGAGGTTCGACAGCCGGTTTGTCAGATTCAGTTATAGTCGGCATTGCAGGCGACGGCGTTTCACCAGACAAATGTTCCTTCAGCCAATTTTCTTTTTGTACTTCCTCGAATGGCTTTTCGCGCAGACGACTGAATAAGTCGCTAATCGAGGAAGAGCCGGATGATTCTTTAACCTGAGGTTCTTCCGGGAAGGGTTCATCGAAGCTGATGGTTGGCTCCGGTTCCACTGTCGGCTCGGTTTCTATCGCCGTTTTTTCGATTGGCCCGAAATGGGCTTCTTCTTCCGGGACGGGTGTTGGTTTAATTTCAGAAGAATTTGGTGTTACGGTAGTTTTTATTACTGACTCGAAAAATTGAGAAAGACGGTTAGCGCCGGTGAGCGGATCAATTTCCGGGGCTGATTCGATTGGCTCAGCCATTATCGCCTTTTCGCTGGATTCTTTGACCTGATCAGTTCGCTCCGGTTTGGCTGGCGACTGCGGTTTCTGAGATTGTAGTTCGAGAGGAAAGGCAGATAGTTTATCAGTACTTTTTTTATCATAGGGATTCAAGTCGCAAATTTTTTCATAACAATATTTTAATTCCGCTTGAGTAAGATAATCTCCCCCCAGTTCGGTCAATTTGTAGTAGGCTTGTAAAAATTTCCCATCAATCTGAATAATTGCACGAAGATGAATAGCGGCTTGGTTCAGATCATTCATTGCTAAAGCCGCCAGCGCCCAAATGTAGTGTCCAATCGTGGAGAAAGGATGAATGGCAAGGTCTTGGCGGCAGAGTTCGATGGCCGATTGGCAGTCCTGATCTTCCAGATAAAGCGCCGCCAAGAGGGGACGCAAATAACTGTCCGGCGTATTGGTAATATGTTGTTGCAGAGTCGCTCGTTCGATAATTTCCATCACAAACCTCTTTTGATTCTCACTCTCTTCCTTGTTTTTTAATTACTTCCGTCTATGGTGAGGAAGGAGAATCTGTAATTATTAAAAAGTTGCCAAGTTGCTGTAAGCCTGTGAGTAGGTATTATACCAGATTGAACCTTTCCCGTAATTTGGAATTGAGTATTATTAGTGTTCATTTGTAATAGCTTTTTCCTGCTTCAAAATTAATATAAACATTTTATCAGAGCAACTCTTTATCCGCAAAACTGGTGTATTGAGCGCCAGCGATGATAATGTGATCGAGAACCGGAATATTCATCGCTTGACCAACTTCCTTCATCTGGCGAGTCAATTGGAGGTCTTCATTGCTCGGCTCCGGATTCCCGCTGGGATGATTATGAATTAAAATGATGGCTGCCGCCATCCCCAGAATGGCTTCGCGGAAAACCTCACGCGGAGTAACAACTGACGCATTTAAAATTCCCTCAGAGATGATTGCATCACGGATAATCTTGTTGTTACTAGCTAACAAGACAACCATAAAAATCTCTTTTTTCAAATCCTGCAGACGGGGAATATAAATTTTTGCCACCTCATCGCTTTTATGGATAATCATTTCTGGCGGAGATACGCTGACAGCCTGCAGACGCCGTGCTAATTGCAAGCCTGCCGCAATGGTGACGGCTTTAGTTGGGCCGAGTCCCCTGATTTTCAGATTGAGAATATCGTGATAATCCATTTGAGCCAGAGCATTTAGTCCACCGCTTTTACGCAGAATCTCACGGGCGACATCCAGAGCCGAATTGCCTCCGGCTCCGCTACGTAATAAAATAGCCAGCAGTTCAGCTTCCGTCAATTTCATAGGTCCGGCTTTCATCAGCTTTTCACGCGGGCGGTCGCTTTCCGGCCAGGCCGTTATTGGGAGTTTATACACGGCAGGTTCCTTAGAACGCATAATTTCACCGTAATTTACTATCAAGTACGAAAGTTACCGGACCGTCATTGACTAAACTAACCGCCATCATTGCTCCGAAGATACCCTGTTCGGTCGGAACCCCGGCAATTTTTAAATCAGCAATAAATTTCTCGTAGAGCCGCCGTCCGGTTTCTGGATCAGCGGCTGAGATAAAGCTTGGCCGGCGGCCTTTGCGCCAATCGCCGCATAAGGTAAATTGCGAAATAACCAATGCCGCGCCACCAACATCCTTGATTGAGAGATTCATTTTTTGCTGTTCATCCCCAAAAATCCGCAAACCAGCAATTTTATCAGCTAGAAAAGCGGCATCTGCATCACCATCATTCTGAAAAACACCCAGTAGAATCACTAATCCGGGCCCAATCCGGCCGACAATTTTGTTTTCGACGGTCACGTGGGCTTGGCTGACTCTTTGAATAACTGCGATCATTATTCCACCCAGGCATTATCTTCGCCAAAAGTTTTCTTTAGAATATCGAGCAGTTCGCGATCGGCGCTAACTCTCAGATTTCCCGAACGGATTGATTTGTTGACGCCATTACCGTCATAGAGATGCAGGAACAGCTGACACTCGCCGGTATGTTTCGCAAGTAATATTTTGAGATTTTCCAGATCTTCAGCACCAAATTGATTGACATTGATGCGCACATGAAGTTTTTTGGATTTGCGGTTAAGCAAACCGCGCAAGGGGCTGATTTCCTCGACGATAATCTTGGCGTCGTCTTCATTCCGGCAATTGACATTTCCGCTGACAAAGATGGGATGATTAATTTTGAGATGTTCGCGATATTTTTCATAAATATCGGCGAAGGCGATTAATTCGACCTTGCCGTTCAGGCTTTCAAGATTGATAA
>JAGNGI010000045.1 GCA_018002295.1 Fidelibacterota bacterium
CGAGTCGCCAAAATTTTCTGCATATCGTAATTCGGCGCCGGGCCAGCCGCGCTAACTAAAATACCCTTGAACAGCATCATCATAAAGAAAATCATAAAAAGCGAGTAGCCGTCGCTGGCGATCTTATCATTGACTTCGGCAATAATGCCACTCCAATCCATATTCAATTCCCAACCGAAAAAGGGACTCATCCAGCCTTCCGGTACTATCAGGGGATGGATCGAAAGCGCCCGCATAGCAATTATTCCAATTACGATTGCAGAGACTCCCATAATACAATACTGAATCACATCTGCCCAGACGATACTGACCATTCCCCCCAGAATGGTATAAAAAACACTGAACGTCGTAAAAACAATCCCGTACAAATGGGGGACAAATTTGTCTGGAACGCTAAAAGGCACATAATTGGATACTACTTCCCACGGGATAAAAATTTCCATAAATTTTCCCAAACCGATAAAGCCGTAGGCTAAAAATCCGAGACAACTCAGTAAAGCGAAAACTACTACGATATTATGGGAAAGGGTCGCATCTCGGCCAGAACCAAAACGCGTTCCAATCCATTCTGCGCCTGTCGTGACATTTGAGCGCCTTAGCCAGGCTGACAAATATACCATTAAAAATATCTGATTAAAAACCGGCCAGAGCCAGGGAATCCAGATTGATTTAAGCCCATAAACGAACATCAGTGTCACCAGCCACATTGTCCCGGAAATATCAAACATACCGGATGCATTCGATATTCCAAGCATATACCAAGGCAATTTATTGCCGCCTAATAAATAGGCGGTTTTATTTTCCTGTGCCCGCTTTTTAAGAACCAGCCCGATGACAATTGTAAAGGACAGGTACAGAAGAATTATAACGATATCAATTAATTTTAATCGCATAAAAATTCCCGATTTTCATTAAACTCTTTCATTTACTGGCGATTTTTGCATTTTATTCGACAGTCTTATCCAGAGGCCGACCGAGGCTTTTATATAAATCCTTTCGACTAGCTTTATCTTTCACCAAAATTTCCCGCGCATATCTGGCAACTTGCTCAGCAACATTGCGAGGGACTACAATCACACCGTCGCCATCGGCTACTACTACATCGCCCGGACAAACCAAAACTCCGCCAATGACAACCGGACGATTAACCGATTCCAGCTCATTACGCCCTGGTCTGATGCCGCGCCCCTTTTTTCTTAAATATAAAGGCACTTTCTCCTTGGCAATTTCATCAGTATCACGCGCACAGGCATCGGTGACAACTCCGACCGCCCCACTTTTATGCCAAGCTAAGATATTGTAAGAGCCTATGGTGCCAATATCCTTTTCCTCAACATCGTCGAGCACAATTACCGAGCCGGGTCGAATCAACTCGGCAAAAGTTTCAGGCGAATAAACATTATAAAAATTCCCTTCCCATTCCTGAAATTTTTCACCGGCTTGCGGTCGGTCAGGACGTTGTGTGGGAACATAGCGCGCCGTGACGGCAATGCCGCGAATTTGATGCGATAGGTCTTCCAGATCAAGCCAATCAGCATGAATCGCCGGATCAACCAGTCCGACGCCCGGCAAGCCTACCATATCCATTCCATCCGAGACATCAGCCACGCGCAATCCTTCGAAGAGTTTCAGGATACGGGCGTCTTCTTCCGCCGAGTAAGTTTTCGTTGCGATAAAATTTGCCCCAGTTGACAAATCTACTTTATTTTTTTCTTGAGAAAAAGCCAAGGATACGATAATTATCAAAACAATATAAAACCGAAATAATTTCTTCATAATTAATCCATCCTTAAGTTACTTTAATAGTTCATGTTCATCTTTTAACATCTGGATACAGTTTATTAAAGCGCGGGTTTCATGATAATTGACTTTCCAGTCGTATCCTTTAGGACCTTTGGCGCGCTCGGGACTTTTATCCAGACCTTTTGAATACCAGCCGCCGTGCTGGTGATCAATAAGGTAGCGTTGGATGTATTCCCACTGTTTCCGGAAGGCATCGTAGTATTTCTGATCTTGCGGGAAAAGTTTAGCCATCAACAAAAAGGCATTTAAGGCTTCAGCTTGTACCCACCATTCCTTAGTATCATCAAAAATCGTAATCGTATCTGAATCGTCGAAGTAGTAGCCCTGATAATACAAACCGCCATTGTCTTGATCCCAGCCATTCTCGAGAGCGTGGTCAACCAGCGCTCGGGCAACTGGTAAAGTCACAGAATAGGATTTTTTACCGAGAATATGTTCCGCTTCCAAAAGCAAATAGGCAGTCTCGACGTCATGACCGAAAGAAACATGATCAAAAAAATAGTCGGCTTCCTGCGGCTCGGCGGAAAAGTCATATACCGATAGTGGTTGCCAGTCTCTCGTAAAATACATATTCAGATAACCTTTTTTATTGACAAAAGTGTCCCTGACCAGAGTCAGCATTTCCAGTAGGCGTTCGCGCACGAGACTATCCGGCCATACTTTGTAGAGCTGAGTAAATGCCTCCAGCAGGTGAATTGAAGAATTATAGTCCTTCAAAACCGTCTCGGTTATATCGCGATTGGTTTTACCAGTCGGATGCCACATTATCCAGGAACCGTCCAGATTGGTGGCATCAACATAGCCTTTGTACTGCGAATCATGATTATGTTTTTCGAGCCAAGCAAAAGTTTGGCGCGCCAGATCAAGAGCAGAAGTATCGCCAAAAGCTTCATAATAAGTAGCCAGCGCATAGATTGCGAAAGCATTGCCATAAGCCACTTTATGAAGACCATCTCCATAGGGAATTAAATTCCCCTGACGATCCCGCAATTGATAAAAGCCGCCATAGGTCTTATCCCACATTTTATCTCTTAGAAAATTAAATCCATGTTCGGCAATTTTGCGATATTTATCATCTTGATAAAACATTGCGGCCCGCGAAGCCGTCCAGACTTGCCGACTCTGGGTTACAATCATCTTATTCTGTTGCCCTTCTGGCCGCCAGTCAAACGTAAAGTCACTCAGAAAACCACCATAAACTGTATCGAGAGCCGCCGGATACCAGACATCTAAAAATTCATTTTTTAGAGCAAATTCAAGTTCTTTTAATAACATTTCTTTATCTGAATTCATTTGTGTAGCACATCCTATCAAGATTATTATAATTATGCAGTAAATTATTAAGTGACGATATTTATTCAAGTTATCATCCACCCTTACTTTATAATTCTCCAAATGATTATTGCCATTCCAATACCTCAATTAACATCGGTAGTTTTGGGTATCAAGGCTTTCAAAACCGGCTCAATCCAATGTTCATTATCAATATCATAAAGGATAAAATCACTGTCAAACTGCCAATATGCCCAACTCCATCCTAAATTTTCCACCGTCCTGGTCACAAACGAAAGATATTTAGTTCGAGACTCCATATCGGCTTTATCATAGACACCAAACTCGCCGAGAAACAAGGGGCGGTTGTGTTTTTTTGACCAGTTTTGAGCTTTGGCGAAATCGTCCATAATGGCTTGCTTCTCCTCGGCTGTGCCCAACCATTGGACACCCAGCGAGTCAGTCCGACCAGCCCAGGACGCACCTTGATGAGTAAACGCCATCGGCGAATAATAATGAATAGTTACGATGATATTACGATCCTTTTCCGGCAATATTAAACTATCTAACTGATTGATTTGGTTGTATTGGGCCGGACCAATGATGACCGTCCGATGGGGATTGGAATTGCGAACCACCGCTAAACCTTCCAATAGGAAATCATTCCACAATTCACTGTTAAGTTTGCCATTTGGTTCATTTAACAACTCAAAAAGCACATCATCCGAACTGTCTTGGTAACGTTCGGCAACCTGCTTCCAGAATGTCAACCACATATCCTTACGAGCGACTGGATCGTCAGCCATAGCATAATATTCGTGCATATCGAGAATAATCATTAAGCCATTAGCCAGCGCATTTTCCACCGCCCAATCCAGAACTTTCCACCAATGTTCTCGTAATTCAAAGGTCGTCGAATCCATATGCCGAAAAGGATGCAAATTAATTCGGACGGTGTTGAAGCCCGCCTCCCGAATGAGTTTAAAATGGTGCGCCTTGAAACGCGCCTTCTCGAACGAATCCCAGATCGGATCGTAGCCTAAGATATTTACTCCTCTGCCAAGCTTTTCATTTTGCTCAAAGGCATCCACCGCCTTTGATCCAGATTGGCAGGAAACCATAAAAATTAGTAAAACGGTAATGCCAAAAATGTACGGTATTCTCATCATAACATTCTCCTATTGATTAATTTTTATTGATAATCATTATTCAGCTCTGAACACCCGATAAGAATGCGGCCCGATTGCAGTCTTGATCACTAATTTGTTGTTTTCTTTATAGCCGGTTAATTCTCGATTGGCAAGAAGATCAGTGACTTTACTGAATTTATTATCCAGGACAATATTTACATCCGTATTATGGTCTTTGAAGGAATAAATGATAAAGGTATTGTTGTCATAGACCATCAGGCTCACACTGCTGGGACTATCGGTGTAAACGAAGAAATTCTTCATCATTACCCTTTTGATGATTGTCAAAACTTCGCGAGGTAATTCGTACAATTCGCTGAAGTTATCCGGAATAGTCAGCACATAAAGTTTGCCGTTAGCGTAACTGGCTTGATGGAAGATTGGATAGCCATTGCCGCTATCGAGCGCAGTAATTAGTTCCCAGGAATCATTGGTAGCATAGCGAATTTGAGGAATCAGAATATCATTTTCGGCTATAAAGACATTCTGCCAGTCGTAAAATCTATGCACTAACGCTTTCTTATCAGTGTACTCTAATTCGACGATATCCTCGATGCCTTTCCCCTGGAGCGCACGATAAAGTCCGGAAGTGATGACCACGTCTTTACCTTTAATCAGTTGATTCTTGATTTTCTCAACAATCTTAGCATCGAAGCTAGCCTGTTCGGTCAGGAAAATAATCTCATCATTCGCCGGAAAATCAGGAGTAATTTCCATCGGAATTCCCAGCATACCAATGTAATTGGGAAGGAAATCTTCACCGGAGGAATGGTAAGGCTTATAGGTTTTAATGCCGAACGGCTGACCTAATTTCCCTAGAAAACAGTCAATTTTATCCAGATTATATCCGGCGACTGGCGCAACCGGACTCAAAGGTCTGAACGAGCCATCTTCCTGAGGAATTGCTTCCAGCAACGCCCCAAAGCAAAATAGGGTCAATTCTCGGGCTTTGGCAAACAATGTCATGTTGATTTGTTCCGCATAACGATCGAGTGTGCGACGATTAAAAGGGTCCACCCAGCCGCCACCATTCCGTCCGGGCGCAATATTTTCAAAATAGCGCATAATGGCATAACTCTCATAGGCTTGTAAATGCTGATGAGTATAAACCGGGTCTCTGGTTTCCGTGCCCGTATAGATCAGATCAAATTGAGTCGGCTGCTTCTCCAGATTGAATCCGCAGTATTGAAAATGATCGTACCAGTTCGGATACTTGATGATTATTTTTACCTTAGGATTGACCTTCTTCGCCGGGTCAATAATCAGTTTTTGAGAGGCTTCCGCCGCTTGCTCCAAACGGAAATCCGTCCAGCTTTGGTTACCTTTGGCTTGAATGTCAGACTCCGTTTTAGTGTTTAGAAACCAGAAATCATCCAGCATAATTTCGTCAAACATACTGGCGGTATATTCGGCAACCTCTTGCATTCTTTTACGCTGATCTGGATTAGTAATACAAAACGATAAAAATTGCTGATCATCGTTCCAGACATAGGTAATTCCACCGGAAGTCTGGATACCGCGTTCTTTGAAAAATTTTTTGACTTTTGAAATAGTCTCTTTATCAACCAACGTCTGACCGCGATAAGTCTCAAGGTAAACTTTATCAATATCAAGGTATTTATCGAGCAGGTTGAAGTTCTTTTCCAGCCAATTTAAATCAGCCATTCTTTGCACATCGCGCGCTGGACAGTAGATCGCCAATTTGAAATTCTTGTAGTTATCCTTAGCTCGCGATGGTTGCGCGATTGCTAACGAAACGATAAAAAGTAACATAATCTTATATAGCGGACTCATCTTTTGATTCTCCTTTTAGATTTGACTATTTCTTCTAAACTATTCATTGATTTGTTAAGACCTTTTTTTGAGAAATATCCAGAATACAATCGGCAGGTAGGATTAATTCCTCATTTATTTCTGATAATTATAAGCAATATAATGGACCGAGTTTTTATATCATTCCTGATTTTCAAGTTTTTAATTATTGGAATCTTACAGCCTCCATAGCGCACTCAAAATTCCTTTAAGAGCTCCAGCATCTTGCGATCGAGATCATGTCCTTTATATTTCTCGTATTTCACATCTTTGCGTTTACTATCGAGAATCCCAAAATCACCTTTTAGATTCCAAAGAGCGTACCCCCAGCCGACTTCTTGCCACAGTGATAACAAATCACGCATCCAGCGCAGAGCTACATCATGCGGCGTTTGATTATAACAGCCCCACTCTCCGACGTGAACTGGAACTCCCTTTGCTACTAATGGCATCCAGGGATCAATTAACTGAGATTTCAGCATTGCTTTATCCCAGATGGTGCCATCATCGCCTTTAAGCGGCCAGGTTGGTTTCTTGAAAGTCTGATAGGATTCTTTCGGTACCCAATTCGCTTTATAATGGCTGACGCTCATTGGATCATAGCCGCGCGTACTTTGAACAACTCCCAAATCAGCAATGCCAAAGATCGGCGTGCGACCAACGTCTTTCCCATCAGCCACGATCAACCGATGTGGGTCTTCCTCGCGAATCCCATTAACCAAAGCCGTGACGACTTCTACGTGACGCGTTTCTTCTTTGGTATGCGGCGGTTCATTAATTAAATCAAAACTGAGCTGAGAATTTGGGATGCCTTTATAGCGCTTAGCAAACATTTTCCAGTGAAAAATAGCCGCTTCCAGTGCCTTTTGCATTCTTTCGGGCGTATCTTCGTAGAGGTCCATCGGTTCCTGATCGCGTCCATTAATGCAATACCCCGGAATGCGATGCAAATTCAGATTAATGTGAATATTGTACTGCTTCCCGAACTCGATTACTTCGTCTATATCTTTTAAAACATCTTCATCAATGCGGTACCAGTCATCTTTAGAAGACCAGCACCAGTAGGACATCGGAATTCGCGCAAAATCGAATCCCAACTCCGCCATAATCTCGAAATCTTCTTCGTCGAATTTACTTCTGGGTTCCCAGTTACTGAATTTAGCCAGAAGGTTAAATCCTCGATAGCGTGGAAAATGCAGTGGCGGTGCTTGTTCAAGTTTAGAACCGAAGAGGTCAATTTTAGGTAGTGCCAGCGAACCTACCGCGCACAGCAACATTTTATTAAATTCACGTCTATTCATAAACTTTCCTAATTCACTAACTGCATCCGAAAAAAGAGAGCCGGCAGGTATTTTTTCGTCCTGCCGGCTACTCTATTCATTCCAACTAATCGGTCGCAGTCCTATTTAAGGAGCAACATCCGTCTTACTTCTTTAAATTCACCGGCTTGAATCGCATAGAAATAAATGCCTGACGCCAAATGACTGGCATCAAACTGAATAATATGAGCACCCTGGCTCATATGACCATTGACCAATGTAGCGACTCTTTGACCTAACAGGTTATAGACTGTCAATCTGACATTAGAAGGTTTGCCCAACTCAAAGCGAATCATAGTAGTCGGGTTGAACGGATTCGGATAGTTCTGCGAAAGCGAGAATCCATCCAGAACAGTTACCTTCTTGATACCCGAAATTCTGGATTCATTAAGTAGCTGTATCCAGTCAACTTTTGCACCACTACCGGAAATAGCCAAGGTATGGGTACCAGCCGTCAAATCAAAAAGATCAGTTATAACGTCTAACCCGGTACCAGCCGGTTGACTGGCAAATGAGAAGGTCGTCGCTTCCACACCATCAACCAGTACTTTACCGGATTGGGCAGCTCCAGCGTTTTGATAGAACACCCGCACTTGATAGCGACCAGCATCTAAACTAGGTAGACTGAAAGTAACCGTTCCATTTGTTCCTAAGGCGACCGAGTTAAATCCCTGAGGTACCCAATCGCCAATGCCACCGGGAGTAGCACCATTATTAACCGCGGCTGAAGGTACTAATCTTGCAATCAAGTTTGTTGTCCCGGCTTCATATAGCTCAATCCACTGAAAGGAAATTGGATTCCAGGAATATTGTAGCTTCAGGGTGTTTTCACCGGCTACTACGCCAATCTCGTCAAGACTGCCAAAACTATGCAGATCAGCAAAAGCATAGAAAGCTTCATAAAATTCAGTGGTACTTTTACCGGTCCAGAAGGTTGAAGGATCACCAGAACCAGTCCAGACCACAAATTGACCCCACTTACGAGCGGCATCAACGATATTTTTGCCATTGAGAATAAAGTCAAAACCAATGTTTTGCCCATCGGCTCTGGCTTTCATCTTCATATCAATATGCCCGGCATAAGTAGAATTGAAGGTCCATTCGACACTCGTGCCGCCTTGTAAGGTGTACCACGCCTCACCGGTAAAAGGTTCAACAGCGGCAGTTCCACTTACAGTCCCGGCTTCGGCTTGTTCTTCCCATATAGGTTTTATTATGATTCTTTCACCCGGCATCCATTCGATAGCATTTACGTAGGAATCTTTATTCGCTTCAAAAGTCGCTTTGGCGGCTGGGAACCAGCGCAAATCACCCAGCGGCAGACCATCGGTACTTTGCGTTGTCAGATCATTGCTATAAGTGAAATTCTCAGGTAAAGGCCAGCTTGGTTCTGCCCAAAGGGTATCACCAGTGACCGGATCAGTCGGCAAAGCATAATAATAAGGCTTAGCCTGGACTCCGGTTCCATAATACTGATAACCTCTGGAGGCCGTGATGTGATTCCACATTGCCTCTAATTGAGCTGGAGTATTAGGATCATTGGTGAATGCTGGTTTTGTACTAAGCCAGGTCGTATCTTTAATAACCATCTGGCCACCGTTGGCCGGACTGAATGTAGTAAAGAACGAATCCGTGATAGCATTCACATAAGGCTGAAACCTGATCGTATCTCCATAATGTTCTGTAAAATACGGATCTAGATAGGCGGCTGTATTGGAAAATAGGATACGACGCCCTTTGTTGGTCCCATATCTCGACGGCATATCATTAATTGTAAAGATGCCCGTGGTATATGCCCTTGGGTCACGACCTGGTTGATATTGTACACTATAATCACAATAACCTTCACCATGCCACCAGGTATTGACAAACAGCAAATTCGTGAAGTAAGCTTCTCTCCACCAGACATTGGTAGTTGAAGTGAAAGCACGACCAATATTAACCAAGGTATTATGATTGAAGCGAAGATAATTTGCGGCACCATTCTCGATCTGGATAGCGCACATATTAACATTGAAAAAGGTATTATTTTCAATGACTACTGTATCAATATCAGTCCATACCGAGAGTCCACGCCCGCACCACTGTTGGGTTGGCACATCTTCCTGTAAATTGCGGTAAACACAGTTGGTAATAAAGAGGTCATTATCCTTGCCGCCTGCGAAAGCAACAATCGCAAAATTTGAACGCTCGAACACACAATTGTCAATAATGAACCTTTTCGCAACAGCGTTAACTTCAATTGGTTGATAATACCCTGAAGAGCCCAGTTCATCAGAACCAATGATATAAAGATTCTTCAGTGTAAGATCACTGGCACAGGCAATCATTTTACCTGGTGTACTTCCACTCTCTGCATCTGTAACCATCTGAATTACAGCCGGATGTTCGTCACCTGTGGGTACTTCTCCTACTAAACGCAGAGGGAAGTCATTACTAATAGTTTTAAAATTCCAGTAATAACCACCGGCTTTTAGTTTATAGACCCGATTCAGATTGGCACGTTTACCGTCAGCCGCCGTATCTCCCATAACGGCATTGTAAAGAGCATCCTGGACAATATTGCCCTCGCCGTCATCCCAATTTACCACCAGCGTATCTCCAGTCTGCGCTAAAATCTGGCCAGCCGACATAACCAGCACGACTGCCAGCATAGTAAACCAAACTACTAAGTTTTTAGACTTCATTAAATAATCCTCCTTTTGATTAATTTTCTTGGTTTGGCAATTTAATAGCAATTTTTCTCTTAAAATCATTTTTTTGGCACTTTCTCCTTTCATTTTTTAATGTTTTTAGTTTAAATAACGCTCTTAAGGCGGGTGAATTTGAATTGCTAACATCATTTGATTTCCCCCTATTTATTAAAATCAACATTAAATATTCCTCTAAAGATTGACTCTAATACCTAAATCCATAGTAAATCCATAATATTCGATATAGCTCGGATGAGTTAAATCTGCTCCGATACAACTTTGGTCGTACCTATTATTCAAATTATTAAAATTGGCAAACAATTGAATATTTTGAAAAAGCTTTTGCTGTAAGGTTAGATCCCAGCGCCCGTAATCACTAGTATAACTACTTAATCTCGTCGTGGGAATTACGCCATCATACCCAATACCGGTTAATTTATCAGTCTGGAATAAATAAGAGAGGCGAGCTGAGAATCCTTTTAAATCATATCCAATCGTGATATTAAAAACATGGGCAGGTTGATCAGGCATACGAGTCTTGATATAAGCTGGCACCAATGAATAGACTCGCCTTGTTCCCTCTTGTTTGGTTACTAAACTATCATATACTAATTTCATTTCTGAGTATATGTGGGTATAATTAATATTTAAGACGATTCCCTTAAATACCGACGGTAAGTACCAGAAGTGAGTCTGCCATTCTATTTCATAACCGTAATATTTGGCAGGATCAGGATTATTTCTATAGGCATTTATCTGGGGGTTGGCTTTTAACCAGGTTTGGGGAATATCCAAAGCCGAATCTAATACAACTCCCGGACGGTAAAAAGCCGCTGAATAAAATATTAGATCCTCGATGTTTTTATGAAAACCGGTAACTGAAAGTAAACCAATCTCATTGTTAAACAAAGAAACACCCACATCATAATTAGTTGATTGGGAAGGTCTTAATGAATAATTAGCCGCATTTACCGATTTTCTATCTGAAGAAATATATGAGATCGGTGCGTATCTTAGAAAATCCGGGCGTGCAATGGTTTCGGTCCTTGCTAATCTTATATTTAACCAATTCGTAGGCTTGGCTATTATATTTACCATTGGTAACCAGAATTCATTCTCCCTCTCTTTTGTAAGCCTAACAAATTCAGAAGGCGGTTGCTCCACAGTCTGACCGGATTGGTTAACCATGTAGCGCTGCCCATGATATTTTGAATAATCCTTTTCATAACGAACTCCGGGTATTAAAGTGAGATAACTACCAAAATTAAATTCACCCATAAAATAAGCGGCTTGGTAACGTTCAAAACCATCATAGTCGTAACCGAATGTCCCAACGGAATAGGGCAGCCATAAATTCAGACTATCCGGAGCCGCCATCAAAGCATCGGACATCTTATGCAACTTTTTTTCATCAAAAGTCAATCCAAGGGGAAAATCACCATTCAGGAAATCAGGACGAGAGTAATCTTTCAAAAATGGCAACACATTTAGCAACTGATATTCCTCAACGTTATCCATAATGCCCCATTCTGGATAGACTTTATCAACATGTAAAAATACCGGATTTTGTTGGCCTGACCCGTATTGTAATCCACTATATCCGTGTTGATTTTCATCATTACTGCGATCAATCCAGCGCAGTTTTCCGCCGGTTTTAAAAGAGCCACTCAAAATATTCCCAAACCGAAAGGGTATTTCAAGGTTAAGTTTGGCGGATGATGTGTTCTCTGTAATTTTCTTACTATAGCTATATAAAGAAGCCATATTAGTATTAATTGTATCAACATTAAAATATGGTACCAGAGCCTTGGGATCAACGAACTGGGGATATCCGGGCCGTAAAGCACTTTGTTCTTGCACAAATTCTGTTACTCGGCGATCAGGACTATCAGTATTCGTCCCCGAGTAACTTACTCCGGCATCATACCGGAACCATCCAAAGTCTTGATTAATTCCAATTGCACTGGTAAAAACGTTTGTTTTACTTTTTTCTTCTTCAACTCTATAATAATGGCGATTAGTAGCGTAACCGAGTTCCATGGTATTGACCTGGCTATTACGAATTAATCCATCGGAATTAAGCTGATTGAAAAAACCATTAGCGGTAATTTTCCCTTTTGGTAGATTATAGTCTAATAATAAGCTCGCCCCGGTCCGTTTTCGATTTACTATTTCCTCAATCATAAATAATTCTCCGGTAGCAAGCATTTCATTATAATTCCGCCAATTATCTCGCAATTTGTCGGCGCTACGGTCATAGTTATCTGTATTTGCATTTACTATTATTCCGAGACGATTGTCGAAGAATCTATTGCTGACACTGGCGGTAAAATTATAATTGCCGTAATAATTCTGAAGTTGATTGTATCCTCCTTGAGCTGACAGGTTAAACTTAAAACCTTCCGGCGCTTCTTTTAATCTTAAATCAATCGTACCGCCTAAGACATCAGCATCCATATCCGGAGTATTAGTTTTTTTCAAAACGATTCCATCCAGCATATTGGACGAAATTAGTGAAAGATTGACACTTCGGTCTTCGGAACCGGTGGCTGGAAGTTCGACACCGTTGACCGTAATCAGACTATATTTGGGATTAAGACCTCGAACTTCAACTTTATTGGCTTCGCCACCAGACCGCTGGATAGAGACCCCGGGTAAACGCCCAATTGATTCAGCCGCATTCACATCCGGCAATTCCTGGATACGGCTCTCATCAACAATATTGGTAATTACATTCGAGGCTAACTGCTGGTTGATAGCCGACATCTGACCTTTGGCTTGCGCGGTGACAACAACTTCTTCACCTTTTAGCGCACCACCATAGACCATTTCGATATCGCGAATGATGGTTTCGTCTGCTTTCAGGCTGACTTTTATTTCCACCGGTTGATAACCAATAAAAGTCACCTTCAAGGTATATTCGCCAGCAGGTACATTATCTATTCTATAATATCCCTTAAAATCGGAAGCGGCTCCAATACCAGCTGTTTCAGCTAAAATAAGATTCGCACCAATGAGCGGATCGCCGGTTTTTGAATCTATTACTCTCCCTTTTATTACTCCGGCGTTCAATAAATTAATAAACAACATCACCGCTAATCCACTAAATGCGGGCTTTAAATATCTCTTCATACTAACTCCATATCTTGCTTGGGTTCTATATGTCTAACGGTATTTTTAGGATTGTTAAGATCTCTTACCGAATCACGCTCAATTATTCTTACCGGTAAAAGAGTCGTAACAGGCTTATGTCCAGTTTTATTAATTTTCTCCAATAATATTCTAACTGCGATTGATCCCATCTCTTCTTTATAAACTCTCACAGTTGTCAATGGTGGATTTGATATTTTTGCCAGATCAATATCATCAAATCCAATTATACTTATATCCTGTGGAATACTATACCCTAAGTCTTCAATCGCTTTATAACCAAAAATTGCATTAAGGTCATTTGTGCAGAAAATTACCGTCGGTTTATTTTTCAATTTCATCAAAGCAGTAACTTGATCATATCCGTTTTCCAAGCCTCCTGTCCGGACAATTTCATCATCATATTCAATTCTATGGTATGCCAATGCCTTTTTATATCCATCGTATCGTTTCTTAAAACTAATTCTATTCAAATCACCGGAAACAAAACCAATTCTCTGATGCCCTTTACTTATGACATATTGAATCGCTTGAAAAGCACCATGCTCATCATCTATGAAAATTTGATCTTCTCCTTCGATTTCGAAATTGGGATTAACGAAAACAATGGGAATTCCGGATTCTTTAACCAGATCCACAAAATCCTGATCGAGTACACCTGCCAGTATTATCCCATCCACGGTATGTTCTTTGAGCATTTTCGGGTATTCACCGCGATATACTTCTGGCAGTAAATGCAGCACTAAATTATAGTTATTAATGACCAATTCAGCTTCGATGCCTTCCAGTACACGTGAATAAAATGGATTCGCTGATAGCGGTCGCGTTTCCCGACAGAATATTACGCCAATATTCTCGGTTTTCTGTTTCTTCAAGCCTTTACCGTAAGCACTGGGAGTGAAGTTATATTCAGCAACTATTTGCATAATTCGCTGACGAGTAGCCTCACTCACATCCTGGCGGCCATTCAAGGCTTTCGATACAGTCGAGAGTGAACAATTCGCGAGACGCGCAATATCCTTAATTGTCATCGTTAAATCTGCCTAAGTCACAATAATTAAAGTAATTAAAAACCGGTCATAGTACCGCACCAATCCTGATTTTTGTATGCTACTAGCGGTCATTTTCCCCTACCCCGCGATAGCCTTTATCCCTTTTCAATCCATCAATTCTCTTTTACGAAATCGTTTTCTGTATCCTAATTTAAATGACATTTTTAAAAATGCAAGAAAAATTATTTTAATTCCATTTTATCGTCGAGAATTTCTCTAATTTTGTTCATTTTCAAATTAACTAAAAAATTTACACTCCAGTGGTTACGAAAATATTTTCGATAATTCATCGAAATATTCCGAAATCCATAAGAATCAATTACATTGTTTCAGGAATAATTGGATAATCTATTCCGACCCAATTATAAAATATGTTGCCTTTTAGCAATCATAAAAGACAACATTTACTTGCTCGTATCTTGAGCTAATATATTAGTTTATTGGTACTTATAAATTTTCTATCTTACCGAAAAACGATAGATGGTAGTCTGGCGATATTCTTCGCCCGGTCGCAGAACTACCGATGGAAAATGCGGTTTATTAGGCGAATCCGGAAAAGCCTGTGCTTCCAGACAGAGAGCACAGCGGTAATTGTAACGAATACCGCCTTTTCCGATCAGTGAACCGTCTAGAAAATTACCGGAATAGAATTGCAAACCGGCTTGATCGGTCAGGCATTCCATCAATCTACCACTCTTGGACTCATAAACAGTTGCGGCGAGACGCACCTGCCCAGGCTTACCGTTAATTACCCAGTTATGATCATAACCTTTGCCGAATTTTATCTGCTCATCTTCAGCGTTGATGTCACGACCAATCGGTTTGGGTTCGCGAAAATCCAGCGGAGTGCCGGCTACTGGTCGGATTTCACCGGTAGGAATAGAAAATTCATCAATTGGCGTAAAGAAATCAGCATTCAACATTAATTCGTGATCTAAGATAGTATTTTTCGGCGTTCCGCTTAAATTGAAATAGCAGTGACTGGTAGGATTTAGAATAGTCGGCCGGTCGGTCGTTCCATAATAGTCAATTCGCAGAGCATCGTCATCGGTAATTGTATAAACAACAGATATTTTTACTTCCCCGGGATAGCCTTCTTCACCGTCCGGACTGACATAAGTCAACCGAACCGATTGGCTATCCAACTGTTCGATATCCCATATTACTTTGAAAAAACCTTTCGGACCGCCGTGTAGATGATTTGGTCCATCATTTAAGTTAAGCTGATAGACTTTTCCGTCAAGACTAAATTTTCCGCCAGCTATCCGGTTGCCATAACGACCCACAATAGCGCCTTGGAAAGTATTGTCCTTTTCGTAACTGGCTAAATCATCAAATCCGAGGATAATATCTTCCATCTGGCCGTTTCTATTCGGAGCTGTCAAAGAAACTACGATAGCTCCATAGCTGATAATTTCTGCCGAAACTCCTTTATCATTTGAAATCTTGTACTTTTTCATTTTCGCTCCGTGTTTCTGATTTTTCGATTAGCGATAACTGCCGGGGTTCAACTATTCGTCTTTGTTTTACTGAGTTTGATCAATTCCGCTCTGAGACGGAAAGGATCATCACCTTTCAACCCGCGAATCCGGCAACTGATAGATTCAAACATCGCGCTTAATTTCCGATAAACTGGTAGATTGGCTTCGATGGGCTGTTTGCGCCTTTTTTCGTCCAGAATTACAAATGGCTTGACCAATTCTTTAAGACTTACGTCCTTATTCTGGGCTTTACTCCAGGTCCAAGCCGCATGCAAAGCCGCACCCAGCGCCGCACCTTCACCTTCGACTGGTACTGTCTGGGCTTCGAAAATATCAGCAATAGTCTGGCACCAGGTATCAGACCGCGAAAGCCCACCGGTCAGGCGGATCTCTTTCACATCCACTGGCATACGCTTAAAACCGGTATAGAGGTTAAGAATATGGCCCTCGATAATAGCGCGAGCTAAATTAGCCTGGGTAAAATCAGCCAATCCAAAACCGAAGTAAATTGGCGCAGCCAACGGCAAGTCCGGAGTCCGTTCGCCTACATACCAGGGAATCAGTAATTTACCATTATTAGCTGGCGGCGTTTCATCAAGCATTTTATCAAAAACCTGATGAGTCATTTTATGCAGTTTAATGAATTCGTTGTACCCGTTGGCTAAATTCGATACACATAATAAAGGTAAATAATGGCCGGTGCTATCACAAAAAGCGGCAATTTCTCCCGTTGGATCAATGTAAGGCTCCTCCATAAATGTATAAGCCGTTCCACTTGTCCCAAGGCTGACGGTCACAATCCCAGGTTCGACATTCCCGGTTCCGACTGCGCCATACATATTGTCTCCGCAACCGGCATCAATTAGGCAGTCTTTCGAAAAACCAAACTTCGCCACTAATTCGGAAGAAATATATCCAATCGGTTGGTCGGAAGGTTTAACTTCCGGTAATTTGGACATTAAATCAGGAGCGATAGCTTGGATGACTTTCTGCGACCACTGACCATTTTTGGGGTTCCAAAGTGCCATGCCGGAGGTGTCACCCGGTTCCATCACGCGGACACCTCCGGTCAGATAATAATTAATATAATTATGCACCAGAAAGAGAGTTGCCGTTTTATGGTAAATTTCCGGTTCATGGCGCACCATGTGAAAAATTTTCGCCGCAGTATATCCCGTACGCTGGCTATTGCCGACTTCGGCAATCATTTGTTCCAGCCCACCGACTTTTTCCGTCAGAATTTCACATTCTTCCAGAGTCGAAAAATCGTTCCAGAGTTTACTTGTGGGTCGCGATAAATTGCCCTGCGCATCCAGAGCAACCAGACCATGCTGTTGGCCGGAAACCGCAATGCAACCGATCTGAGACATATCAATTCCAGCCGCGACGGCATTAGCAAAAACGCGATCAACCGCCTCTATCCACATTCGGGGGTCAGATTCGGAGACACCTTCTCCCAGCCCCTGGATAGCGCCGTTCTTCGTGTTATAGTGCGGCAGGTCGGTATCGTAATTGACCGAATTAACATAAACGACTTTCTTAGCCGCGAGGTCAATGATGACAAGTTTGGTACTTTGGGTCGAAACATCCAACCCGGCGAATAATTTAAACACGGTTTTACTCCTATTTATGAGATTCAGCGAATATACTGATTGATCAGGCTTTCGTACAATTCTTGTTTGCCGCTGATCATTTTGGGTTCGCCAATTTCTTCGGCGATTTTCGCCAGTTCGACGAGGCCTAATTCACCTTTCTCGAAACGAGCACCATCGCCAGAATCAAAACTACTGTAGCGTTCTTTTTTCATCTTGAGATAATCCGATTTTTCCAGAATATCATTGGCAATCAGCAATCCGCGCGCCAGAGTATCCATCGAGTAAATATGGCCAATGAAAATATCTTCCAAATCGGTCGAACTACGACGATTCTTGGCATCAAAATTCATACCGCCGTGACCGATTCCACCATTCTGCAAAAGAATTAGCATTAGTTCGGTAGCATCATACAGATTATGTAAAAATTCATCAGTATCCCAGCCGTTAAAAGGATCACCTTGGTTAATATCCAGACTTCCGAACAGGCCGGCATCGCAAGCCGTCTGGACTTCGTGCGCAAAAGTATGCCCAGCCAGGGTAGCGTGATTATTCTCGATATTGATCTTGAAGTCATTCTGAAGACCGTATTTGTTCAGAAAACCGATTACCGTAGCCGAATCGAAATCGTACTGATGCTTGGTTGGTTCCATAGGTTTAGGTTCGATCAAAAATGTGCCTTTGAAACCAGCCGCCCGGCCATAATCGCGAGCCTTGGTCAGAAACATCGCCATATGCTCGATTTCACGTTTCATATTGGTATTAAGCAGGCTGTAGTAACCTTCGCGACCGCCCCAGAATACATAGTTTTCTCCGCCGAGTGCGATGGTTGCATCAATAGCGGCTTTCACCTGTGCGGCGACGTGAGGAATAACGTAAAAATTAGGATTAGTGGCGGCACCGTTAGTATAGCGTTTATGCCCAAATACATTAGCCGTGCCCCACAACAATTTGACACCGGACTCTTCTTGTTTGGCTTTGGCAATTTTTACCAGTTCTTTGAGGTTCTTTTCAGATTCGACTACATTCTTCCCTTCTGGAGCCATATCACGATCGTGGAAGCAATAAAACGGTGTACCTAACTTAGTGAAAAATTCAAAAGCCGCGTCCAGTTTGTCTTTGGCGGCTTGCATTGGATCTTTAGACTCATTCCAGGGAAAATCAACCGTACCCTCTGCTCCAAACGGATCTCCACCATTGTTACAGAATGTATGCCAGTAAGCAATAGCAAAGCGAAAATGGTCTTTCATTTTCTTGCCAGCCACAACTCTGTTCTCATCATAATACTTGAACGCCAAAGGATTTTTTGATTCAGGACCTTCATAAGGAATTTTACCGATTCCCTTGAAATATTCCCGTTGTCCAATTAAGACCTGTTTTGACATAATTAATCTCCTGTTTTTT
>JAGNGI010000107.1 GCA_018002295.1 Fidelibacterota bacterium
CAATTTTATCCAGAAGGGGATCGAGCTAATCCATACCGTCGCTATAAGTGATACGAAAATAAATGCTAATGCCCCTTCAAGGGTCTTGTTATTATAAATTTTTATCCGGCCAATCGAGAGCCCAACCAGACAAGCTGTCGGATCGCCAACTGTCAGAATTAAAAGACTCGTTACGGCAACCTCTTTCGGGAATAGAAATATCGCCAGGAAAGCGCCCATAAATACATATGTCGCTCCAGTAAAATGATTATGAAATTCATGTGGTCTGATCATCCACCCAAACAAACGATAATAGAGCCGACGCAGTGCCGGAAGGTGCATACGCATCAATTCCGCAACAACTATTCCTATAAATAGAATCCCGATAATTACTACTGCCTCATTTCTTGTGAAGAAAAAGTGATAGATTATTGGTATCAGGGAGGAAAAATAATGAATCGCCTTGCGACCGAGTTCCCCCTCATTGACCGGTTTAATCACTTTATCTGCCAGGTTAAGGATCGAAAGGCATGACCCGGGCGTCCACTACCAAAGACAGCGTTGCCTGCAACTAATAAATCGGCACCAGCCGCCGCGGCGATCGTTATTGTTTCCTGGTTAATGCCACCGTCCACTTCGATCAAAAAACCATAGCGCGCCTGCCAAGGCTGGGCTCGCCGTACTTTGTCGAGCGCCTCGGGAATCATCTGCTGACCACCGAATCCCGGATGAACCGTCATAACCAGCAGGTGATCAATTTCATCCAAATACGGTTCGACTTCCTCAAAGCTTGTCGGTGGATTCAGTACTACACCGGCTTTTACCCCAAATTCTTTGATCTTACGGAGATCGTTATGCAAGTCCTGGGCTGATTCAACGTGTAAAATTACCGTATTACTACCGGCTTCAACGAATTGCTGAATAAAGCGCTCTGGTCTCTCGATCATCAAATGGGTCTCGAGATGCAGATTCGTCACACGCCTAATGGCTTCCACTACAAGAGGTCCAATGGTAATATTGGGAACAAAGTGCCCATCCATTATGTCCAGGTGCAGACGCCGCGCTCCAGCCTTCTCAACCAGGCGAATATGTTCTTTCAGTCGGGCAAAATCAGCCGACAGGAGAGAGGGAACGACTTCCGGAGTCGGCTTGTTATGGTTCAATGGTTACCTGTAAATCAATGTTAATAGGATTATCATATAAACCGCCCGGTTTAGGAGTCTGATCAATCACTGTATATGGATTAAGATCAGTGGTCGGTACATAGCGAATGACACCAACTCTGAACCCGGCTTTCCGGATACTAGCTCGGGCTTCAGTCAGGCTGAGCCCAATTAGCATGGGCACTTCAAGCTGGCGGCTTGGCGGGCCTTTACTGACCACAACTGTGACTTTAGTGTTAATGCTAACCATTGAACCCGGCAAAATAGATTGTTCACTGACCACTCCTTCAGGAATCTCTGAGGAATAGAGATATTCAACCGAATCAAGAACGAGCTTATTATTTTCCAAGATGATTTGAGCGGCTTTCAGAGCACGGCCGACCAAATTGGGCATACGCACAAAACGGCTACCACCAGTGACTACTAATTGTACAACTCGCCCTTTCTTGACCATCCGTCCAGGAGGCGGCTGTTGATCAATAACAATCCCTATGGGAAGGTTACCACTCTCAATAGTATCTACGACCTGGACTTCAAAACCATTGGCATCTAATATCTGGATAGCTTTATCGGCCGGTAGCTTGAGCACATCAATCATTGCGACTTCCTTTCCATGACGAACATAGATAGGCATCAATATTTTATCAAAAACTAGCACCAGCACCACGCCGACCGCTATAAAAGCCGCTATGAATCTCAAACAGTTACGAATCTTTGTTGACATTTGCTCCTAACTACTTCTATTTTAATGTTTTACCAAACGGACTGCAAAGCTTCCGGTCAGATTGTGTTCAAATGGCAAGACCATAACTGCCCCCTTTTGATCACAATAGCGTTGATCAACGTATTTTACAGCCGTATCCACTGAAAAATGCGGATGGCGCTCTAGAAACATTTGCACCGCTGTCCAATTCTCCTCCGGCTCAATGGAACAAGTGCTATAAACTAAAACGCCTTTATCACGCAGAAATCCCGCTAAATTTTCGAGTAGCCGTAATTGCAAGGCTTGCGCCTGAAGCAAATCCCCCGGTTTACGACTCCAGCGCAAGTCAGCCCGCCGCGCCAGAACGCCGCTACCACTACACGGTGCATCTAATAGAATTTTATCAAACATAGGAAATTTCGCTGCGGCGGCATCATTCACACTGTAATTTAAGGAATCAATCCCTAATCGGCAGGCGGATTCTTTGATTGACTCAATTTTATTAATCGTGCGATCATTTGCCAGGATATTGGCTTGGTTTTTCGTCAACTGTGCTATCATAGTCGCCTTGCCGCCGGGAGCCGCACATGCATCCAATATTTTTTCGCCAGGTTGCGGATCCAAAAGGCGCACCGCCAGCGATTGACTATAATCCTGAACCGAACAGTAACCGCACTCGAAATATTCACTTTTAAGTAAGTCACCCGGTCGGTCAACTAGAAAAAATACTACCGGAGCGGTTTCATATATCTCAATCCGGTAGTTATCAGCCTGTAGTTTTGCCTCAAATTCGCTCCAACTAATGCGCAGTGGGTTGTGCCGAAAAAAAATCGCTTGATATTTATTATTAAAAGCAAGCAAATCTATCGTATTCTCACGACCGAAAGCGTTCAGCCATTTCTCTACTAACCAGCGCGGATGGGAAAATTCGATTGCCAGCGCCTCCGCCAATTCTAATTGCCCCAGACGCTCACGCCAGACTGATTCCTGAGGTATATGTCGTAAAACACCATTAATCAAGGCGGCTAAATCCGAGCGCTGAAGCTGATGGGCGGCCGCTACGGTCTCATTCACCGCCGCGTGGGGTGGCGTTTTCAAAACCACAATCTGCAGAGCTCCCACCCGTAATAAATTACGAGCGGTTATCTCGAGACGTTTGGCTGAATTGTTCCGTGTTTGCTCGATTAAATAATCCAGCAAGCTTTGATTTTGGATAGTGCCTTTTACCAACAGATAGATGAAATCACGGTCTGGCGAGCTGCAGTTATTAATCTTAAGAAAGGCGTCAATGGCTGACTCGTAGTTATAGCCGGTGCCTGGCAAAGTATTCAAAATCATAACAGCGGCGGCACGAGTATTCACGAGGCAAATTTATCTCCCACTCGTCCTCCAAAACCGCATAAAAATTCAGCGGCAGGTAAAGGTTTGCGCCCTTCAAATTGCAACTCTTCCAGCTTTAAAACTCCACTACCGGTAAGTACGTTCAGGCTGTTTTTATTACATTGAATAATCGTTCCCGGTTCACCCGGAATTTTTTCATCTATGACAGAAGCGCGCAAAATTTTCAATCTTTTGCCCCGGAAAAAGGTAAAAGCTCCGGGAGTAGGCGATAATCCGTGAATCAGGTTTTTCAAATCGCTAGCTGGCTTGTACCAATCAATTTCTCCAAGTTCAGGGAAAATTTTAGGGGCAGGTGTAGCCAAACTATCATCCTGAGGTGTGCCTTTTAGAGTTCCGGCTTCCAGACCATCTATAGCCGCCAGGATCAGGCGCGCACCTATTTCCGCTAAACGCGGCGCCAGCGTTCCATAAGTATCAGTAGGCTGAATCGCAACTCTTTCCTGCAATAAGATATTACCGGTATCAACGGTCGGCTTTATTTGGAACACCGTCACGCCGGTTTCTTTTTCACCGTTGATGAGCGCCCAATTGATCGGTGCCGCGCCACGATAGCGTGGCAAGAGGGAAGCATGTAAATTAATCGCGCCGCGTGGTGGAATTACCAGAAGTTCGGGTGGCAAAATCCGAAAGGCAACCACTACATAAAGTTCAGCCGAGAATTGTGCCATTTCAGCTAAAAAATCCGG
>JAGNGI010000108.1 GCA_018002295.1 Fidelibacterota bacterium
TTCCCACCTGAATTTAGATGGGAAATAGGCGGCGCCGAGGAAGAAAGGCGCGAGGCTTTTTTGTATCTCTATATCGCTCTAGCTGCGGCTGTGATACTCGTCTATATGGTAATGGCTTCCCAATTTGAATCTTTGATAGATCCATTTATCATCATTTTTACTATTCCGCTGGCGATGATTGGAGCAATCTGGTTGTTATTCATAACTGGAACACCCATGAGTGTTATGGCATTGGTTGGATGCATACTATTAGTAGGTATCGTCGTCAATAATGGAATTGTATTAGTTGACTATATAAATCAACTAAGGTACAAACATAATTATCATCTGTGGATCGCTATTCTGGCAGGGAGTAAGAGACGATTAAGACCTGTGTTAATGACCGCACTAACCACTATTTTGGCCATGTTGCCGCTGGCATTAGGCCTCGGCACCGGTGCAGAATTATGGGCTCCGATGGCTATCGCAGTGATAGGCGGATTAACCTTTGCCACGGTATTCACCTTAATTTTGATACCTATTATATATCTTTTCTTTGAACAAATTGCTTTGAAACGAAAGATAAAGAAGGGGAAAGTTGAAGCAGAACCAATTGGAAGACCCGAAGGTTTTGACATCAATTTAGTAAAATAAAAAAATCCAGTAAAAATCGGGTAGAGCAACGAGATGGTTTGATTCTACCCGATTTTCATTTTAAATTTGCGAGACAATTGGCAGGGTAATAAATGAAGTATTGTGATTTAACTTGTGAATATGCGGAATTTCCGGATAAACTGTCTGATGGCTCAGCAACCTGTCAGACTTTTATTGCAATTCATTGCAAACTTCTTGATAGATTAGTTGATAAAAATGGAATTTGTCCGGCTGAACAAAGTGCGACCGACAAATCAGTTAATAAAGGCCGATGACGTAGATGTTGTTATTTCTATTCACTAAAAGTTTACATAGCTGGAGTGGATTTTGGCTTACGGCTGTGGATATTAACTGATGGCCGAACGACAATTCCCCGAAAAACTTCTCGAGAAAATCCGAACTGCCCCGACTGATCCAGGTTGTTATATTTACCGTAATTCAGCCGGTAAAATTATTTATATTGGAAAAGCTAAAAACATTCGTAATCGAGTAAGATCTTATTTTATTGGAGGTTATAAAGAACCTAAAACCGCCGCATTGGTTAATAATATTGCTGATGTCGAGTATATTCTGACTAATTCGGAGATCGAAGCTCTGATTCTCGAAAATACTCTAATTAAGACGCATCACCCAAAGTATAACATCTTTTTTCGGGACGATAAAACTTACCCATACGTTCGCATTACCAATGAACCTTTTCCGCAAGTTTTTATAACTCGTAGCGTTGTGCGAGACGGCTCGAAATACTTCGGTCCATATACCGATAGTCGTCTCCTGCGTGATACTCTCGAAATCATCAAAAACATTTTTCCTATTCGAAGCTGCAAACACCATTTGAATGATAAAACCATTGCTAACGGGCACATCAAAGTTTGCCTCGATTATCATATTAAAAAGTGCGAGGGCCCTTGCCAGAGGCTGGTTTCGGCCGAGGAATATAATCGTATGATCAACCAGGTGATCGCGTTTTTAAACGGGCGAACCGAAGAGTCTATTGAATATTTTGAGGAAAAAATGAAAACCGCCGCGGCGAGTCTGCAATTTGAAACAGCCGCGGCTTATCGTGATAAGATTTCCATTCTTATGAATTATTCCAATCGTCAATCAGTCGAGTTGAATGATGAACTCGATCGCGACTTAATCGCCGTTCTGAAAGAAGCCGAAAATTGTTGTGCTGTCATATTTCGGGTCAGGCAGGGAAAGTTGATCGGTCGCGATAAATTTTTACTGGAAGGAACCGAAAACTATGATTACCCGGCAATTACTCACGACTTGCTCCTGCGCTATTATGATAATGCAACCAGTATCCCATCGGAAGTATTGCTAAACTATCTACCGGAAGAACAAGAAATGCTTGAAAAATGGCTTATGTCTCAAAAAGGTGCCCGAGTCAGTATCCTCCAGCCGCAACGAGGCGATAAAGCTCGATTGATGAAAATGGCTATCCGCAACGCTGAATTGCAAATCAGTGAGTTGCAAATGAAACAGAGCCAGAAAACCGAATTCGTGCCGAAATCGCTGGTTGCTCTCCAGAATGAACTTGGACTAAAAGAATTACCGAGACGGATTGAGGCTTTTGATATATCTAATATTGGCGGTAAATTTGCCGTCGGTTCTATGATTACATTTATCAACGGCGCCGCGAAAAGCAGTGAGTACCGGCGATTCAAAATAAAAACTGTAACCGGAAGTAATGATTATGCTATGTTAGCGGAAGTTGTTCGCCGCCGATACACACGCCTTCTTCGTGAGGAAAAGCCTCTACCGGATCTGATTCTAATAGATGGTGGAAAAGGTCAACTGAATGCCGCTGTTACTGTATTACAGGAATTGAATTTATCCGCAATTCCCGTAATTGGTCTGGCAAAAAGACTGGAAGAGATATTTATACCGGGGAATGATGAACCAATATTATTAGCACGCAACAGCCTGGCACTCAGCCTTTTACAGCGAGTAAGGAATGAAGCGCATCGCTTTGCCGTCACCTATCATCGAAAAATACGTGGAAAAGGCGGAATTTCTACCAAACTTGATGAAATCCCGGGCTTGAGCCAGAATGTCAAAAAGGCTTTACTGCAACATTTTAAAACGATCGCCAATATAAAATCCGCCAGTATGGAAGACCTGATGAATGTTAAAGGGATTGGGCCAAAAATCGCTCAAAAAATAAAACAATATCTATAAAATAGGAATTTAAATGAAGATTAATGGATTGAATGTCAGCGATTTAGCTGATGAATTTGGGACTCCGCTTTATGTTTATGATTTTGATCGTATTAAAGACAATGCTCAACGTTTGCGGAGAGCTTTTGATTCTGATGAAATTGAAACTGCCTTTTTTTATGCTGTGAAAGCGAATTCGCATCCCGCAATTGTACAACTGTTGAAAGATTGTGGTTATGGCTGTGACTGCGTTAGCCCAGGTGAAATCGAAATTGCTTTGAAAACTGGAGTAAAACCATCGGACATAATCTTTGCCGGTAATTACGAAAGCATGGAAGATTTCAATGTTGCCGTCGAAGCGGGAGTAAATATCATTTTGGATGATATTACCTCGCTGGATCGTTTGTTACGAATTCATTGTCCTGAGGTAATAAGTTTTCGGATTAATCCAGGGAAGGGGAGAGGTAAGTACGAACAAATTACCACCGGTGGTGAGAAGGCTAAATTCGGTGTGCCCCACGAAAAAGCGTGGCTCGCTTATGAAAAAGCCCGTCAGGTAGGGATTGAACGGTATGGGGCTCAAATGATGACCGGTTCCGGCATTCTCGATGAAGAACACTTTCCGCGAATGCTGGAATTATTACTGAACATCTTAGGCCAAATCCACCAAAAACTCGGGATAACTTTTGAATACGTTGATATGGGTGGCGGATTCGGAATACCTTATTATGGAGACGAGCATGAACTTGATATTCAATGGGTTGGAAGAGAATGCCTCAAGGTGCTTAAAGCCAAGTCTGAAAGTTTATCAATTGGCAAACCGGCTTTACATTTAGAACCCGGTCGTTACCTCGTCGGCGACGCCGGTTACTTGGTGACACGAGTTCTGGGAATTAAGGAGAGCTATCAGAAATTTGCTGGACTGGATGCTGGATTCAATACTTTGATTCGTTCAGCACTTTACAAAGCCCAGCATCCGGTTATTGTCGATGGCAAAGAAGATGAAAAAGAACTCTATCCGATTAATCTTTGTGGTCAGATTTGTGAAAATACAGATATTTTCACCGTAGGGCGGCCTTTACCTAAGTTAGAAGAAGGCGATTTGCTAATTTTTACTCA
>JAGNGI010000002.1:0-64762 GCA_018002295.1 Fidelibacterota bacterium
CGGTCGGTCGTTGACGATTGACAATTTCGAGCGAAGCCGGATCGGGTAATTCGACTTTTTCGCTCAAGTGCCCAACAATTTCATCAGTCATTATTAATACCGGCGTTCGGTAGCGTTCGGCACAATTGAAAGCCTTGATCGTCAAATCATAAGTTTCACGAACAGTCGAGGGACACAATGCGATAATGGAATGATCGCCGTGCGTGCCCCAGCGGGCTTGCATGACATCGCTCTGGGAAACGTGAGTCGGTAATCCGGTGCTTGGCCCGCCGCGCTGAACATCCACTATGACACACGGAATTTCCGCCATAATTGCAAACCCGATATTTTCCTGCTTTAAAGAAAATCCCGGGCCGCTGGTAGCGGTCATAGATTTTACACCAGCCAGAGAAGCCCCAATCACGGCGCCCATCGCGGCGATTTCGTCTTCCATCTGGATAAAATTGCCCCCGATTTGCGGCAGACGGCGCGCCAGCACCTCCGCAATTTCGGTAGAAGGCGTGATCGGATATCCGGCAAAAAAACGACAGCCAGCGGCGATGGCGCCTTCCGCACAAGCGGTGTTGCCCTGCATCATAAAAATTCGAGAATTCGAGCTACTTGCATTGGATTTATTCATTTTGCCTCCTCCTTTGCTTTTTCGGGGACGGTGACGACGATGGCAAAATCCGGACAAAGACTTTCGCAAATCTTACACCCGTTGCAATTTTCCGGGTGGACAACCTGGGCTGTAAACCGACCCATTTCGAGTACATTGCGGGGGCAAAATTTGACGCAAATTTCACAGGATTTGCACCACTCCGGATTTATTTGGACTTCAGGTTTGGTCAAGGCGATTCTCCTTTTTTACCTATTGAGAAAAACAACCTCATAAACTTAATAAATTAAGTCGAATTGTTACCCAGAAATCTTGAGGCTGGCGGTGCTTTGATAGGCAATTCGGTTGACTGAATCAATTTGCTTCATAAACCGAGAAGTGTTAGACGCGGAGGATTGGTGCTGATTCGGGCTCGGATTCCAATCGGAATTGTAAAACGCTGTTTGAGATGTCCGTAGGCACAATTGGTAACGACCGGGAAATGGGTATCTTTCAAGGCGTTACTAAGATAATCCTCCAATGTAAACGAACGTTTAGGATTCGACGGAAAACAATTGACAAACTGCCCAACAATCAATCCGGCAATCTGATCAAAAACGCCGTGCAAGCGTAAAATTTGCAGTTGCTTGTCAAGCCGATAGGTTTTTTCGTCAACATCTTCGATAATCAGAATCGCGCCTTTTAAATCCGGCATAAATGTCGTACCCAGCAGAGGCGTAATTAAAGAAAGACATCCGCCGATCAAAACCCCTTCGGCGGAACCAGATTGAAACGCCTGCAATGGCTGAGCCAATGGATTAGTCAGTTCGATCGGATAAGGATTACTGGTAATCATACGCCAGAGCCATTCGGCGCTAAAAGAACTGAGACTTTGTCCCAAATCAGTAGAAACCATTGGCCCGCTATACGTCACCCAACCGAGTTTAGCCGCCAGAGCCATTTGCAAAATGGTAATGTCGGAATAACCAACCAATACTTTTGGTTTGATTTTCGCTAAACGCTGATAATCGAGCTGATCAATTATCCGAATTAATCCGTAGCCGCCACGCACGCAAAAGAGAGCATCTATTTCCGGATCGCAGAGAAATTGCTCGAGATATTTTAATCGCTCGGCATCCGAACCGGCGAGGAAGAATTTTCCCCGATTTAGATTCGATGCGCTCTTAACTTTATAACCTAGATTTTGGAGATACTGTAAACCGAGCGCCGTAGTTTTGTGAGGAGCGGGGCTGGAAGGCGCTATAACGCCGATTGTCCCTCCGGTTTTTAGCGGTTCAGGAATTAAGTATGGCATAAATCTCTTCCACTATTTCATCATAAAGTTGCATATCTAAAATGAAAAGCAAAAATGTTTTTTGATTTTTAAATGGGTAGAGATAAGTATTGATGTAGTAAATTTTTTTCAGCATTGGATTTTTTAACGAAATTATTCTAATTTAGTGCAAGTAAATTTGAGATTCATATCAACGTGAGGATAAAATGAAATTATCACAGAAATCTATTATCAATCTGCTGACATTTGCTTGTCTTTTGCTTCTAAATGAAACCGGCTTGACCCAGGACAAAGAGTTGATTGATAAAGTTAGTGGGCGAATGGAATATGATTTTCAACAGATGACTGAGGAAAGTGCGGTAGGCGACGTTAACACGCTTCGGCAGTTTATTGCTGATTCACTCAAGTTTGTCTATGGAGAAAGGTACCAGCAAGAACTTGACTCTCTGGAATCAATCTATATGACCACTATTAAAACTCTGGAGACTGAGTGCACTCGCCTGAATAATTTGAATAAAATCTTAATCGACAGCCTTGAGAAAGCCCGATCTGCCAGACCGAAATCTGTCATCGAAACCAAAGACCTCGATCCCACTTTTGAATCCCGATACTTTCAGTACGGAAAAATTCTCAGGCTGGAAGAGCCCAGACATAAAACTGGTTTTTTAAAAATGGCGACCGTGATCGAAAACATAGCACCTTTTCAAATCCAAGAATTGAATGAATATTACGATAGATATTTTCCTGTTGCTCGGAGTGATTCAGTTCTCGATTTTATCATCCAAATCAATATTCGCGAAAAAGATTGGGGTAATGCCGGATGCAATATCATCAAGTTTCTTTATCTTTTCCCCAATTCAGCGCTCGGTGAGGAAATTAAAACCGTTCGGGCTGGCATCTTTCGGACGGAGAAATATTACCAACCTTATAGCGCTTTTTTAACCGACCTGCTTAATAAGATTCCCCAATTACCGCTCGCAGACCAGCGCTATTATCATTATGTGGAATTACTCAAGGGCTTTCCTGATCAGGCTATCCGAAACAACTCCATACCGGAAGCCTATAAATTTCTGGAGCTATATCCAAATTCCAAATACGCGGCGCAAGCCAATTTGTGGATAGCCGAAGCTCTTTTAGCTAACAACCAGCCGCACAGTGCCTATCTGACATTACAGAAAATAATGATACTTTACCCAAGTGATGAATTATATTGCCGCGCTCTGCATACCAGCGGAGTTATTCAGCAGGAACAGTTCAACGAATATAAAAACGCCGTTCAAACTTTTACTGATTTAATTAAACGCTTTCCGCAAGATACCCTGGCTGAGAATGCCCATTATCGCATCGCTAAAATCAGCGACGAGTATTTAAATGATTGGGAACGAGCCGTCGAACAATATCAGATTTATGCCGATAAATATCCGCAATCCCCGAACGCTATTCCGGCTTTAATGCGGAAAGCCAAGATTCAATCTACCCAGATGAATTTAATTGAAGAAGCCGTGCGGACCTATAAATCCATTGATGAACGCTATCCTTCCACGACCGGCGCATTCAATGCTCTGACGGAGGCGGGCAATCTTTATATGACCAAGGGTCGCTACGATCAGGCTATTGAAATTTATATGAGTATTTTTCAGAAATACCCGCAATCGGAAAACGCCGTCGCGGCTCTCGAAAAAGTCTACGATATTTATCAAACGAAAATCAAAGATAACGAGAAAAGCATCGAAATATTAAACTTAATTATAAACAATTATCCGGATACCAAAGCTTCCGCCAGAGCGACTAAGCAATTAAAGAAGCTCGAGAAAGCCCGATAATTTCCAATAGACTATATGTGAATTTTCCGATGGCAAGTTGCTCTAACCTCAATTTTAATAGACACCGATTTATGATAAATGGAATTATATCCATTATTGTTCTTTCTCTAACTACCACCAGTTTACCGGCTCAAACGATAACTCGTCCCAAAATCGGACTGGCTCTGAGCGGTGGCGGTGCGATGGGTTTTGGACATATAGGCACCCTAAAATTGCTCGATTCATTGAGCATTCCGGTTGATTATATCGCTGGGACCAGTATGGGAGGAATTATCGCCGCCTTATACGCCGTCGGTTATACTGGTGCAGAAATCGAAGAAATCGCTCGAAATGTTGATTGGGCGGATTTGTTCAATGATGCACCGTCCCGACAGGCTTTACCTTATTTTCAGAAGCAGGAAGCCGATAAGTATCAATTTGAGTTAGGTATTCGCGATTTGCGGCCGGTAGATAAAGGGGGTGTGATCGCTGGCCAAAAAATTACGCTCTATATGACCCGCTTAGTTCTACCATTTTTAACCGTTAGCGACTTTGACAGTTTGATTATCCCATATCGGTGTGTTGCAGTTGATTTGACCACTGGATCGGAAGTGGTTATAGATCATGGTTCTCTGCCGATTGCGATGCGGGCGACGATGGCGATTCCTAGTATTTTTACCCCGGTTGTGTGGGGCGATTCGCTTCTGGTTGATGGCGGATTGCTCAATAATCTGCCGGTCAATACTGTCAGAAAAATGGGCGCTGACATCGTAATTGCTTCAACCGTCAGGAGCCCCTTTAAAACCAGGGATGAACTACGGACCACCTTGGATATCTTGTCCCAAACATCCAATATTTTGCGTGATAATAAGCTTGAAGCCGAAGCTAAAAATGCCGATTTACTAATCAACTGTCAGTTAGAAAAGTTAGGAGCGGCTGATTTTTCGACCGCTAAGGTATGCAAAATTATTGATACAGGTGAAGCCGCGGCGCATACTAGGCTCGATGAATTATTAGATTTGAAGAAAAAATATAACTTGTCAAGATATGGTCCTGAGAATATTAATGATTTGAATTCTCCAAGTGGTTACCGGGTTGCTCGACTCATCATCAAAGGTAGTCAAACCATTCCGGTTGACGTCGTTCGTTCGACTATTGGTATTAAAGTTGGCGAATTATATTCTCCGGAAACTCTAGCGGCGGGTGTTGAGCGTTTGAAATCTTTTGATAATTACATTCGTGTGAGACCGATGGTCGAAATACTCTCCGATTCTACGATTGAAATCAAAATTAATTTAGTCGAGAAGGTCAAAGCACAAATCAATAATATCGAAGTACGCGGCAATGAATATTTAACGGATGATTTTATTCGGCGTAGTTTTGGAATTATCCCCGGTGAGGTTTTTTCGATGGAACGTATCGAGTCGCAGATTAATTATCTATATGGTCTGGATTATTTTAATAATATCAGCTATACTACGGAACCAGCCGGGGAAGGTAAGATCAATCTAATACTGAATGTCGTCGAGCATACACCTCAGAAACTGCGCCTTGGGGTGCGATATGATGACTTCCATTATTTGGTAGCGGCGCTGAATTTCCAGACAACTTCAAATATAGTTCATGGATTAAGGCTCGATGTCGAATGGCAGTTCATTGGACTGAATCAGATTAAGCTCAAAACGCTTTATCCCTCGCGGCGCTTCCAACTGCCTTTTTATCCATTTGTCAACGCCCATTATCGCGAAATTCCAACCTATGTCTATAGCATTAACGGCAATAGAATCGCATCATATATTGACCGTTCAGCGCTCTTCGGTGGCGGTTTCGGTTTGCTTTATAAAAATTACTGGAATTTCGAAGCGGAGCTGGATTACGAATCAATTAATATCAAACCGGATATCGCACCGGATGAACCGTTGCGATTTTATGATTGGAATGATGACCTATATAAATTTCAGTTGTCTTCTAACATTGATCTTCTGGATAATGCATTTATGCCGCGCAAAGGCGCTTTGGTTCATTGCGTTTACGAAAAGACAATCTCCCAAATTGGTCGGCATACCAACTATCGGCGTTTTGAACTTTCAGCCGACGTATATCAGTCCATCAAACGCAACACTTTGCATTTTTCAGGTTTTTACGGGAATGCTAAGATGGACGGTTCTACCAACCGTTTTATTTATCGCGGTGGGCCAGAAACTTTTGTAGGAGTCGAATATGATCAACTGGTTGGTTCTGAAATGACTATACTGCGTTTGGATTATGCCTACAACCTATTGCATAATTTGCAAGCTAAAGCAATTGTCAATACGGCGATTGGTTTCCGCAATATTTACCACGAAACCATAAAAGAGTCTCAGAATCTATTGGGTTACGGTATCGGTCTGAAGTATGTCTCGCCCCTTGGACCATTCGATTTAGTGCTGGGTTGGGGCGACAAGAGTGTTTTCCAGCCTGGAGAAATCAGGGCGGTGGTCTATTTTAGAGCTGGATTCTTATTCTGATAGGGAACTGGATTTCAGTTTCTCGAATCTCGTAAAAAAATAATCGCCAAATAGCTCAGATAGAAAACTATTTATCGAAATGTTTGTGACATTGGCGGCAATATTTGCCGGAATTTTGGACTAGAAGCCTTTGCTCGTGACGTTTTAGGTAACGCAAATAAGCGTTACCGGTGACTACTCCGCAATGGGGACAGATATGACTAACGGTGCGTTTACGGTCACCAGGACGGATAGTGTCTCGCAGGATAACGTTATTTCGGCTGATTATCTGGCGATCCTTGGCTGAAAATTCCTCCGGTCCGGCAACCTGTCCGTCAATATCAAGAAAAGCTAAATTCATCCTAGCTCCACAACGCCAACAAACCGCTGGCAGAATGTAGAGCGATTTCTCAAAAAGCGGAGCACCGCATTCCGGACAGCGCCTACGTGGACAATGGATGATCAAATCCGGATTAATCGTTGGGCAAGTAGCCATTTCTTCCATTTCTTCACCGGAGCGAATTCGGAAAATCAATAGCGGAATTTGTTTCCGGCTAACGAAAATTAAAACTTTTTCGTCCGGTGGATGCGCCACGACGATTTCGATCAAAGCCGTCGGTGCATCGTGCTGGTCAACCAGACAAAGATCCGGGCGGCAGTCATCAAATGCTTCTTCGCTAACTACCGTCTGCACATTTTCAAAGAAATTGAAGGAATGCTGATCACCACAAAGTTGGCATTTCCAACGCAAAACGAGAGCCACTTTTCGTTTCAATAAAGTCTGAAGTTTTTCGAACAATAGGCGCTTGGCAAGGTAATGCAGAACAGTTTCGGCATTACAAACTGCGTCGGGGTAATGGGCAAAGTGATGTCGTTTATGTGCCCCTTTGCGCGCGATAACCGGCTGATGGCAAACCGGACAGGAACAGCCGCAAGCCAGTCCTTTTTCGACCTGGGAGATATGTCTTATAAAACCATCTTTTTCCGCATAGGGAATTTTTATGGTTCCGGGAAGTTTTTTACCGTTCTCATCCGCTATATAAAATCCAGCGGCAATGGTTTTTATCTGTGTGAGATCCATCTATCGCAACCAGTTATTTTCATTACTAAATATTAAAATAATAGCGAATTAAATGAAAGAGTTTATCGAGCCGGATTAAAACGCCGCAGGTTTAGTGAAAGACTGATGACGGTCACGGAACTAAGTGCCATAGCTAGTCCACCAAGTTCTGGTCGAAAAGTAATACCAAACAGCGGATAAAGCGCCCCCGCCGCAACCGGCACTAAAGCCGCATTATAGGCAAAAGCCCAGAAAAGATTCTGGCGAATGCGAGTCATAACTTTGCGACTGAGTTGCAGAGCCGCACTGACGTCATTCAAATCATTCCTGACCAGAACAATATCGCCGCTTTCGAGGGCTACATCACTACCTGAACCAATTGCAATCCCGATATCGGCTTGTGCCAGCGCCACGGCATCGTTGATGCCATCGCCAACGAATGCCACGACTTCGCCTTTTCCCTGCATCTGACGAATGACGGCGGCTTTGTCCTGCGGCAGGACTTCTGCCAGCACGGTTTCGATTCCAACTTGCGCCGCGATGGCTTGCGCAGTGCGACGATTATCGCCAGTTATCATAGCGATTTTCAGGTTATCTTTACATAATTTTTCGATTGCGGAAGCGGCGGTATCTTTCAATGTATCGGCAATAGCGATAACGCCGACTGCTTGCCCGTCAATTGCTACAAAAACTATTGATTTTCCCTCGCCGGTGTATTTCTTAGCAGGCACTAAAATATCCGGTGAAATTGTGATTTTATTTTCCTGAAAAAATAATTCGGTGCCGCTGAAAATTACGCGATTATCAACATAAGCTGTAACGCCGCGACCGCCGAAAGCCGCAAATTTTGCCGATACTGGAATTGCAATTCCCAGTTCCTTGGCATAATTCACAATCGCCGTGCTGAGCGGATGCTCGGAATTTTTCTCGACCGCGGCCGCGAAGCGCAGTAATTCTGCGGTAGAAATCCCGACGGGAAAAATGTCAGTCACCAACGGTTTGCCGGTTGTCAATGTGCCAGTTTTATCGAAAACGACTGTGGTGACTCGCGGTGCTACTTCCAGAGCAGTTCCATTTTTAATTAAAATACCAAGTTCGGCGCCACGCCCGATGCCGACTGTTACGGCGGTGGGAGTCGCTAGTCCGAGTGCGCAGGGACAAGCAATTACCAGCACTGAAATAAACGCTGTAAGCGCGAAAAGCAATGTCTGCTCAGCAACAAAATACCAGAACCCAAAAGACAATATGGCAATGGCTAAAATCACAGGAATGAAGTAACTGACCGCCACATCCGCCAGTCGTTGAACCGGCGGGCGACTGCCCTGAGCTTGTTCAACCAGACGAATAATTTGCGCCAGAACCGTATCACGCCCGATTCGTTCGGCTCGAATGTGTAGAATGCCGTTCTGATTCAGCGTTCCACCAACGACCTTGGCGCCGGTCTGCTTGAAAACCGGCAGGGATTCACCGGTCAACATAGATTCATCAATATAGCTTTCACCGCTAATTACAACTCCATCCACGGGTACGCGACCGCCGGGCTTGACAATCACTATGTCGTCAATTACAACCGATTCCAACGGAATTTCGCTTTCGACACCATCACGTATAACGATGGCGGTCTGGGGTTGAAGCCCGATCAAGCGTTTGATCGCGGCGGTCGTTTTACCTTTGGCGCGGGCTTCCAGGTAGCGCCCGAGCGTTAGAAATGTTGCCAGGAAAATAGCCGTTTCAAAAAACATAAATTCGCGTGTCAAAACAATTTCGAAAGTTCCCAGTAGGCTGGCTAGAAAAGCGACCCCGATACCCATCGCATACATCACATCCATATTCAAACTGTGGTTACGAAGCGCCTGCCCCGCCGCACGGAAAATCGGATAACTCAGGTAGATGAAGACCGGAGTGGCTAGCGCCAGCATCAAATAGGCAATTGGAAACGGCAGGCTAATTTTGATGAACATTGGAATCATTAAAATTACGCCGGTAATGAAACCAATAATTATACGTCGCTTCCTATAACGCAATTCACGGTTCAATGCCTGTTCTGGCTCGATTAGATTTTCCTCGCCTTCCCGACCGAGATATTGATAACCGGCAGATTCAATCGCCCTTTTAGCGGCTTCGATCGAAAAATGTCCATTATCAAATTCTAAGTAAGCTTTCTCATTGGCAAGGTTGACGTTTACCGCGCGGACACCAGCTACTTTGCCGAGAGCCTCTTCGACGGTTTTGACGCATATCGCACAGTGCATTCCCCCGATTTTAATAATAACCTGATTTATATTGTCGTTTGGTTTCATAATAAATTAACTCTCAGTTTTAATCATCAAAGTCTTTGATAAACGGAGAAGAGATTAGTTACCCGCTCAGAATTCGATGTTGAAAATCAGCAATCTGGCGTGTAGGTCTTTTTCCGCCAAACGGTAGGCGAGCCGTACGCCGGCATTTAATTCGACCGCGAGCTGTAAAAGATTAAAGTCAAAATTCAGGTCGAGACCCACTGAATTATATTGCTGTTTGAATTCACTGGTTTTTCCCACGTTGAAATCGCCGAAAAAGGCACCCCGTAGGCGCTTGAGGTAAAACAGCGAACCCAGTGCCCAGTCCGGATAGGCGAGCGGCAATTCGTAGGTAGCGCCGGCACCCGCCAACCGGTCGTTATAAATATAGTCGTAGCCTTTGGCAAACGGCACCAGACTGGCAAAGCGGTAATTGTCAGGATTTTGCAGTTCCACTTTGGCATTGAGCATCAGGCTATGATGTTTAGCCAAACCGGGCAAGTAATAATTCCCTTGGAAGGAATACATCTGACTTTGATAATCGCCACCCAGTGGAGTATGTTTGAAATTGGCTTTAACGGTATAGCCGGCGGTCGGCTTGACATCACGAATCGCTGGAGTCTGGTAATTCTGGTAGGCAATTTCATAGGAAAAAGGGACAAAGCCACCGTTACCAATCTCGTAATCTTCGACGGTGGTTTTATCACTGATGTAGGTATAAGCACCACTCAAGCCGAGGTTCAACTTCCGGTTAAATACACTGCTAGAATAATCCAGCGGCAAGTTTGCACCCAATGAGAATGACGTTTCGTTCCAAGTCTCAGTGGTTAATTCGTCAAAAAGTCCACCGGAATAGCTGATTCTCTGGCCGAGGTTAAATCCGGCGCTCAGGATAGGATAAAAACCGGCATAGCAAACTTCCGATCCGACTGAAAAGGCTTTCTCGTTAGCATCGAAATTCAATTCAAAATTGGCGGCGGCATTATTGAGAATATCATTGGAAAATAATCCGAGATTGGCAGAGGTCTCCGAAAAGAAATAGTACCAGCTATGAAAATTGAATAAATGGCGGTAGGGATTATAATCCGTAACTGGATACGATCTGGTTGGGATTTTTCCCGCTTCGAAAATATTACCACCTTGTTCCTGAGCAACCAGCGTCTCATAATAGCGAATATCGCATCGTTCGACCGCTTCCAGCGCCTGCCAACGGGCTGGCTCGAGGTGCATTGCGCATACATCCAGACCATTAAAATCATAATCGCTAAAAAGCATCGTCGAGCCGTCGGCTGAAACCGCCGGGTAATAGGCGCCGTATTTGCGTGAAGTCACTTGGAAGCGACGCCCGTTGTCAATCTCCACCGCATAAATATTGTCAATTCCCGACCAAGCTGAGTTATAAAGCAGATAGTCGCCGTAAAAAACCGGATATTCGTCGAACGAGTGACATTCCGCGATAATCTTTTCAGTATTGTTCTCCAGATCGTAAATCGCCAGTGACTTGGAGGATTCAGATTGTTTAAAATAGACTAATTGCTTTCCATCGGGCGACCAGGCTGGGTTCTTGATAAAACCGTTATCCGGATTGGATAAAGTCCTGATTTCTTGACCATCATTAGAGTCAAGCAAAACCAGGTTGCATTTTCTTTCCGGGGTAAATTTTACAGCCGCGATCATCTGCCCGTGCGGTGCAACCGCTGGCGAAAAGTATTTACCGTTCTTGGTAAGTTTACGCTCCTGTCCGACTAATAAATCATAAACAACTATATCGGAAAAAATCGCGGCGCCCCAGCGTGGATGAGGCGTCAATTCTTCCCAGGCAATCAAATTCCCGGCAGTCGAAAACCGATTGGCGCTGGCGATTTTGGCTATTTCAGTTTCCTGCCCATCAGGGTTGATCTTCACTAAAGTATTGATGTCACCTAAGCCATTAATTACGGCGATGATTGAGCCATCAGTCGCATATTGCGGCCAGCGGTATTGTGTCCAGACCTTTTTTGGTTTTAAGTTAACTTTTTTGGCAGAGGTGATTTTCAGCCCTTCGATCGGTTTGCACCAGAGTGAATCGAGTTCAGTCATTGTATCATAATAAAGCTCTTTGGTTTTGCGACCGGTATTGATTCGGCAAGCTTTCGAGAAACCAAATGGATTCCAGGAGCGGCGAGTCGAGCTGGTTAATACGTGATCCCAGATATTTGCGCCATACTGCCGTCGCCCATGAGTTACCATTAAAAAGCCCAGATGATAATAATTCGGATAATAATCCTTGTACGAGCCAAGATAGGCTTTATCATAAGAATATAGTTTTTGATTGAGCAACAAAGTCCGAATCGGCAGATCGAATTCCGGTTGGCAACCGCGTCCAGATTCAGTCAATGCAGTTTCCATAGCGACGGCATCGCCTTCCCAGAACCACATCGGCGCATGCCAGAACGAGAGCCCCAGAATCGCATATTCACCGAACAAAAATCCAGCTAACCGCGTAAATCCCGAATTGAAGCGATCAAACTGGACCATATGGCGCCCTTCATGGGTAGCCAGGAGATTATACCATTCAATATTGCCGGACATAGCGGATTGATCGGGAGTCGTAAACCATTCACTTTTACGCGGGGCAAGGGTTACATAACCGTTAGCGACGGCACTGCGGTTGGAAAGGACTAATGGCCATTTAGGACTGTTCGCTTTCAGTGTTTTACGTAAAGGCAAGTAAACATACTCGAGGGTATTAGCCATCCGCTGGCTTTCCGATTCGATTTCGGCGGGAAAAATTATCCGATAATGCTGTGTTTCTATCTGACGCCAGTGAATATCTGGCGGCGGTTGGTCGGAACCGAGCATTTGCGCCAATAGTCTATTTACTAAAATAAAAACGGATGGAATAGCAATCAACAAAGTCCGTAGAAAAATTCTATCTGTAGTAAATATAAATTTCATTAAACCGTACTATTATCAAATTAAATTTACGGGTAGAATCGGCAATCTCAAAAAATGCCCCAGTTTTAATTCAATTACAAAAATTTGAAAACATTATTATCACCAATTAGAAAGCCAGAGGAAATTTCTCTTATCGAGTATAAGCTTATAACAAAAGTGTTATTAAAGTGAACTTTAATCAGAAAAACGAAAAACGCGTTAGTCCATTTCAGGATTTAATTTTGCGCGTGAAATCCACACCCTTTAGAAGAGCTTTTTGATTCAGCTCGACTAAATTTTTTTGTCTCAATACTTCGCCCAAGGAATTCAGGACAACTTCAACTGACATAAATCCTAAATATTCAATCAAAGCGCCAACTATAATCATATTAGCGGCTTTGGAATTGCCCAGTTCGTCAGCCAATTTCGTAGCCGGGATTGGCAGAACGCGGACGTCCTGGCGCAGAGGTGCACGATCAATAATCGAATCGTCATAAATAATTATTCCGTCGGAAATGACGTCATTTTCGAATTTATCGAGCGAGGGACGATTCATTGCAATCAAGATGGTTGGTTTGGCGACGACCGGCGAACCGATTTTTCGGTTTGAGATTTTAACACTGCAATTGGCGGTGCCACCACGTATTTCCGGACCATAAGATGGTAGCCAGCTAACTTCGTATTCATGACGCATACCCATCTCAGCTAGGACAAGCCCGAGACTTAAAATTCCCTGACCGCCAAATCCGGCGACTTTGATTTCTGCTGAAAAATTAGTCTTTTTATAGGGTGCGATCTTTTCTTTATCTACGGTGATCGGTTCAATATTTAATATAGAATGAAGCTGGGAACGATCGATTGATGGACGTTTTAAATCTCTACTCTGAAATTCATTGGAAATGTCTTTTTTAACTCCGAGTGGAAATTGTTTTTGAAGTACTTCGCATACCCATTCACGACTACGAGGAGCTGACATCTTGAGGTTGGAGGGACAGGGTGAAAGCACCTCGATAAAGCAAAAGGCATTCTTCTCGATCTGAAGTTGGAGAGCTTTACGAACCGCCTGGCGAGCATGAAGAATTGATTTGGTGTCACCAATCATAACGCGCTCGACGTAAACAGGGGCTTTGAGAGTAGCGATTATTTCCGACATACCAATCGGATAGCCCTCGTTATTAGCATTTCTTCCATAAGGCGTCGTCATAGTTTTTTGCCCGATTAATGTCGTTGGCGCCATTTGCCCTCCGGTCATGCCGTAAATCGCATTATTGACAAAAAAAACCGTTATGCCTTCGCCTCGGTTAGCGGCGTGAATTATTTCGGCGGTGCCGATTGCGGCTAAATCACCATCACCCTGATAGGAAATTACGATGGCTTCGGGGTGAGCGCGCTTAAGGCCAGTAGCGGCGGCTGGAGCACGTCCGTGGGCTACCTGAATATTGCCGGTATGAAAATAGTAATAGGCAAAAACACTGCAACCGACCGGACTGATAAAAATTGTGCGATCCTGAACGCCGAAATCAACCAGCGCTTCGGCAATCAATTTGTGCAGATTTCCATGTCCACAACCGGGACAGTAAGTAGTGGTAAGTTTGTCGGTACCGGGCTTGCGCTCAAACACATCATAAAAAATGGCTGATTTCTGCAATATGTTATTCATACCGACCTCATCAGTTTTAGCAATTCGTCGTTAATTTCCTTTTCGGAAGGCACATTGCCTCCCAGCCGGTTATAAAGGTACACCGGCTTACGACCGGCGACCGCTAAACGAACATCATCAACCAACTGGCCATTACTCATTTCAACGACTAAGAAGAATTTGGCCTGTTCGGCAAGTTGGCTGATTTTCTTTTTAGGAAAGGGAAAAAGGGTGATCGGCCTTAGTAAACCGACCTTGACTCCTACATCTCGTAAATTGTCAACGATAGTTTGCAGAATGCGCGATATAATTCCGAATCCCACCAGAACAATTTCCGCATCGCTGAGACTATAATCTTCAAAACGAACTTCTTGCTCTTCTATAATGGCATATTTTTGCTGGAGCTTCAAATTATGGCGCTCCAAATCGTCCGGATCGAGTTCAATTGAAGTGATTAGATTATCGGAAGTCTCAGAAGTACCTTTGATCGCCCAGGATTTATCGGGAAACTGCTTTACCGGTTCGGGAAACTCGACCGGCTCCATCATTTGACCGACAAAACCGTCTGAGAGAATATAAACCGGGTTGCGGTATTTATCAGCCAGATCAAACGCCAGCATGCCGAAATCACACATTTCCTGAACGGAATTGGGCGCCAGCACGATGCATTTATAGTTTCCGTGCCCGCCACCTTTGACAACCTGGTTATAGTCACCCTGTTCAGGAGCGATATTACCCAGCCCGGGGCCCCCTCGCATAACATCTACGATGACACAGGGCAATTCCGAACCGGCACAATAGGAAATGCCTTCTTGTTTCAGGCTAATGCCCGGACCGGAGGAAGCAGTCATAACGCGCTGACCAGCGGCCGCCGCACCGTAAACCATATTAATCGCGGCAATTTCACTTTCGGCTTGCAGGAATGTGCCACCTGACACCGGTAGATATAAAGCCGCCGCGTGGGCAATTTCACTAGCTGGCGTGATGGGATAGCCGTAATAAGCTTGACAACCGGCTAGCACTGCTCCTTTCACCACGGCTTCGTTTCCTTTTAAAAATTGTTTAGCCATAGTTTAATCCTCCGCTATTTAATGGTTATGACCTTTTCAGGTGACACCGGGCGCAGACATCCCGCGCAGAGTTTTACCTTTTCATTGCCCTCTCTGGAAAAAACTTTCTGTTCGCTACCGCACTCCGGACAGAAAGCCCTCTCAGTCACTAAATCCCAGCGTTTGAAAACTGTAATGGCACCCAGTTCGGGACAATTATAGAAGCAGATTCCACAGCCGGTACAGCCTTCTCCCTTATAAGCGGAAGGATGATAACCGTGAGTATTAAATCGGTCAGTCAAATACAAAACCTTTGGTGGACAGGACGCGATACATAATTCACAACCTTTACATTCTTCAGAGTTGATGATAACGTGTCCCCGCGTGACCGTTTTTTGGGGTACTGATTGGGTTTTATTCATATCTGCTCCATTGTTTAATTATGGTTTCATTTCATTGAAAACCTGTTTGAATCCAGGAATAGCGGCTTGAATTACGGCTTCGGGTACAGCATAAGAAATCCGAAAATATCCCGGTCGGTAAAAAGCAACCCCTGGCGTAGTGATTATCAGCCGATCCTGCAAAGCGAAAACGAATTTGACATCGTCATCAATTGGGCATTTAGGAAAGAGGTAAAAAGTGCCTTCCGGTTTGATAATTTCATACCCGATTTCCACTAAAGCGTCATAAATCATATCACGCCGTTTCTGGTATAATTCGATAGCGACTTGAGCATCCAGTACTCGTCGAATAACTCTCTGCATCAACGCTGGCGCGTTAATAAAGCCCAGCACACGGTTGCAGAATGCCGCCGCATTGATTAAAGCCGGATAATCTTCGATCAGGGGACTGACAGCCAGATAACCAATGCGCTCCCCAGCCAACGAAAGGTCTTTGGAAAATGAAGATGCCAGGATTGTATGCCGATAATAACGAAATGGAGAACGATATTGGAGTCCGTCAAAAATGATTCTCTTATAAGGCTCGTCCATCAATAAATAAATCGGGCGACCAAATTCGGCACTTTTTTCGGTCAGCAATCTCCCAATCTCACGAAAAATGTCTTCGCCGTAAACACGTCCGGTGGGATTGTTGGGAGAATTCAGCAGTAGAACCCGAGTGCGTGGCGTAATTTTCGCGGCAATGTCAGCCGGATCGGGTAATAGTTCCGCATTTGCCTCGGAAATGACCAATTGCCCGCGGTGATTATCTACATAAAATTCATATTCCGAAAAGAAAGGGGCAATTACGATGACTTCGTCGCCGGGATCAAGCAGAGATTTGAGAATGATGTTAATTGCTCCAGCCGCACCGCAGGTCATAACGACCTGATCTTCGGTAAACGGCAAACCACTTTCTCGCTCGAGCAAATTCGCCACCGCCGCACAGGTCTCGGGATAACCCTTATTTTGCATATAGCCATGCACATAAGTCCCAGTACGAGCTGATTCTTCGACCAGAACGCGATTAAAAATCTCCGGAGTAGGTAAATCCGGGTTGCCAAGAGAGAAATCGTAAATTTTATCCGCACCATACTGCTTTTTCAAAGCAATTCCGGTCTCGAACATTTTCCGAATCCACGATGAGCGGGTCATAGATTGAGCTATGTAATTGGAAATCGGCATATCACTTCTAAGTTTTATTTTGATTGGCTGAATCCGGCTCCGTAGCCCAGATTCCAGTTTTGAGGTATTCGTCAATTGAACGAGCGGCGGCTCGACCGGCGCCCATAGCCAGAATAACGGTTGCGCCACCTGTAACAATGTCGCCGCCGGCGAAAACGCCGCGCTTGGAAGTTCGTCCGCCCTCGCCGCTGGTAATGATATTGCCCCATTTATTGCATTGCAAATCGGGTGTGGTACGTGAGATGAGCGGATTTGAACCATTCCCAATTGCCATAATGACCAGATCAGTTGGGATTTCAAATTCACTATTGGGAATGGGAATAGGACGTCGTCGCCCATCGGAATCAGGTTCACCGAGTTCCATTTGCAGACAGCGGGCGGCTCTTACCCAGCCATTTTCGTCAGGTAGAAATTCAATCGGATTGGTCAAAGTTCGAAAAATGACGCCTTCTTCTTTGGCATGTTTAATCTCTTCCAGGCGGGCTGGCATTTCTACCTCCGAGCGGCGGTAAACAATCGTGGCTTTCTCAGCTCCGAGACGTCTGGCGGTACGGACGGCATCCATAGCGGTGTTCCCGCCGCCGACTACTATCACCTGTTTGCCTATTTTTATCGGGGTGTCAGCTTCAGGAAATTCATAAGCGCGCATCAAATTTACGCGCGTTAGAAATTCATTGGCGGAATAGACTCCCATTAGATTTTCACCGGGAATATTCATAAACCAGGGTAAGCCCGCACCTACACCCAGGAAAACCGCATCGAATCCAGCGACTTGAAAAAGTTCATCTACCGTCATAGTTTTCCCTACGATAAAATTAGCTTCAAAGCGTACCCCCAATTTTCGCAGATTGTCAATTTCGTATTTGAGAATGGCTTTCGGTAGACGAAATTCAGGAATACCGTAGATCAAAACACCACCGAATTCGTGCAGAGCTTCGAATACGGTAACGTCGTAGCCCCATTTGATGAGATCACTGGCACAAGCCAGACCAGCCGGTCCGGAACCAACAATGGCGACTTTTTTCCCATTGCGCGGCGTACTAAGAGAAACTTGAGGTTGACCGTTCTGCCGTTCATAATCGGCGACGAAGCGCTCCAGTCTGCCAATCGAGACCGGACCGAATTTGCCGCGAATGACGCAGGTTTTTTCGCATTGTTCTTCCTGCAGGCAGACGCGTCCACAGACCGCGGGCAGAAGGTTATCCTCTTTGATTTTGCGCGCCGCTCCGCTAAAATCCCGCTGAACAATCAACCGGATAAAATCGGGAATTTTGATGCTAACCGGACACCCGTCAATACAAGTCGGATGGGGACATTCGAGACAACGTTGAGCTTCCCGTACGGCCGTCTCAGCGTCGAAGCCGAGATTAACTTCATTGAAATTATGGATACGTTCTTCGGGTGGTTGTTCCGGCATTTGCTGACGGGGAATTGCTAATCGTTCTTTTTTGCTGAGATTTGACGATGACACTGACTTTTTCCTTTTCAGAACTTACTATTTTCGCTAATGACTTTGGATAATCGGCATTGATGAAGGACTTTATCCGGTTCGGTATTTAAAATATCGGCGGAGATTTTTTCCTGGGCGGCAAATTGTTTCTGACGGTGAGCAAGTTCTTCAAAATTAACCTGATGACCGTCAAATTCCGGACCATCTACACACACGAAAACAGTCTTGCCGCCGACTGACGCCCGGCAACCACCACACATTCCGGTACCGTCAATCATTATACTATTGAGTGATACCATCGTCTTGATGGCATGGGGACGGGTTACTTCCGATACGGCGCGCATCATTGGTAGCGGTCCAACCGCCAGCACGAAGTCCGGCCGACGCTCACGGGCTATCACATTTTTTAAAACATCCGTAACTAAACCGGGCTGGCCATAACTGCCGTCGTCGGTCGTAACAAATAATTCATCACAAATAGCGCGCATTTCAGATTCGCAAATGACCAAATCTTTTGTTCGGGCGCCTATTATCGCAATAACGGTATTCCCAGCATTTTTTAAGGCTTTGGCAATCGGTAATGCTTCCGCCGTACCGACACCACCGCCAACGCAAACCGCCAGACCGTAATTTTCGATGTGCGTAGCTCGTCCAAGCGGACCGACCAAATCATTCACATAATCACCGCTTTTCAATAGGTTCATCTGACGAGTAGTTTTGCCTACTCCTTGAATAATCAAGCTAATCGTACCTTTTTCAAGGTCGCTATCAACAATCGTGATCGGGATTCTTTCGCCCTTTTCCCAAACTCGTAAAATCACGAATTGACCAGGCTGGGCTTTGCGGGCAATCAGCGGCGCCGAAATGATAAATCTTTTAATGTCCGGTGCGATGAACTCTGCTTTTATTATTTTATTCATTGTCCTCTTTTTTAATTGATTTTATCGAGCGTTATATGAGTGTAATTAACTACTTAGGTAATTAGTTTGCTACTCAGAAATATTCTTCAAGATTTATGGATTGGGATTAAGAAAAACGTCGGATAGGGTTTCAAACTCTTTCAATGTATATGAAATCATTTTTAAGACGGTAGATAGTCCGACAACCGGCGCGGTCAAAATCAGAGTATCAATTATTTCATCGCGGGTAGCGCCGGCTCGAATCGCTTTTGGCAAAATGATTTTAATGGCTTCTGGCGACGGGCTGTTGATCTGGATTGCCAGCATTATCAGATGACGGGTTTTTTCATCGAGGTGATTTCCGAGTGAATTAATCATTTTCTGGTAATTTCGTAAAACTTCCTTACGATTCTCCATCAAATAAGTCAGTCCGTCTTTATCAAGATCTTCCCATTTGAAATTATCATTCGTCATTTCAATCCTCTGCCAATTTATTTAATTTCTTCCAGCCAGCCGAATCTATCGGGGACGTCACCAACTTGATAGGCTGTTAGATATTTATACAGTTTAGTCGTGATTGGACCGGCTTCTTCGCCGTCGGCATAAAATTTATAGAGCTTGCCGCGATGCCCGAGACTGCCGATCGGTGTGATGACCGCCGCCGTTCCACAGGCACCCGCCTCGGCGAAGTTTTCAATTTCATCAATACTGATGCGGCGCTCCTCCATATTCAGGCCAAATTCTTCGCGTGCTACCCTAACTAATGACAGACGGGTAATACTTTCCAGAATTGATTCCGACTTGGGGGTTGCTAAACTGCCATCTTTAAAAACGAAGAAAATATTTGACGAACTGATTTCTTCGAAATATTTATGTTCGACGGGATCGAGATAAACGAGTTCATTGTAGCCTTCATCGTGAGCGATTTTTAGTGGCAAGAGCGAAGCCGAATAATTACCACCGGCTTTAGCCTGACCGACACCGTGCCGGGCTACCCGATCATAATACTCTTCGACTTTCACCTTAATAGTCTGGAATCCGGATTTGAAATAGGGACCAACCGGGCAAACGAAAACTGAAAAGAGATATTCAGGCGCCGGTTTGACACCGAGATTATCTCCAATGCCGATTTGAAAGGGACGAATATATAAAGATGCGCCAGTGCCATAAGGCGGGACATAATCCAGGTTAGCCTTGACCGTTTCGATTACGCCCCTCATAAATAAATCTTCCGGCACCTCAGCCATTAGTAGGCGGGCGGCTGACCGCCGGAGACGCGCGGCGTTATCCCGCGGGCGGAAAAGCATAACCCGTCCATCACGGGTCCGCTGAGCCTTCATACCTTCAAAAACTTCCTGCCCATAGTGCAAACAGGTAGAACCTTCTTCAATGCTGATTTTTTTATCAGTTACTAATTGGCCATCATCCCAATGACCATCTCTCCAACGCGCCTGAAAACGAAAGGGCGTGTAGGAATATTTGAACTCAAGTTTACTCCATTCGATTGTTTTCGGGTCCATCATTTTCCTCTTTTTTAATCCATTTTATTAGCAAACCTGAACGGCTTGCTTAAGGTAATTTAACCTTCAAATGACACTAATCCTTAATTTTTTTATCAAATGTAATGCCACCAGTCAGTATAAATTCGCTAATCTAGCAGGTAAAGGCTGGTTTCATTTGATTTGGAGAATAAATAGCATAATCCTAAAGTCTATATTTTTCCTAAAACTGGCAACAACCAGCCGGCGATTTATTAGTTTTAGGAATGAATATTTACGGAGATTTTCCGATTTCTACGTATATTCACCAGAGATTTTTATGAAGTATTAAAATTTGGTTATGAATTTGCGAACCTACTAGCTCAATGCAAAGCAGTTTTAAAGTTTTGAACTAAATCACCGTAGGAGGTCGTAATGTATAAAAAATTATTTATTCCAGGCCCAGTTGATGTCCGGCCTGAAGTTTTACAAGCTATGGCGACGCCGATGATCGGACATCGTTCCAAAGATGCTTCCGCTCTGCAACAGCGTATCTCGGAAAAATTACAGAAGTTGTTCTTCACTCAGAATCCTATTTTACTTTCGACCTCGTCTGGCACCGGGCTGATGGAAGGCTCAATTCGTTCCTGCACCGCCCAACGGGCGGTCGTCTTTTCCGTCGGTGCTTTCGGTGATCGCTGGGCGGCTCTGGCAAAAGCCAATAACGTTCCCTGCGATCTGGTTAAAGCGGAACCGGGGTATCCCACTTTGCCGGAAATAGTTGATCAATATCTCTCGACCGGTAAATACGATGTTTTCACGATTACTCACAACGAAACCTCGACCGGTTTGATGAATCCGGTAGCTGAAATCGCCGAAGTCAAACGCAAATATCCCGATGTTTACTGGTTAGTGGATGCGGTTTCTTCTATGGGTGGCATTAAAATTCCGGTAGATGAACTCGGTATTGACGTTTGCATTACCTCGACGCAGAAATGTATTGGTCTGCCGCCCGGGATGGCAATCTGTTCGGTTAGTCAGCGAGCGTTGGAACACGCGCGTACCGTACCGTTTCGCGGCGCCTATCTCGATCTTATCGAGCTCTATGATTATTTGATCAAAAAAGATTTTCAATACCCGTCTACTCCTTCTCTGTCGCACATGTTCGCTCTGGATTTACAGTTGGACTATATTCTGAATGTCGAGGGTCTGGAAAAGCGTTATGCCCGTCATCGAGAAATGGCTGAAATTACGCGCGCCTGGGCTAAGGAAAACTTTGCCGTCTTTCCGCAACCCGGCTACGAATCAGTTACCTTGACCACCATTACCAATACCCGCGGTATTTCAATAGCCGATTTGAACAAGCGGCTTGGTGAAGCCGGTTACCAGATTTCCAATGGCTACGGCGAACTGAAAGAAAAGACCTTCCGCATCGCCCATATGGCTGAACGCACCGTTGATGAATTAAGGACTTTATTGAACCTCATTGACACGATAACCGCTAAGATGTAAAATTCTTAGCCAGAAAGGAAAGTATGAAAATATTAATTGCCGACGGTCTGGATCAAAAAGCCCAAAATATTCTAAAAGAAGCCGGACTGGAACTGGTTGTCAAACATTACGAAGCCGAAGATCTGATCAAAGTTATTCAAGAATTTGATGGTATAATTGTGCGCTCAGCTACCAAAGTACCCCAAGTTGTGATTGACGCTGGTAAAAACCTTAAATTCATTGCCCGGGCCGGCACAGGTATAGACAATATTGATCATCAATATGCTCGGGCTAAAGGAATCGCCGTTCTGAATGCACCCGGTGCTAACTCGCATTCAGTAGCGGAATTAGTCTTTGCCCACCTGCTTGCTCTGGCACGTTTCATCACTCCCGCCACGATTTCCTTACGCGAAGGTCGCTGGGAAAAGAAAACTTTCGGTAATGGCATTGAATTAGCCGGCAAAACGATCGGGATAATTGGTTTCGGACGCATCGGTAAAATCGTAGCTCACTTAGCAATTGCCTGGGGAATGCACGTTCTGGTATATGACGTCGCAACAATCAATACCGAACCTACCGTAAAGGTAGTCGATTTTGAAACATTAGTAAAGGAATCGGATTTCATTACTCTCCATACTCCCAAAACCGATCAACCGATCATAAACGAAAAAGAGATCGCTATGATGAAGCGTGGCGTCTATATTATTAATTGTGCCCGCGGCAATGCTATTGATGAAAAGGCACTGTTAGCAGGTTTGAATTCTGGTCAAGTCGGCGGCGCCGGTCTGGATGTTTTTGCCGCAGAACCGCCGCAAAACATGGAATTACTTCACCATGCGCGGGTCTCCAGCACTCCCCATATTGGCGCGAGCACTCTGGAAGCTCAGGAACGCGTCGGCGCGGAAATCGCTCATCGAATCGTGGAGTACATCGGAACCCTGTAGGAATTTATATGGTAAAAATCAAACCATTCCGTGGCATCCGGCCGGTTAAAGAATTGGTGGACAAAATCGCCGCTCCGCCTTATGATGTCATAAATTTTGAAGAAGCCCGAAGTCTTGCCGCCGACAATCCATATTCTTTCCTGCATGTCAGCAGAGCGGAGATAGATTTACCACCGGAAACCGATCCCTATGATGAAAAAGTCTATCAGAAAGCTCGCGAAAATTTAGAGGCAATGCTTGCCAAAGGCTGGTTCTTTCAGGATGCGACCGAAATGCTATATATCTATCGCCAAATAATGGATAAACATAGCCAGTATGGATTGATTACCACCGCTAACGTCAATGACTATCTTAAGGGAAAAATCAAAATCCACGAACTGACTCGCCAGGATAAGGAAATGGATCGGACCAAGCATCTCGAATATACTAATGTCAATACCGGTCCGGTATTTTTGACTTATCAGGCTAAACCGGTCATTGACACCATTATCCACCAAATTGTAACTGAAAGCCAGCCGGAATACGATTTTACTGCTGTGGATGGAATCCAGCATACATTCTGGCTGGTCAACGACCGCGAAACCATCCTCAAGTTAGTCAATCATTTCAGCCAGCTCCCGCATTGCTATATTGCTGACGGTCATCATCGCGCCAAATCAGCCGTTTCAGTTGCGAAGATGCGGCGCGAACGCAATCCGCACCATACCGGCAATGAGGAATATAACTGGTTTTTAGCTGCCTTTTTCCCACATAATCAGCTTCGTACTCTCGAATATAATCGCACTGTAAAGGATTTAAATAATTTGACTGAAGAGGAATTTCTCACGAAAGTCGGAGAGAAATTCATTATCAAACCAGCCGAATGTGCCATCTGCGCCAAGCCTTCCGCACCCAACCAGTTCGCTATGTATCTAAACAAGCATTGGTACACTCTTATTGCAAAACCAGGAACTTTCGATGCCACTGATCCAGTTGCCAGCTTAGACGTGGCGATTCTGCAAAATAATCTGCTCAAGCCGGTGCTCGGAATTGACGATCCACGCACCGATAAACGCCTTGATTTTAGCGGTGGAATCCGCGGCTTGGAAGAACTCGAAAAACGCGTTGATTCTGGTGAAATGGCGGTGGCATTTGCCCTTTATCCGACTTCGATCGAACAATTGATGACGATTGCCGATGCTGGGAAAATTATGCCGCCTAAATCCACTTGGTTCGAACCCAAATTAAGAAGCGGGCTAGTGCTCCATTCGCTGGATTAAAATTTTTATTCCTATTTTGTCCGTTCTATTACTCGCCGATTAAAGAGCAAACATGCCATCATTTGCATTTCGTAATCAGTGCTGTAAATTCGACCGCTATTGAAGCAATTTTATGGAGCTATCTATGAAAAGAGCTATCTATATCACAATTTCACTGGCTTTGGTCATCAGTGTATTTATTTCCGAATTGTTGGGTGAGGGAAAGCCGTTTTATCAAATGAGTAATCAAGAAATTGATAGCCTTTTAACGATTGTCAGCGTTCGGAATCTGACCATTACTGACCGGATGAGTCTTTACTCCGAAAAATTTCTCGGTATGCCCTACAATCAAAATTGCACTGGCGACGGCCCGTATGCCCTTTATGAACCCTGGCCATTAGTTAATTTCAAAGAAACTAATTGTATGGTTTTTTGTGAACATGTATTGGCGCTCTCGATTTCTGATAGCTGGGACAATTCTTTCAATAATCTCCAGCAAATTCGGTATAAGGATGGCATTATCGGTATGCGCACCCGTAATCATTATACAATGGCTGATTGGTTACCCGAAAACGGCTGGCTATTGGAAGACGTCTCACATCAAGTGGGTGGACAATACATTCGACAAACGACTCGCACAATTTCACATCGCAAATTTTTCGAGGATAAAGGCATTGCCGATTTGCGCTATGTCAAGCCTGACCGTACTATTACCCTCGAATATTTGCCCAAGGAATATCTGTTTAAAGTCGAAAATAACATCTGCAACGGCGATATTCTGGTGTTAATTTTCGCCAACAAAAGCGACATTTTTTCAGCGCATATGCTTATCTCAGTAGTTAAAAATGGAAAACTGTTCATTCGCGAATCTTCCAGCCGTAAAATGACTACTTGCGAAACCCCATTTACGGAATGGGGCAAATCCATTCAATCCCAAGACCAATACGCTGGATTATGTTTTATACGGATTCGCGCCGAATTGAACACACCCGGCCGCATCATATTGCCGTGGGAAATCACCGAGTTGAAGAAAAATCACGAATAAGATTACAAAGCCCATTGATACTTATACCCCCGTCGAATACTGACGGATAATAAAATGGACAAGGTGAATAATTAAACGTTATGAAAATCAGCTCACAAACTGATTCAGATACTCGACCGCCTGTTGGGGATTGGGTGAGTAAAAATCCGCACCGATTTGGGCACAGAATTCTTCGGTAACCGGTGCGCCTCCAATTAATACCTTAGTAGTTGGAAAAGTTTCTCTGATCGCCGACACAATTTTTCCCATATTTAACATGGTAGTGGTTAGTAAGGCGCTAAGTCCAACAAAACAACCGGGGTGTTGTTCAACAGCACTTAAAAACTTTTGAGTGGAAACATCGGTGCCCAGATCAATAACCTCAAAACCGCCGCCTCTTACGATCATAGCTACCAGATTTTTACCGATGTCGTGCAAATCGCCAGCGACGGTGCCGATTACAAATTTCCCTTTGCGCTTAACCGAACCGGCTTCCAGATAAGGTTGCAAATGTTTCAAGACGGCATTCATTGCTTGGGCGGCAACCAGTAAATGTGGCACAAAAACCAGATTTTCGCTGAATTTTTTCCCAATCCGTTCCATTCCCAGCATAGAAGCCTGCAGTAAAACATCCGGCGGGACGCCTTCTTTCAAAGCCGCGGCGGCAATTTCATCAGCGCCGTCTTGATCTTTCATATCTGGCGGAAAGGGGTGATTGCGTGAAATTTTCCCCTTTTCGACACAGAGCGCGATTTTCTCAATAATATCCTGCATTATCTAACTCCTTAGTTTTAATTGCATAGACCAGCCTCTTTCAGTACAGTTGGCATAATACTTTCCCACATAAAAGGCATAATATGAACTCCGCGAACTCCCTTGATATTTTTAACCGTCTGGATAATTTCTACGGCAATTTTAATGCCTTCAGCCTGCGGATCGGCGGCTTTTTCCATCCGTCGAATATATACATCATTAATTTTAACGCCGGGAACGTCTTCTCGCATATGTAGTAAAGTATTGACAGATTTTACTGGCATAACACCAGCCAAGATAGCGACTTTTTCATGCAATCCCATTTCCACTACTTTTTCCATCCAGCGAATGAAGAGCTCCGGATCGAAAACCGGCTGGGTTTGAATAAAGTTTACCCCGGCTTTGACTTTTTTATAAAGACGAATCAGACGCATTTCAAAAGGCACGGCAAAAGGATTTGCCGCCCCGCCAATCAAAAATTCCGGCGCTTTTTTCATTTCACGACCGGAGAGTAAATAACCTGAATTCATTTGGGCTACAGTGGCTATCAGTTGAATCGAATCCAGATCGAACACACCCTTGGCTTCTGGGTTATCGCCTAATTTTTGGTAATCGCCGGTCAGGCACAGCACATTTCGAATACCGAGAGCCGCCGCCCCCAGCAGGTCGCTTTGAATCGCCAATCGGTTGCGGTCGCGGCAGGTCATTTGAATAATCGGTTCAACTCCCTCATCCAGCAATATTTTAGCCGAAGCAATGCTCGACAGACGCGGGATGGCAGTTTGGTTATCGGTAATATTGACAGCATCGGCGATTCCCTTGAAATACTGAGCTTTTCTCCGAATCACATCGCCGTCACTGCTCTGCGGCGGACCAATCTCGCCGCACACGATAAATTTTCCGGAATTAATTTTTTCTCTGAGTGTCATTAATATTCTCTATATCTAAATTCTTAGGAACAAATAGAACCAAGCCTTCGATGCGTTTTCTAAATACATTCAGCCAGGCGGAAGTATGTTCCAGATTCCAGTTGTGAATTCGATTAATTTTATACAAAAGTTTGATGCGCCCTAATAACTTTGATCGTCGGTATATCCGATACCAGATACATTTGCGTTCGGGAAAAACCTCACAGTGGCCGTCATCTCGCGTGCCGCCGCACGGACCATTGCGCAGTCGCTTGGGACAGCGTTGAGAACAGACAAACCCAGTTGACGAAAGCAGACATTCGCCGCAATGCTGACAATGAAATACGGGGACTTTTATAAGGTCTTCAAAAAAGAGCATGAAGCGTGATAACTTGCGCTCGCGAGCAGATATTGGCGGTTTATCGAAAGTTACTAAATCCATATTTTCCCTTTTTGAAAATTCGACTTAACGGTTATTAAGAATCAGGCTATAAAGTTCATAATTTGCAAGACGGCATTTAATCCGTCGGATACCAGAATATTTTTCAAACATTGTACCGCCGGATGGTCATCCGGAAGAATCTCGTATTTACGTTTTACCGAACCGACGATAAAATTCAAACCCAGCGGCATCGCCAGTGTCAAAAAAGCGCTTTCCAGCGGACTTTTCACCGGCGAGCCGTCGGACTTTTTTGAGGGCAACATAACGGTAAAGTTGCTCAAACCAACCGACATATTAATACCAGCCAGGTCAGGATCCTGATGAATCATTTCCATTACTTTCATCAGTCTCTTGAAATTGCCCTCCATATCACTGCCGATCGGGGCAATGCCCGGATCGAGGATAAGGCGATTATTGGCTACTCCCTGAATCCTTTCCCGGGCAATTTCTACTAAAGATTTTGCCGTGGAATAATTCTGTTCGGGTGTTTTATTCATAACGATTTCGCCCGACTCATTTTTTCCTTCAGTAATGAGTAAAATGGGAATGAAGGGCTGTTTGGAGTATAAATCAAAAATTTCCAGACGAGCTTCTGAAATTGAATTCAGGACTGGCAAACGATTACCAGCCAGTTTAGGATTGTAGGCTTCCAGACCTGCGAGAGCGATTTCCGGATCTGGCGTATCAATTGATAAAGGAACGGAAACGTGCTGTTGGATTTTTTGGACGACCTCCGCCATAAAAGCAGGTGAACGCCGACCGACATTCACGTCAATATAAGCCGCTCCCTTTTCAGCCTGGAAACGAGCCAGTCCAACGATACCATCCAGGTCGTTCGCCTGAAAAAGATCGTGAGTCGAAGGCACCGAATCGTTAATTGATTCACCGATAATAGTCAGTCCTGGGATACCCATTTATAAAGACCTTTCATTTTATAGTAAATTCATAGCCGCTATTTTCAACATTTCAACTGTTTTTTCCAAGGATTAATTACTGTGTTCGTTACAGAGAATTTTATTCAAAGAATGGGAGCTTCGTTGTATTTAGGAACATTATAAAGCCCTCCCTGCTCTCATTCCAATCTTACCGCACCGACTCAAATAATCTGATGCTCATCGTCGAAGATTCAATGATTCTTAAACTGTTTACTTTCCTGAACTATCTGTACCCCGGCGCTGGTTCCGATGCGGTTGGCGCCCGCTTCGATCATCAATATAGCATCGGAGTAAGTGCGAATGCCGCCAGCCGCTTTGACTCCCATCTGGTTACCGACAATGCTTCGTATCAGGCGCACATCTTCGACTGTTGCCCCGTATTTACTGAAACCGGTCGAAGTTTTTACAAAATGAGCACCGGCTTTGAGCGCCAGATGACAAGCCAGTTTTTTTTCTTCGTCAGTTAGAAGTGCGGTTTCAATAATCACTTTCACCAAATTCCCATCAGCCGCGTCCACAACGGCATGAATGTCATCTTCGACGTATTCCAAATCACTGGCTTTCAGGCGACCGATATTGATGACCATATCGAACTCGGTGGCGCCATGATTTAGCGCTTGCTCCACTTCAGCGGCTTTGATTTCCATCGTATTAGCACCCAGCGGAAAGCCGATTACGGTCGCTACAGCGACTTTAGAATTATAGAGGCAATTGGCACACAATTCCACGAAGGATGGGTTGACGCATACGGTTGCAAACTGATATTTCAGAGCTTCTTCGCAAAGGCGAACGATATCGTTCGGCGTCGCTTCCGGTTTCAACAAAGTATGGTCTATTAAATGCGCGATAGCGAGGCGCGCTTCTTCGGGATTAATTATCGAGGCATAAGTCATGATAATTTCCTTATTAATTTAAATATATTAGCTTTAAATAAATTTCTGCAATAATGTAACGAAACGATCAGCCAATTGATCAGCCGCCTGACTGGTTGGCGCTTCGGCGTAAATCCGCATAATCGGTTCGGTATTGGACGTGCGGATATGCACCCAGCGATCCGACCAGCTAAATTTCAAACCGTCTTCTGTGTTAATTTCGGCATTGTCAACAGACAGAATCAGATGATTCATAATTTCGTTAAAATCGGCTTTTCCGCGAGGAATTTTACGCTTTACCATAAAATATTGCGGCAGAGTCGGCATCACCGCTGAAAGTGAGCGCTTTTCATCCGCCAGCAATTGCAAAACTAAAGCTGTTCCTACCAGCGAATCACGTCCCAGATGAGCTTCCGGTAAAATTACCCCGCCGTTGCCTTCACCGCCGATTAAAGCCTTTCCCATCTGCATACGCCGGGCAACGTTGATTTCGCCGACCGGAGTACGAATTACCTCAGCATCATATTGAGCGGCAAGATCCTCCAACGCTCGAGTAGTCGAAAGGTTAGCGACAACCTTTTGGTTCTTCTTGCCGGTCTTTGACAATACCAGTTTTGTCGCGAGCACCAAGGTATATTCTTCGGAAATCGGCACACCTTTGTCCGAGACAATAGCTAAGCGGTCACCGTCCGGATCAATTGCTAAGCCTAGATCAGCCGAGTTGTCCTTTACCGCTTGGCACAAATCGGTCAGATTCTCCGGCAAGGGTTCCGGCGGATGCGGAAAAGGCTGATAGGGATCGCAGTGAATCGCAATTACTTCACAATCAAATTCTTTAAGTAATTCTGGAATTATTTTGGAACCCGCACCGTTGACGGCATCCACGGCAACCTTAAAATGTTGACGACGAATAGATTCTATCTCGACATACGGTAATTTCAAGATAGCATTAATATGGTCACGATTTGCCCACTCATAAAATATCAAATCGCCCGGACTAAAATGGGCATCACTGTATTTCGCTAAATGACTTTGGCGGTTTTGTTTAATCCAGAGCATCTGTTCGGGATCAAGAAAAAGCCCATCGGCTCCCAGAAATTTCAATCCATTCCAGGGTAAAGGATTATGACTGGCAGTTATAACGACACCAGCATCGGCTCGATGTTGAACTACAGCCATTTCGACGGTCGGTGTGGGACAAATTCCCAGATCAATTACCGCAACCCCATAGCGCCGCAGAGCCTCAGTTAATTGTTCCCGGATGCGAACGCCGCTGGCGCGTGGATCACGTCCAAGGACGACTCTTCGGCAGGCGAGCAATTCCTTTAGGGCGGCGGCATACGACGATATTAGTTCCTTCGTCAAGTCCGTATCATAACCGCGCACCCCCGATAGACTTTCAATCAACATTTTCGATTCCTTCCCTCCTGTCAGATATATTTATATTTTTAACTAAGTAATAATCAAGCATACTTTTAATAATATAGTATCAATCCGGCAAGTTCACAAATTGCCAGTCTTAGATCTAGTATACTTCTTTCTGGATAAATAATTTCCCCTCTACTCACCGACAGAAACTATTTTTCTAATCTTATATTGAAAACAGAATTAACCCAGATGTGTTTTCAATAACGAACTATGTGATTTATGTCTAAGCCGACGAATAGCTCGCTCCTTAATCTGGCGTACTCTTTCACGCGTCAGATTAAAATGTTCACCAATTTCGTTCAAAGTCAGCGCATATTCACTGCCGATTCCAAAATACATTTTCAACACCTCTCGTTCACGTTTATTTAAAGCGGCTAACGAGGTATTGATATCGTGGCTTAGCGATTCTACCATCAACTGCCAATCCGGATCGGTAACATTCTCATCCGTCAGTACATCAATCAGGCTATTGCTGTCAGAATCGCCCATAGGTTCATCTAGGGAGCGGTGACGGCGCGCGATATGGAGGGTGTCGTTCACAACTTCGCGATCAACGTCCAAACCGGCGGCAATTTCATCATAGCGCGGTGAGCGTTCATTTTGTTTCTCGAGCACTTCGGCTTCCCGGGCAATTTTGGTGAGAGTGCCGACTCGATTCATCGGTAGCCGCACTAAACGCGATTGTTCAGAAAGCGCTTGCAGAATTGATTGCCTGATCCACCAAACGGCATAGGAAATAAATTTGAAACCGCGGGTCTCATCGAAACGCTCAACGGCTTTTAACAAGCCAAGATTGCCTTCGTTAATTAAATCCATTAGAGGTAATCCTTGCCCCTGGTAGTCCTTAGCTACGCTGACAACAAATCTTAAATTGGCTTCAGTCAATTCCTTAGCCGCTTGACGATCACCGTTCTTGATCCGCCGCGCCAACTCGATTTCCTTCTCAGGCGACAACGGTGAAAAATGGCTGATTTCTTCCAGATACCGACTCAAGGTTCGGCTGGAATCGCGGCTGGAGGTTTTGGTTGTCTTACTCATTTTCTACTTTTTAATTTTTCATTCAAGATTAAAAATAAGGTTATTTTTCTATTTTGTCAATTACATTCGCATTTAATTTCTATATTTTCGAAATTAATGGGCATTTTCTTTTCTATAATCATCTCAAATATTTTCCCATAATTACCAAAAATATCTATTCATTCATCAATCAAAAAACTATTCATTAAATAGTAAAAAGTGATATTTGTTCCACTCATTGTGCATAGCAATAAAGGCAGGCGTGACGGCAGGTGCGGTAGGCTCCAATGTCACGACTGATATAGCAACCGCATTGCGGTCGAGTGGGTCGCACTTGAGTAGGAAATTCCTCATCGGGAAAAATGCGCTTCAGTAATTCGGCGTCGATACAATGGCCTTTCGGCAAACCAGCCGCCGCGCCAGCCTCATCTTCACAACAGGTAAATAGCTGGATTCCGGCTGTGGTGGCAATTGGTTTCAAACTTTCGAGAAAGGCGACTTGCTCAGGCAGTTCCGGCTTATCAAACTGGATTTTGCCGGAAGCTTCTATCGCGCTAAAACGGCGTTTGACTTTGCCATAGAGATCAACGAAACTGACGTAACAACGCTGAGTCAGCCCCCGTAACTGCTCGGCTAATTTACTGAAAGCCTCAAGACGTTCTTCTGGCGGTGTTAGATTAGAAAAAATGATGGGATCGAAGCGCCATAAAATTTGTTCCGGGCTATATTCATCACACAATAAATGAGCTGTTTTCAAAGACTTTTCAGTATCAGGCGCACTGGGTTCCAGCAGGATTTTTGCTGAACTGCGGAAACCATTAATCGTCAAATGAAACAGAAAACGACCACTATAAAGCGGCTTAATCTGCTTAAGAATCGGCCAAAAGGGCTGGTAATTTTTCGACCAGAATACAATCGCACTGACATCTTCGGGGCATAGAGAAACCGACTGGATTCGGTTGGAAAATGGGCTGGACAAGGTAACACTGCCTTCGCGGACTTTTTGTAGAAACCAATCCCCATAAAAAGCTGGAATATCACTACGCCGACTGACGGATAGAATATGCTTCATCGGTATAAATTACCGCAAAGATCGCAAAGAATACGAAATAAAATTTTAAAAATCCTCCCTTTCAAAATGACGCAAATTTAACGACCGGAAGCAATCGCTCCTCGCCCGGTAGTAAATAGTCGTGGTTTTAATCTACTATTGAAGAGTATCAGTTAAGGCTGACTCGTAAGCCGGTTCGAGAATTTTCTTATGTCGGATAATCTGGATCAGATTATAGCTTTCATCCGATGGATGTAAATCGAAGGATATTTCGGCTTCTTTCAGAGCGTAATCGTACCAGCCCTTTTTGGCGTAGGCGATCGCCAGGCTCTGATGGGCTTGATAAAAATCGGGATCCTTCTGGGTAGCGGCTTTGAATTCGAGAATGGCTTCATTGATCAAGCCTTTTTCGTAATACCATTTGCCGAGATCGTAATGTCTCTGCGCTTCCGTCGCGCACCCGGAGAAAAATATTAACACTAAGGTCAAAGAAAAGAAAATAGCAAACCGGGCAAGGGTGGAACGCTTCATATTATTTCTCCTGAAATTACTCGTCATTTACGCTTAATTTTCAATTATAAAGGCATAAAAACAAGGTAAAAACTAATTAAACCTAAGAACAAAGGAAAAGAATTTTTATATTTAATATTGATGTGTTTTCAGGTAAATGGTAGATATTGGAATAGTGTAAGGATTAATTTCCAGCAATCACTCTTGAAAATTACTCGACTGAGTGTAATAATTAGTTTGCTAATTATGCTGATTGGGTTAGTGTTCTTTGATTCGGCCGACGCCGCCGAAAAGTATGAGCCTCTGCGTCTCATTCGCGCCGACAAACTCGAGCAGTTTTATCGCGCCGATACACCGATTAAAAGACTGACCGGCAATGTCCTTTTTCAGAAAGGTGGATTGCAATTGGCTTGTGATCTGGCTTATTGGTTCGAAAGGGATCAGCGCGCTGATTTCTATCGCAACGTCATCGCGACCAGTGATAATAAAGTCCTGAAGGCTGATTCGCTGGTTTATTTCAGCGAAAATGATTCGATCGTCGCCCGTGGTCGTCCGATTCTATTTGACAGTACTTTATCAATCACTGCCCGTCGCTTGATATATTTAGTCAAAGACGAAATCGCTCATGCCGAGGGGAAGGTTCTACTCAAGGACAGCAGTCGGAGCGTTCGTGCTAACCTGATTCACTATTATTCTAACGAAAAGAAATCAGTCGCCATCGGGCAGGCTGTTTTATACGATGTCAAACGACACCTAGAAATGGCTTCCGATAGCCTGATTTATTTCAATGCGACCGGCGATATTTTTGCCTTGAGCCGACCGATGCTAACCCGTTTTGATACTGCTGGTGTCGAATCGTTTCGGATTTACGCCGATACCATTCGCCTCGTTGAAAAAGAAGGTAATTTTCAGGCAATTGGCAACGTGCGCATTCAGAGCCAGGACTTTACCGCTTATTCTAAAACTTTGACCTATATTGATTCGCTGGAAGTCGCCACTTTGACCGATAATCCACGGGTGTTGAGCGACGGCCAGGAATTGACCGGTAAAGTTATGCGCTTACACTTTGAGAATGAAAAAATTTCAGCGTTGTATATTGACGAAGATGCACATGCCAATACCGTGGGCAAGGCTTATTTGCCAGCCGAGTCCGATAGTCTCGCTCATGGCGATTCTATTAAAACTTATGACGAAATCACTGGCAAGTTCATGGAAATTTATTTTCGAGACGATCAAGCCGATTCGATCGTGGTTGCCGTTATGGCGACCAGCCTGTATAACATGCTGGAGGACAGTATCATTCTGGGCATTAATGAAGTCAGCGGCGACACAATCCGGTTAAAATTCATTGACCGGAAAATCAATACAATCACCGTTGTCGGCGGCACGCAGGGACGCTTTATTCCGCACGAAACCAACACCGACTTGGATACCACCGTTATCTATAGCGCCGAGCGGATAGACTATTTTGTTGATCGCAAACTGACCGATCTCTATCTAAACGCCAAAATTCAGTACGCCGATATCGAGTTAACTGCCGGCAAGATTAATATCAATTGGAATGAAAATTTATTGTATGCATATCCACTTAGTCCCCCGCCTTACGATTCCACCAGCGTTGATTTGCCGGTCCTAAACCAGCGCGGACGGGAACCGTTTGTCGGCGAAAGTATGGTTTATAATTTAAAAACTCAGCGCGGTCGTATCGTTAGTGGCAAAACCAAGGAACAGGACGGTTATTATTATGGCGATAAAATCAGTAAAGTAGATAAAAAAGTCTTTTACGTCAATGATTGCGTTTACACGACTTGTGATATTCCGGATAAGCCACATTATTATTTCCGTAGTAAACAACTAAAAATTATCTTTAAAGATAAAGTGATCGCTCGGCCGGTAATTTTTTATATTCATGATATACCGCTTTTGGGATTGCCGTTTATTATCATTCCGGATCAGAGCGGCAAGCGTCATTCTGGCTGGATTATGCCCTCCTATGGCGAAAGCCGAATCGGCGGTGGATTCATCAGAGGACTGGGCTATTTTTGGGCGCCGAACGATTATTACGATTTCCGTCTGACTGGTGATTTTTACGATAAACAGGGCGTTATTCTCGACTATCGCCTACGCTATGCCTGGCGTTATAAACTGAATGGCACCATCAGCGGTAAATATACCAATGACTTTTTCAGCAACTATCCCGAAAAGCAATGGACTTTCAACATTACTCATAATCAGACGATAGACCCAACCACTCGCCTAACAGTCAACGGCAAATTTGTCAGCAATGAAAGTCTATATAAAAAATACAGTTATGATCTGGAAGACCGCCTCGACCAGCAATTGATTAGCAATGCCACACTCTCCAAATCATGGACGGGGAAACCATATTCATTGTCAGTTAATTTTAATCAAACCACTAACCTGCAAGCCAATGCTCTCAGTCAAATCGAACCGACCGATTCCAACTTGACCATTGCGCACATTAGTCGTTCATTGCCGAATATTTCTTTCACTCGAAGCAGTAAGCCTTTGATTCCCCTCAAACCGCATCAGGATGTTTCTCGATCTAAATGGTATAATAATATTTACTTCAGCGCCAGCTCCTATCTAAAAAATAACCAGAATATTTTTTACCAGAGCATTTATAATCCTGCTACTGATTCACTGGAATGGCAGGAGCAGAACATTGAAAAAAATGCCGTGACATATAACTTCTCATTCACCAGTTCCCAGAAAATTTTCGGCTTTTTAACTACCAATCAAACGGTCAACCTCGATGAAGGTTGGGTTTTCAAGTACGATATGCCGCTTTATGACGAAGACCACCGCTTTCAGCTGGAAAACGGTAAAATAAAAACCGAAACCGTAGAGGGGTTTAAAGCCCGCCATACCGGTAGCGCCACAATCAGTGCCCAAACCAAAGCTTATGGTCTGTTTCCCGTCAGGATTGCCGGTTTGCAGGCTATTCGCCATGTTGTTACACCATCGGTCAGTATGACATTTAGGCCTGACTTCAGCCGAGAAATTTTTGGGTGGGATCCGGGCTATATCATTGGCGGAATCGACACAACCGGCACCGCCCGGACTTTCGACCCACTGACTAATACTATGCTGGGCGCCTTGTCTTCTTATGAAACCCGCACAATGTCTATGAGTCTCAGTAATCTTTTCCAAGCTAAACTGGGACAAGGCGAAAAAACTCGCAAGCTTGATCTTTTTACTCTGAATGCTTCGACCGGCTATAATTTTGCCGCCGATAGTCTAAACTGGTCAGTGATTTCGAGTTCTTTCCGAACTCAGGTTACCAAGAAAATTGCGCTCAATCTGAACGCAACCCACGACCTCTATGCTTACCAAAACAACCGTCGCGTCAATGAATGGAACAAGACCTGGAATGGCATTCCAATACCGCGCTTGACAACCGTCAGCGCTTCGACCGGCTTTTCGCTTTCTGGTAAACGTTTTGGAAGTCCTCGGCAAGATAAAACAATACCCACTTCCGAAATTTCATCGGATACAACTGACATAAATATAATTACCCCATCTTACGGCGAGACGAATATCAATAAATTGCAGGAAAGTGCTCCTAAGCAAGGAAGTGAACTCTGGAACGCCAATTTCAACTTGCGTTACTCTTTGAGCCAGACTAATCCACATAAACGCACCGAAACTCTCTTTATGACTACTAATCTCACTCTGAATTTGACCTCTAAATGGAAAGTAGTCTATCAAAACAGTATGAATCTAATAGATAAAAAAATCGTCAGTCAGAGCGTCTCGGTAACTCGTGATCTTCATTGCTGGCAGTTGGCTTTTAGCTGGACACCGTCTGGGTATGGTAAACAATACCTTCTCCTAATCAATATTAAATCACCAACCCTCCGCGATATCAAATATGAAGAGCGCGGTGGGCGGCGCAGTAGCCTAGGTTTCTAAAAAGAATATGAAATTATAATTAAACCAAAGTAACTAAAAAATGTCACAAATTTCCAACGCTAAATCTCTTTTTAATCCAGCTTATGATATTCTGGCGCTGGATTTCGACGGCGTCATCGTTGATAGCATCGCGGAATGTTTAGTCGTCGGACACAATGCCTTCCAAAGTGCCATCGGCCGTTCGGAAAAGATTAACGATTTAAGTCAATTGCCGAACGAAATTCAACAAGAGAGTCGCCGCTTACGCAATTTTATTCGGCACGGTGAGGATTATGTCTATATATTTAAAGCAATTGCGGATAACTTTCCCATTCATAATCAGGCTGATTTCGATGACTATCTCGAAAAAAATGTTGATGTCAAAGAAAAATTCAGAACGCAGTTTTACCTCGAACGCGCTCGCTTTCTGCGCGAGGAACCACTGCGCTGGCTGGCTCTCAATCCGTTCTATGACGGAATGGCGGATTTCCTCAAAAATTTCTCACCGCCGGAACATTTATACCTAATTACTACCAAGAAACTCGAATATGTTCAGGTAATTTTAGACACAGCCGGCATTCCTCTTCAACGGAAAAATTTATTCGCGGCTAATAGCCAAAAAGGTAAACCGGAAATAATTGCCGACCTTTTACAAAAAATCGGTTTATCGCCAGGCAATTTTTGTTTCGTTGACGACCAGATTGATACTTTAATAAGACTCAAGCCCCTAAAAATTCGCCTGTTTGTAGCCGGTTGGGGATATACGAATCAGGAACAAATCCGCCATGCTGAAACTGAGGGCATTCCGACCTTGACTTTGAATGAATTTTACCAGCTGTTTTCCAGACCGGATTGACATAATTTTCGGTCATTTCTCTTGTTTTTAAATTTTGACGGCTAAATGATTTGATTGACGGTTCTATAAAATGAAAATAAGGCGCTTTTTGAAAAGTAATAAATCAGAAAACAAGTTATTGGCAAAAAAATATTGATGAGGAAATGGAAAAATAGGCCGGGGTATTTGTGATTTCCCGAGAATTGGCGGAATTTCTAAAGAATTAAAGTCCATTTCCCACAATTTTTTTGGAAGTAAATTGCTGGAAAATTAAATTTCAGGTCGGCTTTTTGAAAATTAATAATCATATTTAAAAATCATCCGAACAAATTGAAAAATAAAACAAAAGGAGTATAATTATGGCAATTAAAGTCGCAATCAACGGATTTGGTCGCATTGGACGTCTCGTCTTAAAGGCTTCCTACAAGAATCCTCAGGTTGATATCGTCGCAATCAATGATTTGACCGATGCTAAGACATTAGCCCATTTGCTAAAATACGACAGCGTTCATGGCAAATTCGATGGTACCGTCAGCGTTGACGGCAATTATTTAGTTATTAACGGAAAAAAGATTGAGGTTTTCGCACAAAAAGATCCCGCTTTATTGCCGTGGGGCAAATTGGGTGTGGACATTGTCGTCGAATCTACCGGCAAATTCCGCAATCGTGAAGGCATGCAAAAACACATCACGGCCGGCGCCAAGAAAGTGATCCTGACTGTTCCAGCTGACTCCAAGGAAGATGTGGACGTAACTATCGTTCCAGGTGTCAATGACGAAATGCTGACGAAAAATTCCATATTCGTCTCGAATGCTTCTTGCACGACTAATTGCCTCGCTCCGGTTGCTAAAGTTCTGAATGACAATTTCGGCATCAAGCGCGGTTTAATGAATACAATTCATTCTTACACGAATGATCAGGTCATTCTTGATTTTCCGCATAAAGACCTGCGTCGGGCGCGCGCCGCAGCGATGTCAATTATCCCGACCAAAACCGGTGCAGCCAAAGCTATCGGCCTCGTTATCCCGGCTCTTGACAAAAAGATGGACGGCTTCGCTATGCGCGTTCCGACTCCCGATGGTTCCGTTGTTGATTTGACTTGCGAACTAGAAAAACCAGCCACCAAAGAAGAAATCAACGCCGCTATGAAAGCCGCCGCTGAAGGCCCAATGAAAGGCATTCTCGAATACACTGAAGATCCTATCGTTAGCATTGACATTGTCGGTAATCCCCACTCTTCAATTTTCGACGCCGGAATGACCAAAGTTCTTGACGGCAATTTCGCTAAGATCATCTCCTGGTACGATAACGAATGGGGTTACAGCTGTCGGGTGGCCGAATTAATTGTAAAAATGGGCCTTTTAAAATAAAGCAATCTCAATAGCATACATTTGAAAACCGTAAATTTTATCTTCGGCATTCATAACCATCAGCCGGTAGGTAACTTCGATTTCGTGATGGAATCTGCCTACCGGCAAAGTTACTTGCCATTTATCGAAATCGTCGAAGAATTCAGCTCGATCCACATCACCTTTCACTTCAGCGGTTGTCTTTTGGAATGGATCGAGGCGCATCATCCGGATTACCTCGATCGCATTGCCGCCCTGGTTAAACGCGGAAACGTCGAGATTATCTCCGGTGGATTTTTCGAACCGGTGCTGGCTATGATTCCCGACGCCGATAAAGTCGGTCAAATTAAAATGATGAATGATTATATTCAACAGCGTTTTAATTATACGGCTAAAGGACTGTGGCTAACGGAACGAGTCTGGGAACCTCATCTTGCCAAACCAATTGCCGAAGCTGGAATAAAATACATCACCGTTGACGATTATCATTTTTTAAGCAATGGTAAACAGGAAAGCGAACTGACTGGCCATTTTCTGACTGAGGAACAAGGCAAGACCCTCGGTATTTTCCCAATCAGTCAGCGATTGCGCTATACCATTCCATTTCAGGATCCGCAGGCAACTATTGATCATTTGGCTAAATTCGCCACCGACGACGGTGAAAATGTCATTGTTATGGCGGATGACGGCGAAAAATTCGGCGTCTGGCCCGGAACTCACGAGCAGGTTTTTACCAAAGGCTGGCTGAGGAATTTTTTCGCGGCTTTGCTGAAAAATAGCGAGTGGCTCAAGACTTTGACCTTTGCCGAATGGTACGAAAATCATCCGCCCAAAGGCCGCATTTATCTACCAACGGCATCCTACTTTGAAATGAGTGAGTGGGCTCTGCCGTGGGAGGCTGGCGAAAAATTTGCCGATTTAGTCCACGAATTCGAAAGCAAGAAGCGTATTGAGGAAGTCCGACCTTTTATCAAAGGTGGCATCTGGCGCAACTTTCTCTATAAATACGACGAAAGCAACTGGATGCAGAAGAAAATGTTGCACCTTTCGGAACGTTTTGCCAATATTGATCCGATGAACCTAACAAAGCCTCAGCAAGTTGAATTGGGGCAAGCCCGTCTGCATCTCTGGCGTAGTACCTGTAACTGCGCCTACTGGCATGGTATTTTCGGCGGACTTTATCTGCCGCACCTGCGCCATGCAATTTATACCGAACTGCTAATCTGCGAACGGCTGCTAGATAAAATCACGGGTGCAAAAGGCTTCCGAGCGGAGGTGTTTGATTTCGATACCGACGGTGAAAATGAAATTATTATAAAATACGGCAACCTTCATACTGCTATTGCACCGCATCGTGGCGGCATGATAACGGAGTTATCGCTGGTAAACAAAGCCTTCAATCTTTTGAATAACATTCAGCGTTATCACGAATCCTATCACCGCAAAGTGGCATTAGCCGACAAAGTAGAAAATTCCAATGCCAGCGGCAGTATCCATGATCTGGTACTTTCCAAGGAAAAGGGACTGGATAAGTACCTCAAGTATGATAAATATCCTCGAAAAAATCTTATGGATCACGTGATTCACTCGTCTGTTTCGCTGGAGCGCTTCCGTGACGGCGATTATTACGAAGACAGCGATTTTATCACCGGCCATTACTCTCCGGAACTCAATGAAAAAACCCGGACGTTGACTCTCTCCAAAGACGGCTGGGTAAATTGGCAAAGATTCAGGATCAAAAAGACGATTACTTTCGGAAAAGAGGCACTGAAAGTTACCTACATATTGACCAATATCGGCGAACGTGAGAATGTTTTCCGCTTCGGACCGGAGTTTAACTTTGCTCTCCTGGGAGGCGATTCGCCCGACCGTTATTATATCTTGGACGGTGAAAAGCCCGCTGAAGCGGCTTTGAATTCCAGTGGCGTTGTAACTGGCGTTAAAGCTTTAGGAGTTGTTAATGAATGGGACAAATTCCAAGCCGAAGTAATTGCGCCCCAGGCGGTCGAATTCTGGCGCTTCCCGATCGAAACAGTCTCGCTCTCGGAAGCCGGATTCGAGCGCATTTATCAAAGTTCAGTAATAATTCCGTGGTTCGATGTCAGATTGAACCCGGAAGAAACTGCTACTTTCTCGATCGAATTAACAACGACTGAATTATAGAAGTTTAAACTATATTAACCCGATTAAATGAAAATGACCTATGATAAGTAGGATTTTTCATATTCAATTATTCCGATTATATGTTTAGATAAATTCAATGAAAATTAATTTGACAAATATAAAATTATAAGCAAGATGTCTCATAGGGAAAGTTTAGAGTACTAATAAATTGGATACTATGACTTTTGATCCGCTAAAAAATACTTGCATTTCAAGCCGATTAAGAGGATATTAAGGCGCTTTTTGGTTTTTTCGATATTTAAAATGAGAACAAGACTCATCTGTTATACAGAACCCATTTATAAAAGGGCGATTTTAGCGAAATTGCCCGAACAATTAAATCCAACAATTAATACAAAATGTATCCGTAGCAACCGCTTAAAGATCACTATTTAAAATGATAGAGGCTTTGAACCTTATATGAAAAAACACCTAACTAAATTAGTAAAAATCGATCCTATTCCTATTCTTATGGAGCAAGCTCCCCTTCCAATCCGATATTTTACGGCTGAGCGTTTTCTATCTCATGATAACGAATTGGTCGAGCGACTTAAACGAGAACTGCAATTCTTTAAACCACGGGAACGCCTGCTGGCTACTCAGCAGGAAGATGGTCTCTGGAAACTGAACAAAAACTACAAAATCGAAGAGCAACAGAAATCAATGCAGTTTCTGTTACAATTGCAGAATATGATGCAGTTATTGGATTACGGTTGCACCAAAGATATGCCAGCTATTCAGAGAGGCTTAATCGCTATTTTGAAGTATCAGAAACCGGATGGAAAATTTCCTTTACTCCAACATCATCAGGGCTTGACTTTATGGTTATTGGTTAGGTACGGTTTAGCCGGTAATCCATTTGTCGAAAAGGGCTTCCGCTGGTTGACGAAGCGTCAAAGAGAAGATGGCGGTTGGCTCTCACCTACTATGCTAGCCACAGGCGAATCGGCGAAAACTGCTCGCAGTGGAATATGGACTACTCTGGTAATTACTCAGGCTTTCAGCGCTCATTCCCGTTTACGTAACACCGAGACTTGCCAGCGTGCCGCAAATTTTTTGCTGAATGTGTATTTACAGCAGAATCACACGACGCTTTTCCCCGAGCCGGATGCCTGGAACCATTTATATATTGATTATTCTGAAAATGGCTTATTCCGCGGCGGCACATTGCGGTTTCTGGAAACTCTGACTCCTTTGCCAAATTACCATTCTCATCCTAACTTTAAAAAGGCGTTGGACTGGCTTATCGGTCAGCAATTGCCTTCCGGTCTCTGGCCAGCGATTGCCGGACGTTCCAAAGAAGGCGATTATGCTGTAACTTTTAGAGTTATGGTGGTTCTAAGTGAAATAGACCGAATTGGATAATGACATAAAGTGTTTATTTGAAAGGTATTAAATATGGCTGAAACAATAAAAAATAAAGATGAAAAAAATGAGACGGGGCATGGTGTACCGGAAATATTGCCGATAATGGCTCTGCGCAACACCGTGCTTTTTCCTCAACAAGTCATCCCTATTTATATCGGGCGCGAACGCTCATTGCGTTTAATAGAGGATTTACCCGAAACTAAAAAACGAATCGTTGTGGTTGCCCAAAAAGAAGGTACTTTAGAAAATCCAGAGGTAGATGATTTGTATGAATGGGGAACGATTGCCCAGGTATTAAAAATATTCAATATGCCAGATGGCAGTAAAAGTGCAATTGTTCAGGGGCTAGAACGCGCCAAAATTCAATCATTTATTCAGGTTGAGCCTTATTTTAAGGGAGCCATCCTCAAAGCACAGGAAATTTATCAGCCAGGCATCGAAATAGACGCGATGCTGGCTAACCTCCGTCAACTATATCAAAAATTGATTAAAATCGCCCCTTACTTGAGCGAAGAACAGGCTTCGGTATTTTCCTCAGTTCAGCATCCCGGCCGTCTAATTGACCGAATAATTCACTTGCTCAATGTGCCGGTTAGTGAAAAACAGGAAATTCTGGAAGAATTGGACGTCCGTAAACGTCTGGAAAAAGCTACCGTAATTCTTAATCGAGAAATCCAACGCATCCAGCTAGGGGAGCAAATTCAATCTGAGGTTCAGGATGAAATTTCCAAAACTCAGCGCGAATATTTTCTGCGGGAACAGCTGAAAGCCATTCGCAAGGAGCTGGGCGAAGACGAAGGCACCTTAGAGCTAAAAGAATTAGAAGAAAAAATTAACCTATCAAAAATGAGCGATGAAGCCCGTAAAGTTGCTGAGAAAGAGCTCGACCGGCTTAGAAAAATTCCACCAGCCTCACCAGAATACACGGTTTCCCGCACTTACTTGGACTGGTTGGTAGATTTGCCCTGGGGCATTTATACAACGGATAATGTAGATATTAAAAGTGCGCAGAAAATACTCGACGAAGATCACTATGGTCTGGAAAAAATCAAGGACCGAATTATCGAATATCTGGCAGTCCGCAAATTGAAGCAAGAACAGGATCCCAACGCCAGTATCAAAGGCCCAATCCTTTGTTTTGTTGGGCCTCCTGGTGTAGGCAAAACCTCGATGGGGAAGTCAATTGCCCGCGCTATGGGTCGCAAATTCGTCCGCATTTCGCTCGGAGGAGTACGGGATGAAGCCGAAATTCGCGGTCATCGACGCACCTATATCGGCGCTTTACCCGGTCGTATTTTACAAAGCATCCGTAAAGCGGAATCGAGCAATCCGATTTTTATGCTGGATGAGATTGACAAAATCGGTGCGGATTTCCGCGGTGATCCGAGTTCTGCTTTACTGGAAGTCCTCGATCCTGAGCAAAATTCGACTTTCAGTGATCATTACCTCGAAGTTACCTATGATCTCTCTAAAACTATGTTTATTGCCACTGCCAATATGGTGGACACTATTTTACCGGCTTTAAGGGATCGAATGGAAATACTGGAATTTAGCGGCTATATCGAAGAAGAGAAGTTGAACATTGCCAAGACTTTTTTAATTCCAAAGCAGATTAAGGAACATGGTTTAACTAATGTCACGGTTGAGTTTACTGATAAAGCAATACGTTTTATTATTAATAGCTACACCCGAGAGGCAGGGGTTCGTAATCTCGAACGAGAAATTGCCAACGTTTGTCGCAAAATCGCCCGTGAAGTCGCTGTTAATAAACGTAAAAAAAACTTTCTAATTGATGAAAAAGCCGTTGAAAATTTTCTTGGTCCACAGCGCTATTTTGTGGATATAGCCGAAAGACTCTCCAAGCCTGGTGTTGCTATCGGATTGGCTTGGACTTCGGTTGGCGGGGATATTCTTTTTGTAGAAGCCACCAGTATGCGAGGCACCGGCAAGTTGAATCTCACCGGTCAACTTGGTGATGTAATGAAGGAATCAGCTGAAGCCGCACTCAGCTATATCCGCTCAAATGCGACTTTATTGGGACTCGATGAGGAAGCTTTCTCGAAAATCGATATCCATATTCACGTGCCGGCTGGCGCAATACCGAAAGATGGCCCATCGGCCGGAGTAACGATTTTAACAGCGGTTTATTCGTTGTTAAAAAAGCGGAAGGTCAAAGACAATCTGGCTATGACCGGCGAAATTACTTTACGTGGGGCAGTTTTGCCAATTGGTGGCGTGAAAGAGAAAGTTCTTGCCGCTCACCGGGCGGGATTGCGCCGGGTAATTTTACCAGCCCAAAATCGCAAGGACTTAATCGAAATCCCAAAGCAGATAAAAAATGAGATGCGATTTGATTTTGTAAAGGAAATGTCAGAAGTTCTCAACCTTGCCATTAGAAAATAAATGTCGGTTTAAATTTTATTGCGTAAATTTGTCCGCTCTTAGGTAAAACGGACGCTTAGCTCAGCTGGTCAGAGCATCGCCCTTACAAGGCGGGGGTCGTAGGTTCGAATCCCACAGCGTCCACAAATCCTAGGGAAAATATTAGTCAGGCTGAACGTTTGGCTCAGCTGGTCAGAGCATCGCTCCCGCAATGGCGGGACGGGGGTCGTAGGTTCCCTGCCCGATTGAGTTCGGTCAGGCGGGGAATCCCACAGCGTCCATCAATATATAAAACCTTCTGAATGTTTTTTTTATCCGAAAGACGGATACCATGTCTTGAAACTATACAACTTCAGGAAGAGTTAGTGAAATTGCTACATGAACAGGAATATGCAAACAAACCTAGATCTATTCTTCGGGATTATGGAAACTCAGGATTATATCCTGAGCCTAAAAACCTAACCCTGAATCCCTTCCAACTCCGTCAGGAGTTGAACCTGAATAACTCAGGATTATATCCTGTGTCATAAAAACACGAAACACCACGCAACTCCGCAGGGGTTGAACAATACTACAAAATGGAATAAATGAACATTAGAATCGATGACTTCACCTAATCTCGCCTGGTCTCGACACACCGGCGTTGATACAAGTAAAAAGGTTAAGGTTGAGAAAAGAGACTGAGATAAGTCATTGGTCATTAGAAAAAAGGCTAAGACTGAGTAAAAAAATAATATAGATCGAGTTTGCAATTCAACCAATGCCAATGTGACGATTTAGCAAATCGCCCTACATATTCAAATTTTGCCCCTCAAACTTAGTCCTCATTTTGGCTAAAAGAAGGATAAGACATAGACTGAGACCTAATCCATTAGTACTTTTATTACTTTAACCGGGCGGAGAATTGTAATTATCCCAAAAAAGGCAGTAAGATTGGGTAATTAGAATTTTTTTATTGCTAATTCAGCATTTACAAGTAATTTTAAGTGATTAATGATTCTGGATATTATGCATTGAATCCTTTTAAAACCTTTGTATAATCCAGAATCTTTTATAAACCCTATTTAAAGAATCATTTTAACCATTTATCAAATCATTTTATGGACGATACCCAAGGCATTTTTCACAAACCGATGGCGGATGTCCAGTTTTAAATGACATCCTAATTTTATTGATCTTGGCGCCTGTCCAGATTTCTTTTAAAGATTGCTGTTTGATATTACCCACAGATAATTCGTCAGGTTTTTCAGGATTTATCTGACAACCGCAAACCTGGATGTCACCATTTAATTTTAGTACTAAGTGATTGAGCATTCTACACGTTTTTAATTTCCGTTTTGGTTCTTTAGCTAATCGCATATTACCCGATAAGTTACTTTGTTTAATGGACCCGCCCCAATTGTCATAATGGTATGTCCAATTTATTTTTTTCAAACTCAAATAGGGCGTGATATAATTCTTAAAATCGGCACTTTTAAAGACCTGAAAAATATTCACATCAGGTCGGAGTTCTATGGATATATTAATCGGATTCCCTCTCTTCTTGTTTTCAATTAACAATATTTTAAGACTGTTCATTATTTTAAGATAGCCATTTGTTCGATAGATTCTGGTAAACATTTCTGAATCAAATCCAGCCGTACTTATTGCAATCCCATCTACTCCTAATTCAAATAATTTGCTGATATTATCATCGTTTCCAAGTAATATGCCATTAGTATTAAAACTTATCTTCGCCTCTGAATTAAGGTTTTTAATAATCCTAATTCGTTCAAAAAGCAATGGATCTAAAAACGGCTCCCCAATTGTCGGAGTCAATGAAATCTCTTTACCCCCCAAATCAAAATATTGTTTCAATCCATTAGTAAATAAGTCAAGATCCATAATGCTTTTTTTACTATTATCATATTGACGAGCACAAAAAATACAATCAGCATTACATTTATTTGTAATTTCAAATCTGAACGAAGCTGGAAAATCGAGCATTTTGTTTGAATCATTGAAATCTTTATAATAGTAAAAAAAATCTTTTATAGATTTCGGAAAATTAAACCAACAATTTTTACTAAATAGTATCAGGATTTTTTTCATTTACAGCTATCTATATCATAAATCGTTAATCTTTCTGCTCTGATATTAGGGATTTTCCTAATTTTAATCTTGTGTTAATGCTCACTCGCTGATACCAAAAAATATAAGAATCATTTTCACCTTTGATGTATAGAGAAAAAGCCTAAATGTGTTTGTCAAATAATCTTCAAAGAATAAATTATTTATAAGTTATTGCGATCTATCATTTTACTAACTCCCGTTTATTTTAATTATTAAACATGAATTTGACAAGTTGAAAATCTTTAGCGCTGGTATAGTATCAATACATGGTATCTACCTTTTAGAGATAAATAGGATTAACTCAGTACAGTTTTTTGAACGCTTTTTAACAAAGGGTTTTCTCTGGTATTTTAACAGTTGTAAAATACCTGGTTAAACAAGGAGAAAGCCCTGATGATTGAAATTTAGTATCATGAAGCTTACCTACTAATCGGGCAAACGGGTGTTCGGGAGAGCTTTGGATTAGAGAAATCCATTATCTTTAGAGGAGGATTTCTTATCGTTCCAACGATATAGCCTTACATGACGAGGAATAATTTTACGAATAGGAACCTAATTCTCTAAGGGTTTCACGAAGAATTTCCACTTTCTTTGTGGCGCTATGCCGAGAACAAATTGAATTCATCTCGCTTGCCTTGCTTTGGTCTCTTATTTCAATCCAAACATTTTTCCATTTTTCAAGTGAATCAAAACTTTATGGATTACTTTCTGTCGCAACGGTGTAACCACAAAAGTCGTATCGTTCTAATAAAGTTACAGTTTCGATATGCGGGGTATGCGGAAATAAATCTATTGGTTGAACTTTAATAATTTGATACATATTATCAGCCGTTAGCTTTTTTAAATCACGAACTTGCGTAGCTGGATTACAGGAAACGTATATTATTCTGCTTGGCAGGATTTGACGCATTTTTGCGATGAGTTGGGTCGTTAATCCAGTTCTAGGCGGATCTACAATGATAATATCCGGCGTCGGCAAATTGAGCTCTGAATTTGGTGTAGTAAAGAAGTCTCTTTCGAGATTTGCGCAAATAAACGAGGCGTTCTCGATCGCATTGAGTTGGGCATTTTCACGAGCGTCGGTAACTGCGTCCGCCACAACCTCGAAACCGATCACCTGGCGGCAATCGCGTGCTAAAAAAAGAGCGATGCTACCTGTGCCACAAAATAAATCCCAGATTATATGGTGAGGCTCCGGTTGAGCAAATTGCTTAATAATCTCATAAAGTTTGATTGCCATTCGGGTGTTCGTTTGAAAGAAGGAAGCCGGAGAAATTTTAAAAGTCAAGTTACCAATTCGGTCGGTGATGAATGCCTGACCGGTCAGCAGACGAATAACTTTGCCGCTGGTCGTGCCGCAAACATTATCGGTAACAGTATTGACTACCGAGGTAATATTTTTCAAGTTTTGAGTTAGATTATACGCAAGCGGCTCGAGAATTTCCGGCGTATCGGCAGAAGTCACCAAATTAACCATAATTTGATCAGTGAAAATACCTTTACGCAATACTAAATGTCGCAAGTAGCCGGTGTGATGCCGGTGATTATATGGCGCTAAATTATGGTAGCGAGCATACTCGCGAACCAGTCGAATAATCTCGGCTGTTTCCGGCGGTGCAATTAGACAATCGTCAATATCAACGGCTTTGTAATAATTGTTTGGCGTGCGAAGACCGATAGCAAAATCAATCGGGCGACTCAAGTCATCGTTCTCAATTAACCAGCGCCGGTCGGAAAAAGCAAATTCCATTTTATTGCGATAGCGAAAAATTTCTACAGCCGGAATAATCGGCTCAATCCGGACATCCTGATAGCCGCCGAGATGGCAATAAAGTTCAATAACCTGACGTTCCAGGAATTTGATCTGCTGTTCATAAGGCAAATTCTGAAAACGACATCCGCCACAGTAATTAAAATACGAGCAGGGCGCTGTTATTTCTAAGGGGCTTTTTTCCAGAACCGATTCGATCTGGGCTTCGGCGTAATTTTCCTTGACCCGTTTAAGGCGAGCCCTCACCCGTTGACCTGGCGTGCCACTGCGTGGAAAAAAGATGACAAAGTCATTCAGCCGAGCAATCCCCTGACCGCCGAAAGCCAGGTCTTCGATAGTCAATTCCAGCATCTGATTGCGTTTTAAAGGAGAACTCAAAAGTGAAAATCCTGATTTTATTGCGTTACTGAAAAATCGAGGTTTACCTCATCAATTTGTGAAGGATCCATAAATTTTCTTGCATAGTCGAGATATATTTTTTCCTTGACAAAAATTTCAAATAGTTCCGGATCAATGTGGCAATCGCGTGCCATAAAATTCATTATTTTCATCGCTTCGGATAGAGTTTTGCCTTTTTTATATGGTCGGTCGCGGGCGGTTAACGCCTCGAAAATATCAGCCAGTGCTAAAATTTTGGCTTGCACGGAAAGCCGCTCATCTTTGATATGATTGGGATAACCGGAGCCGTCTAGTTTTTCATGGTGACCGCCGGCGATTTCCGGCACGCGGCATAGTTTTTTCGGGTAGGGTAATTTTTCCAGCATTTTGATCGTAACATTGACATGATTATTAATAATTTGGCGTTCGGCATCGTTCAAAGTTCCACGTGGAATACAGAGGTTTTCAATTTCAGCGGCGGTCAAAATCGGTTGCATTTTGCCATTTATCTCGATTTCGTATTTGCCAAGTTGGCGAATGCGTTCTTGTTTTTCGGGAGCCATATATTCACTACCGATATTTGCAATCCGGATGAAAGCGAACTGCTCATCCAGATATTTAACGCTTCGGGCATATTCTGAGAGGAAGTCATCATTATGCTTAGCGGTTTCTTTGTCAGACGAGTAATATTTTTTAAGCAACTCGATCTTAATATCGCGTTTTAAAATTTCAAAACGAGTTTGAATGGTATTTATCCGATCGTAAATAGTCTCTAATTTAGTGGCTTTATCAACCACATATTCAGGAGTGGTAATTTTACCGACGTCGTGCATCCAAGCCGCAATACGCAATTCTTTTAAATTATCCTCATTCATAAAGAAATCGGCATATTTTCCGTAATTAACATCGTTGACTTTGTGAGCTATAAGCATGGTCAATTGGGCAACACGTTCGATATGACCGCCGGTGTAGGGTGATTTTTCGTCAATAGCAGAGGCGATGACCTGGATGAAAGATTCGAATAAATTTTCAAGGTCATGGATTAGGCGGGCATTAGTAATGGCTATCGCGGCTTGTGAAGCCAGCGAAATTATCAGCTTCTGATCGGTAGATGAGAAGGGGCAAACTTCGCCAGTGCGGCGGTCCTGAGCATTGAGGATTTGCAGAACGCCGATGATTTCATCTTCGTAGTTGCGTAAAGGGACAACCAGCATTGACTTGGAGCGGTACCCGGTATTCTTATCAAAGGCGCGTGTCCCAGTAAAGTCAAAACCCTTAACGTTGTAAACGTCCGGGATATTGATAATTTCTCCGGTTAGTGCAACATACGCCGAAACCATAGCGTGGTTGGGTTTATCATCCGGCAGATATAGAGGAACCGGCTTCCAGTTGATCGGATTGCCGGAAGTACCGCCCATCTTGATGTTAAGCGAGCCGGTCTGCACAATCGCGAAATTGAGCCATTTGCGATCATCACTCATCAGATAAAGCGTGCCACCGTCGGCATTGGTAAAACGGCGCGCCTCTTCCAGAATCATCTGGAGCAGAACCGGGAGATTATGCTCGGCGGATAGTGCCGCACCGATTTTGGACAGATTATCAATTTTATCACACAAATCGGCGATAAAATGCTGAACCGCTGGCGAGGCATTGTTAATCTCAGTCGCCAAAGTCTGATTATCAGTTAATTTATCGGAGAATTGATAGCCTATGTCAATTCCAGAGGTGTTTTCCATTTTATACCCTCATACTCATTGTGTTTTCATAAAGTTCAATTCGACATTGTTGATTTAAAATTTACATTCTGTTTTTCGATAATTAGCCACGAACTCAAAATCAATCCCAGCAGGATTAACAAAATAGCCGCCAGACGACCTTGAGGTGAACCTGCCCTTAGTAGGCTGAAAATTTGATTAATCATAAAATAACCAACCGCCGCGTAGAGATATGCCGGTGGATTGGCACCGACGAAATACTTCAGGCAAAAATATAGCCATAGGATCGGCAAAATGAATTGTAGGTAAACCACAAGATAACCGGAAAGTGTCAGGTAATTATCTGGTAGAAAAACAGCAGTCAGCATAATAAGAGTCATTACTTTCCGGAAGTTCTGGCCTTTTAGGTTTTGTAATATGAACCCGATAAAGGCGATGGTGGCAACCGACAGGAGTGACATGATTATTATTCTCTGTAAAGCATCGAAAAATGGGAAGAGCGAATCTTCCAGACCGGATGTAATTTGATGATTGGCGAGAAGCTCAGGCTTTATCATTGAGATAATGTAGTTTGATAAGCGATTACAGGCTAAAAGTCCACAAATGATCAAAATGGATGCAATCAGAGCGTCGCGTGTGTATCGCGGCCGATGCGCTTTCTGTAAAGTTTGAATAGCGTCCGGATATAAAAGCCCAACCGTTGAAAAAATGAGGACGGTCAATAAGCTGACTCCAATCGCTTTCAGCAAAATTGATAAAATCCACAGAAAATTCCAGTTAGTCAGCGTCCAGCTGGTGTCGTAATTTAGCAAAGCCGCCGAGTAATTTAACCCACTGACGATAATTGCCAATCCGACAAGATAGAGCGCCAACCGAATAGCAATCCGCCAACCGCTGAAAACCTTTTTAGGCCTTTTTAATAGGATCTTGATAATTCTATAAAGTATTAGGATAATCAGAGCAATTTGCACACCGGTCATTATGGATTGAAAAGTTGTTTGGCGCGTTTGAGCCAAAAGCCAATCCTCGGGAATTTTATAATCGGTGGCGAAAGCCGCAATTTCGTCACCTTTGAGGGTTACCGTAAGTCGTAAACGGGCGTCAGCGACACTCGCTGGGTGTTCATCCCGACTCTCCCAGATAAAACGATAATCGGTGCGGTTGGGCAAAACATCCGAATTCGATTCAATTAGTGAAAAATTACTCAGGTCGTATTTTTTGAAGGTTAAAAATTCCTCAGCTTTGCGCTGGGCACTAGCTTTTGACAATCTCGCTCCGGGGTCGGTTTCATCCAAGATATGGCTGAATGCCGCCACCGTATTTTTCATTGGGTGAACGTAAATGCGATATTCCTCTCGTTGGTTGGGCTGGAAAAAACGCACTTGCCAAGTAATTAGATCGGGTAAATATTGAAGCATTATAAAATTGAGCTGGTTCAAGGAAGAATGCTGGATTACATACTGACCCATCAATGGATCATAATTATTATCCAGCCCTATAGCAATTCTAAAATTGCTCGGCACAACCTCTTTTGAGGCCAGGAATTCTTGAGCGGTATGCCTAATTTCATTTTTCGGTATCGGAAAGCGATAAAAATCACCAACTCTGTGACCTGGTATTAGTAGAATTAATAAAAATAGTGCGCTTATTATTAAACCGTTGCGGATTTTACGCGGAGAGTAGCTCTGGTACTCTTTCACTTCCGAAATTTCGGGGACTTCATTAGTAATGGTTTTTTCTGGCTTGATAATAAACACCACTTCACCGTTAAGCAAGCCGGACGAATCAGCGAAACTACGATTGCGCCGGTAGCAAACAATGTTATAAATGATAGGTAACACTATCACGCCTGCCGCTAAAATAGCGGTTACGATCAGATACGGCTGGCCAGTTTTAACTAAAAATACAGCGGTGTAAATGGCATCAACCGTATAATGCCAAACTAGAACGGTCAAAATTCCATATCGCCAAAATAAAACACCCACAAAAATGCCAAAAAGGCTAACCTCGGCTCCTCGAATCCAGAATGGTTGATTGGGATAATTGGCATGCGCAAATCCCCAAATGAGCGCCGGGATTAGAATCGCCAGCAGCTTAGAGTGAAAAATCTTAGCGAAAAAGGGAATGGCAAAAAGACGGAAGGAAAATTCTTCCGTTACCGCAGGAATAAATCCGATTAGAAGGACAAAAATCCAAGGGAAATAGGTATTAATAGCATTGGAATAATTCACCTCGGCTGGCGCCCAAGCCCCGAAACGATTGGCAATGAGATAAAAACCGGTTTGAAAAGCGATGAAAACAACTGCAAGGGTCATTCCCAGAGTAGAATTGATTAAAAATGATTTGGTGCGCAAACCGGTCGGAGTAAATATCTTATTCATAGAAAGATGTTGGGGATAAGCACGACGATAAAGCGCTTCGCCAGCTCCAGTGATTACTACCACCAGAAGTGCATAAAGCAGGGCAATTAAAAAAGTCTGAATGAAATAATTTCCATAATAATTCCCGAGTGACTGGTTGGTATCGAAGGCATAAATTGTAATCGGCAATTCGTTGATGTTACCAGCAAATTGTAGTATAAAAGTAATCAAGCCAAACCCGAGCGCTGTCTTGAGGTGAACATTTTGCCGGCTAAGTTGAATTATAAAAACAATCAATGCCGCTATTAGAATCAATCCGAAAAAAACGTCCGCGGCTAAAGCCGTAGTCGAGTTCAGCGAACGCAGGTGTTTATAATTGCTCAACCATTGTTCGGGTAACTTCCAGTATTCACGATATTTGCCGACCTGACCTCCTAAAATGCCGATCTCAAGCCGGTAAGTCGCATTGGAAATTTCAACCCCCTTCTTTTGGTAAGTAAAAAAATGATCGACGCGATTGGGTTTGACATCGGTTTTATCCTCTGTGAATTCCCACTCGTCCGGGTTCATTTGCATGGTTGTCATTAGAAAATCCTGGCAAATCCGGCGTGCCGCTTCAACTGAAATGCGCTCTGCCGCCGCTTCTTCCGGCAAAAAATGCTCAAAGTAAGTTATCCTGCCGTTCAATGCGAGATTGACCTTGATTTCTTCCGGTGAAAGAGGCTTAAACCAGCGATTTGACCAGTGCCAGATGGGGAAGTCCTGACATAGTAGGCGCGTGGCTTCTTCAAAGCCTACTTCCTTTTCGATAAAAGTCTTTGGCAATTCATCATAATCGAAAATCACAGCATGTCGATAGTCACTCAAATTAATATTTTGGCGTCTAAGGAAATTTTCAGCTAAATCACGCGACTCAATCCGTGTTATATCAAATTGAAGGTCATAAGCCGGAAAAGCTTTGCGGTAATTGCGGCTGAGATAAATAATTGAAATCAGGAGCAATGCCCCACATATCGCCAGCAAATTCCAGTCTTTGTGCGTCAGTTTATTGTCGTTCATAGTGTTCTAAAAAACTTGCTTTAAAATAATTCCATTTTATATAAAACAAAAGACTCCGTTGAAACGGAGTCTTTTAGTTAATAATGACAGCAGAATTACGGCCTGTTTACTTTCTGCCCCGAGCCATTTTGGCGCGTGAGACATCGCCATCTTTATCTATAAAATAGAGATAGCCTTCCTGTCTTTTAATGCCGCATTTCTTAATAACTTGAGCTCCGCCGCCTTTATTTCCGCCGCGAGCCATCTTGGAACGAGCAATATCGCCGTTCTTATCGAGGTAATACAGATACCCCTTTTCCTTCTTCACACCACATTTCATGACTTTTTCTGCCATAGTAATTTCCTCCTAAAGTTTGTTTACAACATTTATGGGTAAATGTTAAGGGACAAAAAGTAAAATGTCAAGAAAATCTTCCGTCTAAAAGCATTTTTTTCGGCATTTAATGTAAAAAAAGTGGAAAAATTGGCTTCATTGACTGGTGATTATGACTTTTTCAGTCTCTAAAGCAATCACCAACTCCTCATTAGTCGGGATTGCCAGGACATTAATTTTTGATTCTGCACTGCTGATAATACCTTCGACGCCATGAGCAATCTTATTACGTGCCGGATCAAGCAAGATGCCCAGATTTTCAAGGTTAGATAGAGATTTTTCTCGCACAAGGGCAGAATTTTCACCTATACCGCCGGTGAAAACGATCAAATCAGCACCATTAAGAACCCCGATATAAGCGGAGATATACTTTTTGACGCGGTAACAAAAAATATCCAGCGCCTGGCGAGCGCGTTGATGCCCGGCGGCCGCCGCATTTTCTATTTCACGCATATCACTGGAAAGCCCGGAAAGTCCTTTCATACCACACTGTTTATTGAAAAAAGTATTAGCCTCTTCTATAGAAAAATTTTCACGATCGATAATAGTCAAGATCAATCCAGGATCTATATCACCACAACGTGTACCCATTACTAAACCTTCCAGCGGAGTAAAGCCCATCGAAGTATCAACCGAAATACCACCTCTGACCGCCGCAATGCTACAACCGTTGCCCAGGTGGCAGGTGATTATATTTAATTGTTCAATAGGTTTTCCAATGATTTCAGCAGCTCGGTTAGCAACGTAATAATGCGATGTTCCGTGAAATCCATAGCGTCGCATCCCATATTTTTCATTGTAGCTATAAGGAATGGCGTACAGATAAGCATAGTCTGGCATATTGATATGGAAGGTAGTATCAAAGACTCCTACATTAGGAGTGTGCGGCAGTTTTTTCAAACTTGCCTCGATACCTTTAATGTTGTGTGGATTATGCAGAGGGGCGAATTCGATACATTCGTACAACTTTTCACGCACTGCCTCATTAATTAGAACTGACTGCTTAAAACTAGCCCCGGCGTGCACTAAACGATGACCAACTGCTTCAATTTCTTTAAGACTCTGGGCTACGCCGTGGGTAGGATCTATTAAAATGTCCATAATAGAATTAATCGCCGTTTGATGATCAACAATGTTATCAGTGATAACGACCTGGTGACCATCCTGGCGTTTATGAGTAAGACTAGTGCCGCTTATGCCAATTCGGTCAACTAATCCTTTGCAAAGTACGGTTCGAGTGCTGGTATCAATAAATTGATATTTGACAGACGAACTACCTGAATTAAGCGTCAATACTTTCACGTTATATTATTTCCACTATTTTGAGTTAAAAATTGTTGGTAGAATGAGGGTAAAATTTTTACTAGTGCCACATCAGCTTCACAATTTATGGCAAATATTAGTAAATCTTCGTCTATTTTCAAACTATTTTTAGAGAGTGAGGACTGGTTTATGACCAAAGACACAAGTGATTAAAAAGTATGATTGTAATAGCCAAAATATTTTAAAAGAGCGCGAAAATTTTTTAAAGGGTTATTATGGGTGAAACCATTTGATATCTGAATAACTTTTAGCTTGATTTTTTCTCTATTGGCAAATATATTCAAATGGTGATAAAATATTTTATTTAAAATATATGGGAAGGAAAGATGAAATTTAAAATTACGCTCGTATTTATAATATGTTTAGTGCTGTCAGGAATGATGAATTTCGGTTTAGCCCAGTCCGATCAACCGCTAATTTTTTCTTTTAAACAAAATCATACGGTTCTTTATAAAATAGCTAAATGCTCAAACTGCGATAATGATGAAAACTTTGATGTAATTGGAATTGCAGGCTTGGTAGATAGCCATGGTCAATTAGTTCCGCGCTCTACTTATCTGGTTCATCTGGAAGAATCAGAAAATAGCGATTTTACAGTCCAGTGGAGCTATAACTTGCCGCAGGATATTAAAGGTGATTTCACCGACATAGCCGTAATTAATTGGAACAATGTACCAGCTATTATTGCGGTATTAAATATTACCGAAGCCGGCACGGGTCCTGATCCAGGTTGGTTATTACTTTTCGAATATTCGGATGGATTCAGTAAAGAACCTACAGTTCGGATGGCCACCGATACCGTCTTCCCTATCAGGCCTCGTCCTAGCTATCTCAGTGTCGGCGATCTCGATCATGATGAGCAGTCCGACTTAATTATCTCATCCTCCAGCCCCAATCGGAGTATTAGTGTAGTTACTCAAGCCGCCGATAGTAGCGCTCATTCTCTTAAATTAATTAATTATTCCAGTGATCTGCCTGTTTTGCTCGGTCTTAAACCTTTTCGGGCATTGGCGGCTAATGTTGATACTGAACCAGGTGATGAAATCGTCATTTTCGGGGGACAGCAGAAATTAACAGTTGAGGTTTATCGCTCAGATTTGAAGAATCCATTATCTTCATATACTTTTTCCAATGTGAATCGTAATGACATTAATCTCGACCAACTTGCGGCGGGAGATCTGGATGGTGACGGTTTGGCTGAGTTCATTCTACCTTTACGTAGCGGGGGAGCTCAGCTTTTAGTAAAAGGAGTGCAAACCTACAAATCAGGTCTATTAATACCAAAAAAGAACAAAATAGCGGCTCTTAATTTGGTTGATATTAACGGCAATGGTCTCGATGAAATTTTATGGGCTGATGCTGCCGGTGCCGATATTTATCGCTATGAATATAATCCAGGAGCGAATTTATTCGATCTTGATACCTATATTTCTTTTCACTACTCAAATCCGGTTTTAACTAATGTGCAGTTATTATCCATTGCGCCGGTGGTTTCTTATGGAGGCAAGAATACAGGGGCAATAATTACCCCGTTTCTTCATCGCAGTTTTAACCAACATGGATTGTGTTATTGGCTTCTGGAAGAGACAAGTCCGCTGATTGATGAGAGCTTAATTGAAACAATTCTGGGATCGGTTGACTCAGTACTGGCTCATAAAGAATTTGATCAGAAAAAGGGTGCATCTTCGCTGACTGAAATTGATTTATTAAAGCAACAATTGGGTAGCCTTGTTGGTACAGAAATTGAACTTTCTCCCTTACCGGAAGGTAAAGGTAGACCATCAGGTATTTCAGCCGACCGGCAAATTTATCAGCCTGATATTCTATTGCATCCCGGCGAGTTGATGCGTTATAATTTAAATCTTCCAGATTTAAGCCTCGATGATACTAAAAAATTAAGTGTAAATATCGATGCGCCATCAGGTATGAAATTCGACCTAGCCAATAAATTGTTCACTTGGGTTCCGGCCGATTCCCAATTAGGGCTTCATAAGGTTACCGCCTTGATTTCATGGGATGAGAAAAAAGATGTGCAGACCTTTACGGTATATGTAAACAGTATCCCCAAAATATTAACGAAGATCCCTATCCGTGATATTATCCAGATTGGTGAAACATTCAGTCTGCAAATTGAGGTGGAGGATGCCAACCAAGACGCGGCCATTTTTTATAAATTGCTTGAGTTTCCCGCCGGAGCCAGTATCAATCAAAAGGGAGAATTATTGTGGAAACCCTCTTTCGATCAAGCTGATTGGTATGATTTCATAATTGAAATTAGCGACGGTTACGATTCAGAACAAAAATCTTTTGCCTTATTTGTTAATCACCCGGTTAGCATCCAATCTACCGCCCCTAAGACAACAACTATTGGGAAAAAATATACCTATCAGCCGGTCATTAGCGATAATAATAAGGGATTCTATTTAACCGGTTATTCGCTTCCACCCCGGATAGAGAACTGGAGTCAAACTGGTGTCCTCGAAACTCAGATTCTTGACAAAAATATTCGCAATAATATTAGCAAATATATTGAAAATTACAGAAAATCTTTTCCATTATTTATCACACCGGCAAAAATGAACGATGTCCCCCAGAGTCTTTTCCAGGATATTTTTATTGATAGCGAAAAGGTTGTGTTCATTTATAATCTTCGAACCGCTAAAGGTATGGAAGCAGGGCAAATCATTGAAACGTTTTTCAGTAATTTGAAGATGAGCATTCCAAAATATTCTACTCCGGTTCGTCGTTATCTTTATATTTTTAATCTTAAAGAACCGATCGCCGGGTTGACGATGACAGGCGAGGGATTAATCACCTGGGTTCCAGCGGCTAATCAATTTGATTATCAATTAATTTCCTATACGGTGACCGACGGCTTTTTCTCAGCAGAGGAGCAGGCTCAGGTTTACGTAAATTACCCGCCGAAAATTACTTCCAAGCCTGTTACTATTGCCTCTGTTAATACTCTCTGGCAGTACGAAGTCAAGGTTACAGACCTAAATACAGATAGTAAATTAACTTATGAATTGCTCAGCGCTCCCGAAGGTATGGTAATTTCTCCTCAGGGAATAATTTCCTGGCAGCCAACCGATTTACAAATTAATGCTCATAATTTTACGATCAAGGTCAGTGACGGATTCGCTCAGGATGTTCAAAAAGTACACCTATTCGTCAATGTCAAGCCGAAAATCACCTCTGTGCCTAAGCCGGTAGCGCTAACTAATTTAAAATATGAATATAAGCTTGAGGCGGAAGACGCTAATAATGATAAGCTGACTTATGTGGCAGTCCGAGTGCCTAAATATGCCAATTTTGATCCGACCACCGGTATGCTTGTCTGGACACCCCGCAAAGACCAAATAGGGGCTAACGATATCGTGCTGAAAGTCACAGATTCACATCGCGGAAGTACTCTCCATGAATTTCAGGTCCATGTCTTTGCTAATCCGGCGCGACGACATTCTTTTCTACGACGGACGATATCGCTCTTGACTATTGCCGGTGTGATTTACTTAGTCGTAATTTATCTATAAATCCGCTCCGGAAGTTGATGAAGGCGGTAATCTTTGCAAGATAGCCGTTTTTATTTCATCAGATAATTTTAGTTCAATTTCGATAACCAAAAGCGGAATAGCCAATGATCCAGCATTTACCGGCAGGTTGACAGCGTCTTTTTCAGTCGTAACCAGATAGTCACAGTTCATCTGTTCGGCTTTGATTATTATCTTCTGCAAATCGGTGGTCGTATAATGATGGTGATCGGGAAATCGTAGGAATGTCACCTTACCACAGTTTAATTGTCGGACGGTTGTCTCGAACTGAATATGGTTGCCGAGCCCACAAAACGCCAGTACATTTTTACCAGCGATAGTATTAATTGAGACGTTTTCTGCGGAAAGGGTGCGAAGACCAACGATTTTTAGAGAAGCCGTAAAAAATGTTATGCTCGGATTAAATTTCTCGAAGAAGGTTCGTTGTTCGGGGATGATTTTATCCGTCTTAGAAAAAACTAAATAGTCGGCGCGTTTTAATCCGTGCCAGGATTCTCTAAGCCGACCGACCGGTAAAAGGTGCTTTTGCCAGGACGGTGTTTTCGGATCCCAAAGTACGATATTAATGTCACGGGCGAGTCGCCGATGCTGGAATGCATCATCGGCAATAATCAAATTGCAAGCAAAATTTTCGATTGCGGTATGGGCGGCGGCTATACGATCAGCATCGGCAACTATGACAACTCCGGGCAATTTACCAGCCATCAAAAAAGGTTCATCGCCAGCCTGTTGTGGAGTAGTTAAAATTTGTCTGCCATCGGAAACAATAACTGTACCCCTGGATTTACGTCGATACCCTCGAGAGATGATGGCAATTCGGTAACCTTTTTCACTTAGAAATTTTGCCAGCGCAATTACAAACGGTGTTTTGCCAGTTCCACCAGCGGTAATATTGCCCACGGCGACCACTGGAACAGGCATTTTGATAGCTTTAAAGATATGACGGTCGTAAAACAGATTCCGCAATTTTGTGATCAAACCGTATATAACAGCCGCTGGAAATAAAAGCCATCTTAAGGCACCTAATTGCATTCTCTATTAATGTATTTATGATTCTAAATAATTCAGGATAATGTGAGCCGCACGTCGGGAAGCACCTGGTTCGCCTAACAGGCGGCAGACATATTGCAAAAAATCGCGGATTTGGTTCGCATATGATTGATCGCACAGAATTCTCATGATTTCACTTTTGATGTTTTCTACATTAGCATCGTGCTGAATCAATTCCGTTACACCCTTTTTCCCAGCGATCAAATTGGTAATCGAAATAAAGGGCACCTTGATTAGTTTTTTCCCCAGCCAGTAAGTCAGCGGTGCCACGCGGTAAATTACGACGAAAGGCTTGTTACTAAGCGTGGCTTCGAGGGTAACTGTACCGGAAGCCATAATTAGGACGTCGGCAGATTGAATCACAGAACGGGTACTATTGAAATGCCAGCTTAGCCAATCGAACTGATAGCATTTTTGGTATTTTTCCAGATTGACGTCGGAAGCAACCGCAACAGCCGCCTGTAAATTTGGAAATTCCTGGCGCAGATCTTTGACCGATGAAATCATTAGCGGTAGATGCTTATCAACTTCTTGCTGACGACTGCCCGGAAACAATCCGACCAGCGGCTCGCCGTTTTTAAAAATTTTCTGGTTTGGTTCCGGTATAGAAATTTCATTCTGGTCTAATAAAGGATGTCCCACAAATGTTGCCCGCACTCCTCGTTCGCTAAACCAGGTGGCTTCAAATGGTAAAATACAGATAACTTCCTGAACGTGGCGGCGAATCTTCTTAACCCGGGATTGATGCCAAGCCCAAACTTGAGGTACGATATAATAAATCACTGGTATATCACGCCGGTCGAGCGCCTTAGCCAAGCGTAAGTTAAAACCGGGATAGTCAATTAAAACGACGACATCGGGTTTAAATTCATCAAGAAACTGCAACGTCTTACGATACATACTGATGATAAATGGTAGATGTTTAATAACCTCAACAAAACCCATAAAAGACGTTTCGCGAATATGGAAAAGCAGTTCAGCGCCAGCCGCCGCCATATTATCTCCACCGATAGCGCTGATTTCGATATCAGGATTTAATTCTTTCAGGGCGGAAATTAGTTTGCCAGCATGCATATCGCCAGATAGTTCACCAGCAGAGATAAAAAGTTTACCAGCGGACATTTAGCCACTCTTTGAGGATTACAGCTAAGGCGAAAATTACAAAAACTAACAGTGTCGATCTTTCGGTACGTAGTAATTTCCGATTGCTCAGAAATTTTGGCTGAACTCCACTATTCCAGGGTTTTAGACGCGGCCATAAGCGCGGGACATTGGCTTTATATTTTGCATATTCCGCACCAAAAATATTAGTCAGCGTTTCTTCTTCGAGAGATATAATTAAGCCATACTGAAATAAAATGTAAACGAACACTAATAACATCAAAGGCAGAAGCCAGCGCCCACCCGCGAAAAACACCATCCCGATATAAATCAAAGCATTACCGATATAAAGCGGATTACGTGTATGGGCAAAAATGCCCCAGGTGCAAAGTTCTTTGGCGCCCACGTTGCGAGTGCGGGTGCGACCGCCAGCCGCCCGTACCCCATTCAGTCGGATATATTCACCGACCAAAGCCAAAATTGCTCCGATAAGAGCTAATTTAAAGTTCATATCAGACTGGTAAATTAGAACTAACATAAGTGGAATAGGAGTGTAACCGCGTATTTTGAAAAAAAGACGACGAATATCCATTAATTGATTTTCCTAAAATTATCTTGAATAGAATTTATAATCTGGATGGCAACTTTCAGAGCGCGTATTCCATCTTCACCACTAACGCGCGGCGGTTGACCAGTTAGAATTGCATTGACGAAGGACTCCAATTCATTATAAAGCGCGTTACCCTGTTCGGTTTGTTGGACGCGGTAGAAAATCCGTCGGGGGGCACCGTTCACATCCGGCACTTCCATAATTTGAGTAGTATCATCAGGCACCGGTCCGGCATCCCGAGATAAAGAATAGATTTCGGTGGAACCGGCTAACATATCAATCGAGAAATAAGCGTCCCGCTGGAAAATTCGCAACTTGCGCATTTGCTTGTTCGACACCCGGCTGGCAGTAACGTTAGCCACACAACCGTTGGCAAAGCACAAACGAGCATTGGCAATATCAATATTGTCGGTCAGAACCGGCGCGCCGGAGGCTTCCACCTTAACTATCGGCGCAGTGACTAAATCCAGCACCAGGTCAATATCGTGAATCATAAGTTCCAGAACAACCGCGACGTCTGTACCACGACCACGAAAAGGTGCAATCCGGTGTGACTCGATGAACAACGGATCTATTTGATACTGTTTCAATGCGCCTAAAGCCGGATTAAAACGCTCAACATGCCCAACCTGCAGGACGAGATTTTTCGCACGAGCCAGCCGGATAATTTCCTCAGCTTCCGCAACTGTCTCCATAAAAGGTTTTTCGCAAAGTAAGTGTCGTCCACGTTCTATAGCGGCTTTTGCCACGCTATAATGGGAATGAGTCGGGACCACAATCGAAACCGCCTCGCAATCGTCCAGCAATTGTTCCAGCGCTGGATAAGCTCGAACCTGAAATTCGTTTGATATATAGGATGCCCGCTCAGGGTTGTTGTCAAAGAAACCGACTAATTCGGCATTGGGCAAATTTTGTAAATTTTTAATATGCCAGCGCCCAAAGTTGCCAGCACCTACTACACCGATTTTAAGCATAATATATAGACATTCTCCTAAATTGTTCTGTATCGAATAAATTTTAAAAAACTTGATTTTGCCCGTCAATATAATGAAATTCTTGATTATGGAAAAGGTATGTTTCATTCAAAAAAACTGGCTAAGCCAAAAGTTCGCAAATGGAATATCTTTATTGATTCTAATTATGGTGATCAATTTATGGGCGGAGCTGATCGCCGAAGTCCCCCAAGTTGTCATTGTCCATTGGAATGATTTCCACAGTACTAACCTTCCTTATAAATCCAGTCAGGCAGACTATCGAGTAGGTGGTTACGCTAATCTAGCTGGATACCTCGATTCACTTCGCCATCTTCATCCCCAGGCGATTATTCTGAACGCTGGCGATGATTTTCAAGGCTCGCCAGTTTCGAATTTAACTCGGGGTCTATCGCAAATTTTGATCCTGAATAAAATCCAACCGACTGCTTTCACGCTCGGCAATCATGAATTCGATTATGGTATTGATAATCTTCGAAATGTGATGACCTATGCCAACTTCCCGATCCTGAATTCTAATCTATTTGACTCAACTAAAAACGATTTATTGGTCCAACCTTATACTATCATTCAATCTGGAAATTTAAAAGTCGCTATTATTGGTGCTCTAACTGGAGATTTGTTCACCCTGGCTTTGCCGCAAAATCTCAAAGGAATTGGTATCCTTGACCCGTTGACCCAAATCCGCCAATATGTGCACGAAGTCGAACCTCAAACGGATTTAATTGTTCTGTTGAGCCATTGCGGTTTTGAAGAAGATTCGCTCCTGGCTATGCAACTTGCCGGTGTGGATGTTATTATCGGCGGACATTCCCATACCTACTTGCACCAGCCTAAAAAGGTCAACAATATCTTGATTTGCCAAGCCGGTTCCAATAGTCATTGTCTGGGTTATTTGAAAGCCAATATAGATCGAAATCAGAAAATCATCACGTCCTATAATTACGAATTAATAGAAACCCGTCTCGGGAGAGTAAAGCCGTCACCAGCTGTCGCCAGGGTAGTTGATTCCCTTGAGGCTTCTATCTCTGCAGAAATGGATAAAATCATTGGACAATTGATAACCGACTGGCACCGCAATAGCCACGGTGAATCGAATCTCGGCAATTGGATTTGCGATGTAACCCGTGAATATTTTAAGACTGATATCGCCTTTATGAATAGTGGCGGCATCCGTAAAGACTTGAA
>JAGNGI010000002.1:64862-72252 GCA_018002295.1 Fidelibacterota bacterium
TAACCGACTGGCACCGCAATAGCCACGGTGAATCGAATCTCGGCAATTGGATTTGCGATGTAACCCGTGAATATTTTAAGACTGATATCGCCTTTATGAATAGTGGCGGCATCCGTAAAGACTTGAAGGCGGGACCAATTCGAGTGCGTGATCTCTGGGAAATTTCACCATTCGATAACACGATCGTAATAGTCGCATTGACCGGAGAACAATTGAAGTTCATCATTCAGTATCACGTCGAAAACCCGCGTGACCTTTTACAGGTTTCTGGACTTTCTTATGAATTTAATAGTAAACAAAAAAAGTTAGTAAAATTGACCGTTGCGGGCAAACCGGTCGACGATCAAAAAATTTATACTTTCGCTACGAATAATTTCGTGATTAGCCAATTCGAACGTTTCTTCGGTCTAGCGCCTTCCGCGGTAAAAATTACTCCTACCGATATCATCGGGCGCGACATTCTAATCGAGGTTATCAAAGCTCAGCCGGTTATTGATAATCACACGGAAGGACGGATTATTGACTTAGCAAATAAAAAAGAAGAGGTAAATTATGACATCCAGTAGTCGCATTTTGTATAGTTACATAATTTTGGGAATCGCCCTAGTGGCTTTTGGTATCGCAACCATACTTGGTCACTTTTATATCGGCTTAATTTGCTTAATGCTCGGAATGATTATATGGCTTATCGTGACATTTGCTGGCAATACTGAGGGGCAGAGCGGTCAAATTGGCGTGGTAATGATTACAGCCGGATTTATCGGTGGATTAATAATTTTTATTGGAATTGGATTGCGTCCGAGCATTTTCGGCGGACATAAATTATATATTGAAGGAATCGTAATGGCGTTAGTGGTATTACTGATTTTTATGGCAATCGGATTAGGTTTTATCAGTCTGGCGAATCTTGAGAAAAAAATGGCTTTTTTCAATAAAGAATTGAAGAAATTCTACAAGTTGTATATGAAAGAAGATAACGAATAAAAAAGCATCCATAATACTGGTCTTTACTCTACCTTGTTTGGCACTGACGCAAAATCTGCAACTCCATTATGATTTTGGTCGTCAACATTTAACCTCGACTTACGAGCTATATAAAACCGACCGACTGGGTGCGACCTTTCTCTTTGTTGATTTCGATTATAATAATGAAGGTTCGTCCGGTTCAAGAAATGCTTCTCTGGCTTACGGTGAGATAGATCGCTATTTCCAACTGCCGAAAATGAATGATCTTTCGGCTACGTTACAATATAATGATGGCTTGACAAATAGCGGTTCTTTCAATTCGGTTTGGCTTGGCGGGTTACAATACGTTTTTCAAATTGGAACGCAAAATTTTCCAATTGACTTTCTTCTGCGTAAAGAACTAAATACCGACGGATTAACCTTTCAGTTGACTTATGTTTGGAGTTATATCTGGCGCAAATTGGAACTTAGTGGATTCATAGACATCTGGAATACCGGAGCAGATGCCTATCCGCCTCGCAAAATTGTCATTTTATCCGAACCCCAGTTTTGGTACAGGCTCACCCCGGCACTTTCCGTTGGAGGCGAGATCGAAATTAGTTTTAACTTCTCAGGTGCCTGGCATACTAATCAGGTTTTTTCCGAGGATGTAATATTTATTCTACCGACACTTGGCTTGAAGTGGCTGTTCTGAGTCCGCTTTCCCCAAAAATCATCAGATTAAGAACAAAATCGTTCGGCGATTTAAAATAAAGCACCCAATTTTTAGTCGCTCGGTCTGGGATATTTACTTAACAATATCTGAAAATTGTCGAGGAACAATTATTCAGTTGCCGGTTCTTCAGCGACGGATTCCGATTTACTTTTTTTCTGGATAATAAGTAGAACAGCCAGAATTAACAGACCTATAACGGTGATTACAGCCAGGATTTTAAAAATTAGTTTTAAGTATTTCATATAGCACCCATAGAATTATAATTTTTTAAGTAAATCAGCCGCTTCTTTCTGCATAACTTTATCAGAATCGGATTGCGCCGGAATTTCTAAAGCCAATTGGAGATTCTTTTTAGCCTGATCTTTCTTCTTGAGTTTTAGTTGAGTCTTACCGAGCCAGAGTAGATGACGAATTTCCTTTGGCTTAAGTTCATGTGCTTTCTGAAAATACTGTTCGGCTTCTTCGAAGGAGGCTTTGGGCGGCGTTGCATAAATCAGGCTGGCAACCTGGCGTTCAGCCCAACTTAAATCGGCTAATTCAAAATGCCAGCGTCCCATAACATGGTAATTCGAATCCTCTTTCGGATCTAATGCAATGGCTTTTTCAGTATGTTCACGCACGGCATAGGAGTTGGTGATCTTTTGTTTGGTGCCTTCCAGTTCGCCGATTTGTCCGATTAAAATGGCGTAGTACTGATGTCCGCCTGCTACTTCCGGCGCCAGCTCTACGCATTTTTTGGCATACTCAAAGCCGGGGTAGAGATTGGCTTTTTGGACTTCGCTTACGCCGGGCTGTTGATCAGCGATATCAAAATAAGCTCTGGCGAGTCTCCATAGTACTTCTGGGTTATTAGGTTCAATTTTTTCGGCTTCGCGCAATTTGGTCATCGTGCCCTGATAATCTCTGGCATCGTGCAATTTATCTGCTTGTTCGAGTATTGATTTTACTTTAGTTGACTGAGGAGTCAGATAAATCGGTAAGACACATAATCCCAGAACAATGAAAAACACTCTGGTTGCATTAGAGAAAAATAATTTTCGCATAGGAACCTCTGTTTATTTTCTTGATGAGAAAGATTATGACCGTTGTTTAAAATGTATAGATGAGGCGATATCTCCGGGAGGCTAAAATATTTCGGTAAAAGTGAATTTCAATTCGCGATTCATAAAGTCAATATCTTTACGGTTCAGCAGAATGTTATTGAAATCGAGTTCAACAGTGAACTTATCTACCAATCTCCAGCGAACACCGGCATTTAAATAGCCCCACCCTTTACCGAGCAGCGGTAATTCCGTGTGATTGTCGTTTAGAGCCGCATCATATTCGATAATCAAAGCAATTTCGGAGTTCAGGTCTTTATCTATACCCAGGAAAAAATTGGGGTCGGCATCGCCATCCGTTTTCTCGATCGGATTATAATTAATTCCGCCATGAAGACCTAAATTGCCCAGAAAATTGAAATTTTTGCTGACGACAACATAGAATCCAGAGGCTTTAGTTTCATAGCGCTTGAGTGAGTCTATATAATTTCCATGACCTTGGGACGAAAAACCAACCAGTAAGGCCGGAAATTTAACGCTCTCTTCGATAAAGCGATATTTGATCTCAACGCCCGGCTGATTGTACCAATTAATCTTCTGGTTACCAATAATCCCACCACCGCCGTAAGATACTCCGAACATAAATCTTTCGAAAACTCCTACACTTATTTGACCTGCTAATCCTCCGCCTGGGAAAAGATGACAATCAACCGCATAGGAACCACGCGGCAATATACCAGCAGTCGGTATGGTGACCAGATTAACCGGCTGATGAATTCCTAAATCACCTTGAGCCGATAGACTGCCAGCCAGCACCATAAAAAAGACAAAGGGGAAAAATTGTTTTCTATTCATAACCAACTCTCATTTTTTATTGAATATACATTCGGCAAAGCTGAAAATCAAATGAGATTTATAGCCTCGTCGATAAAATTCGGATAAATGATATATATCAAACAAATTAAGTTTGCATTTGATAGTTTGGGCTAAACTTTTTATATTTAAACGTTTTTAAGTATTCTATGCAGCTTGGGACAAAAAAGTGAAAAGCATCCAGAAACTAATTCAGAAAGAAATTGCCAATCGAGGAAGTCTTATTGTCCCCTTTAATAACGAAGTATTACTGAGCATTTTATTTGTGACATTAACATACATATTGGTTTAAAAAGTGATTTTCAATTTAAAAACACATAGTATCACTATTGAAATTATGACCTTTAAATCTCGGCAGGAAGGGGTATTTTTATGAAAGGTTTTGGCGCTGTTCTTGTTGCGATTAGCTTAATTTTGTTAGTGCTCGAGCATTTGAACTTAGTTGATGTAGTCGGCATTATCGGTTTGCTGGTCGGTCTTTATGCGATAATTTTCCCTGATAAAGCCGAAGAATTATATACCAAGTTAAAGTCGGGCAAGCTGAAGTAACCAGCCTCAGATCGCTATTTTTTAAAAATAGTGTAATTCTTAATCCATGAAGCCAGAGATGTAAAATTTATTTGCTTGTCTATTTAGCCAAATCAATTAAATATTTGATTAATAATTTTAGCTAAAATGCCAATTTACGAGTTTGAATGTCAGAATTGTGGGAGGGTTTTCGAGGAATTAGTCTTCTTAAAAAACTTTTCAGAAAGCGAAATTACATGTCCGCATTGCGGATTTAAGCAAGCGAAAAAATTGATCTCGGCTCCGGCGCTAAGTAGATCATCCACTTGCTCTTCTTGCGGCGCTAAATCCTGTTCCAGTAGTTGTGGTTCTCGAAGCCATTGATTCATTATGGCAATTGCCGGAACTCATCTTTTGACGAACCAATAAAATAAAATTTATAGATAAAATCGAGGATTTATTCAGCTTGAAATGAAAAGTAGCAAATTGAGTGATAAATTGTCTTTAGCAGTTTAATTTCCCCGTATAAGCATTAAAAACTAACTCAGTTAATCACTATTATTTGTATTTTTATATAGACTTTTAGCGTGCTCGGCCGAAACAGTAATACCTTTTATCATTGCTGAACTAAAGCCCTCATGTTCCATCTGATTCAAGCCGGCAATCGTACAGCCACGAGGAGTCGTGACCCGGTCAATTTCATATTCGGGATGGTTGGCATGAGTTAGGATCAAAGTTGCAGCTCCGCGGGCAGTCTGGGCGGCAATATCAATTGCTTCCTGGGAGTGAAAACCAATCTCGATGCCGCCTTGAGAAGCCGCCCGAATTGCTCGTAGGAAAAAGGCGATTCCACAAGCTCCCAAAGCAGTTGCGGCAGTCATTTTTTCCTCTTCGATGACTATAGTTTTGCCCACCGTATCGAAAATAGATTTGGTAATTGCGATTTCGGCTTCCGAAGCGGTATCCGATGCCAGACAGGTCATTGATTCCCGTACGGCTATTGCAGTATTGGGCATTGCGCGCACGACCGCAATGCCAGATCCGACCTTTTTCACAATTTGAGAAGTATTGACTCCCGTCACGACTGATATGACGATATGGTGGTTAGGTTTTAAATGGGGCGCGATTTCAATCAGAACCGAATTGACCTGCTGTGGTTCAACGGCAATGATAATAATTTTTGCCTGACGAACGGCCTGGCAGTTATCTTTTTCGATAATAAAACCACGTTTTTGCATATCATCCAGCAAGTGAATGCGACGTCGAGTTAAAATAATCTCCGCAGGCTTGAAACGGTTAGAGTCGGCCAAACCATTGGCTATTGCAGTCCCAATATTTCCAGCACCAATGATTGCAATTTGATTGTTTTTCATAGTGAATTCTCCTCTAGCTTCAAACGGATGCCCCTGACCAGTCGTATATTTCACGGTTAATCCGCCGATGGATAAACGCTGTCTGCCTTAATACCTTTAACTTGGTATTTGGTAATCGGTAATCCGTAAGTAGTTCTTGATAAATCTGCATATTTACAGTATAAATTTTCACAACACTAAATTTTATGATAATAAAAAGTCATTGTCAAGTAGCCGGAATAAATCAGATTCTCACATTGAGTCCTTTTCTCATAGTTACATTATCGGTAAACAACATCAGGTTTAACTCTCCATTTTGACTATTAAATTTCATCTAATGACGCGGATTGCCGAGTTTTAGCGAGAGAACTCGGAGAATATCCACCGGTGATAACATTGCCAGCCGCTTGCGCGCCTCTTTAATATCAAAATGATCTACTTCGCGCACTTCACGAATCAACGGTAACATAACAGCTGAGACAAGCAGACGGATCAAAGCACTGAGCATTAAAACCAGTGCTAACGCCGAAAAGCGGTGAAATTGGAACGGTAAGTCAGCAATCAACCCGCCGATCAAACCACCGAGAAACATTCCAATGCCATTAAAAATGTTGTAATAAGCCACACAAATCGCCATCCGTTGGCGAGTAACCGCATCGTAAATGAAATTGACGGTTGTGAGATTGAATCCAGCCCAGGCAAATCCACTCAGGGTTTCGACTAAGATCAAGTACAGCACCGCTAAAACAGGACGATCGATAAAAAATACTGCCAAAACCCATAATGCCGGAATGATCGGGAGGCAAAAACCGGTGAGGCGCACGACCCGCAAATTGCCGAAGCGATCGGCAAAGCGTCCCCAAGCGGGCATTAGAAGCATATTGACGAACGGCATAGTCATAGTAATAAGAGTGAACTGAAAATAATTGAAGTGCAAATCCTCCAGTATAAATACTGCAAAAAACGGCGAAGAAATATATACGGCAAATTGCATCAGGGCAACGTAAGTAACAAATTTACCGAAATTGCTCTGGGGAATCTTGCGAATGAACTGCCAAATCGTGAAGTAATATTCCTTCCGAGGATGAAATTCCGGTTCGTATTGACGTTTTAATAAAGCTGACGAAAGAGCGCGTCCGGTAAAAGCAATCAGAAAAATGATCGCAAAGCCCGTAAAGGGTTGCCCCAACCTGTTGAAATGTTGCAGGATTAAGCCAGCACTAAGCATAGCGAGAATAGTGGTAAATCCTACAACCCGATTGCGAAGGCCAAAATAAGTCCCGATTTGGCGCGGGATGATGTCGCCCATCCAGGAACTCCAGGCTGGGCCAACAATACCGCCGAAAATTACCATCAGACTATAAAAAACCATTAGTCCAGCAGAAATCACCATATTGTTTAGATTATAATTAAAATGCAACCAACCCAGGAAAATAATCGGGAACCACATTAAGGTTTGCAAAGAAGTACCCACCCAAGCAATGGTTCTACGGTGAATACCTTTCTCTAAAAATTTCAACGTCAAGAGTTGGATCAAGGTCCCCAGCATCTGTGGTAAAGAAATCAAAATTCCAATTAGAGTATTGCTCATTCCGAGCAAAAGGGCATACGGAGTAATGTAACGCAAGCCAAATCCGTCGAACAAACCATAAGCGGCGCCCTCACGGATGCTAATCCGACTGGCTTTTTTCTTAAGATATTCAATTTTACGAGCGTGGTTTCCAGTCATCGGGCGCAAATTTATTGAGTAGCCAAATTGTATCCAAGCCACTTGTAAACAATAAAAATTTATACGTCATATCCCTAAAATGGTCTATTGATAGACAGATTTTGTATAGTACAAGGACATGGTATCCACTCAGTAGAGATAAATAGGATTAGTGTAGAGCAGTTATCTGAAATTAAAAGGCTTGTTGAGCGTAGCGAAACAAGCCTTT
>JAGNGI010000109.1 GCA_018002295.1 Fidelibacterota bacterium
AAATATTGTTTCGTTTTTAAACCCGATACCACCTATCGTCTCTCGATCCAGGATGCTCTCATAATGACCGGCTTGATGAAAAGCACCGATTTTGAACCTCTTGATCCCGATACAATTACTTTTCCCCAAGGTCTTGTGGATGGATTACTGATTCCAGCTCGTGCAAATGATGCTCGGCTTATTGTTCCCCAACTAATTTATTATGATATTCGCATTCCTATTTTTGGTAGTGCCAACTGGAATGAGCCGGAATTATTAAGGAAGAATCAGGCGGTTCTGCAAAATCTATATTTTATTTCGGATTACTATATCGAGACAGAATCAGACGAATATTTTCGGATGGCGAAAGATTTTAAGAAAAATTTTGGCAAAGAACCGGAACGAATGGAATTATATGGGTATGATACGATGAATGCCTTACTCACAGTAATCAAGAGCGGCGCGTCTACGCGGGAATCGGTGCGGCAAGGGCTTTTAGCAATGCCGGTCTATCACGGACTATGTCGCAATATTTCCTTCCAGGGGAACCGCCCACGCATCAATTCCTGTGCCTTCCTACTTGGTTTCAAGCAAAATAAAATCCAACCAGTGGCGATCATTGAAAATGGTGCCATTATTGAAGAAAAAACTAAGCCATAATGTTTCCACTAACCGTTTCCAAAGGGATTGAAATCATCCAATCTCCAGAATTAATGGCTTTTCCGGAAATTGTCCACGCTTTCAGTACCCGGAATGGTGGAATAAGTAATGGACCTTTCCGTTCACTTAATCTTGGAATTGCCGACGGCGATTCTCTTAAGAATATCCTGATTAATCGAAAAAGATTTTATAATACCCTCAATTTTACTTCGTCCGATGTTGCTCAAGCCGAACAAGTTCATAGCAACAAGATCGCTATAGTGGAAGACAATGGTCCTATTCCAGGTTGCGATGCTCTAATTACCACTCAAGCCAATTTATATCTGAGCATTAAAACGGCTGATTGTGCGGCTGTTTTATTGTATGATCCGCACCACCAGGTCATTGCGGCGGTGCATGCCGGTTGGCGGGGCACAGCCGAGGGGATAATCGCCAACACCATTAATACTATGCAGGCTCAGTTCCAAACTAATCCGGGCGAATTGATAGCCGCCATCGGTCCGGCTTTGCATGTCTGTTGTTATAAAGTGAAAAATAATGTCGCCAAAAAGTTTAGCGATAATGAAATAATCCAGCGAGAGGGAAATCTTTTTCTCGATTTAATTTTGGCAATTACCAATCGCTTGAACGCGGCTGGTGTTCAACTCGATAGGATTGCCGATAGTGGTTACTGTACCGCTTGTCAACCCGATAAATTTTATTCCTACCGGCGGGATGAGGGCGTTACCGGACGGATGCTGGCTGTAATTGGCATTAATCAGCGAAATAAATGCTAAGTGATAGATTCGGATGTTTAATTTAATAGTAGCCGTAATTATTGGAGTTTGCATTTTTTTCGGATTACGCAATGGCTTGATAAAATCGGCTTTTAAGCTTATTGGCTTAGTATTGGCGGCGCTCTGTGCTTCACGATATTATTATTTTGGTGGGAAAATAATTGCCGACCTTTTTAATCTATCCGAAGGTGTGCAGGCGGTGATTGGGTTTGTTATCGTATTCATCGTGGTGTTTTTACTTTTTGAATTGCTGGCTTCAATGTTGAGAAGCCTTTTACGAGCTTTGAAATTGATATGGGTTGACCGAATTGGCGGAATGCTGTTCGGATTTCTGGAAGGTGCCATTATTATGATCGGAATAGTCTGGGTATTAAATGTCTATCCAGAACTCGGATTCGTGGACCATCTGCGTCAATCTTCAGCCAATTTTAAGTTTTTTGAACGCAGTGGTGTGAAAGTTATCAAAATTTGCGGACTGAATTCGGAGATGGATCATCTCCGTAAAAGTATGCGTAAAATCGTTTTCTTGCCGGAAACCCCGGAGACAAATCCAGAAAACACGAATATTTCTCCAAGTGAAAATAATCCCTGAATTAATGACAATACCTGAATCTATGAAGGAAACCAACGATAAACTCGGTTTTGCTAAAATCATCGAGTTGATTCAGGAAATGGCTCTCTCTACTGCCGGCAAATCTCTGGCTAATACTATTTTGCCACTAAAGGATATTGAGATGATTCGATGCCGGCAAAGTCGCATCAATGCGCTCCAAGCCATTCTATCCGCTGGTGATTCGCTACCGTTGAATGCTTTTTCCGATTTCCGCGCCGAACTTGACCGATGTCGTGTCATCGGAACATTTTTATCTCTTGAAACTCTGATTCAGATTGATCAATTACTGGAATTGGTGGAGCGCCAACGTCGTTTTTTTCGCTCTCAGCGTCCGCAACTATTGAGTTTGGAAGAACTATTTGAAGGTTTGGATTCTCTGCCACAAGTACGTAAAACTATCGCGGCTATTATCGCGCCGGATGGCTCGCTTCGCGATAGCGCCAGTCCGCAGCTTAATCGAATTCGCCATGAAATTCGCACTCACCAGCGTCGCCTCAATCATGAGATTGAGCGTTTGATGAACTACGCGCGGGATCAGCAATGGCTACATGAAGATCAGGCTACTATCCGCGACGGACGTTTGGTCTTGCCTCTACGAGCTGAATCGAAACGAAAAATTAACGGAGTAATTCACGGCCAATCAGCCACCGGTGCCACCGTTTATGTTGAACCGCTCGAGATCGTAGAAATTAATAATGCTCTTAAAGAGCTGGAACTGGCTGAGAAGGAAGAAATCGAGCGTATTCTACGCCAAACAACCGATAAAATCCGGCCGGACTTCTCGCCTTTACAAAAAAACATCCAAATTCTGGCTGAACTCGACTTGTATAATGCCTGCGCGCGTTTTGGGCACAAATTCAAGTGTACACCGCCGATTATTGCCGAGAATAATAATTTTGTTTTGCATCAAGCGCGGCATCCTCTTTTAGCGCTCCATAAGGAAGTGGTTCCGCTGGATTTTGAATTGGCGAATGATTTCCGGGCCGTTGTCATCTCTGGCCCAAATGCCGGCGGCAAAACCGTCGCGATGAAAACCGTTGGTCTCCTATCACAAATGGCAATGAGTGGACTACCAATCCCAGCCGAAGAAGAAAGTCGCCTTCCGCTCATTACTCGATTTTTAGCTGACATTGGCGACCAACAATCGCTCGAAAATGATCTTTCGACTTTTTCCTCGCATATCAATAATATGAAACTGTTTCTGGAAACTGCCGATGACCGAACTTTAGTCCTGATTGATGAGCTCGGTACCGGTACTGAACCGACTGAAGGCGCGGCTCTCGGGCAAGCGATTTTAACCGAATTGATTGCCGCCGGCTCGCTGATAATTGTTACGACCCACCATAACGCCTTGAAAGAATTCGCCCAAAAACAACCCGGCGCCATTAACGCCGCTATGGAGTTTGATATGGTAACATTGGCGCCGACTTATCGTCTGCAAATAGGTTTGCCGGGTAGCAGTTATGCCTTTGAAATTTCCAATCGGCTTGGTCTGCCAGCGAAAGTGGTTGATAATGCGCGCCGAATCGTTGGCGAAGAATCGGTGCGTTTGACTAATCTTTTACGCGAAGTTGAACAATTGCGTTCAGAAGTCGAAAAGGATAAAAAGATCATCTCCCAAAATAAAAAAACGCTCGATAAATTAGTAACCGAATACAATAATAAACTCAATACCTTGCGTGAAAAAGCCGAACGGGCTGATACCGAACTGGCACGCCAATTAGAAGAACTTGTAAATGAATCGCGTCGCCGGATCGAAAATGCAGTCAAAGAGATTCGCGAACAAGCCGCCACGCCCGAGACTATTC
>JAGNGI010000003.1 GCA_018002295.1 Fidelibacterota bacterium
CCATTTTTCAAATGATCCATTGTTTTTAGATCAATAGAATTACATATCAAAAGATTAGAATTCGGCGAAATATTCTCTATCTTTCGCGATGGATATACCGTAAACTCGATAAAATTCTCCGCTAAGACATCCCCTTCCCTGCTCAATAAACGGAATTTGACACGTTGAGATACCGGTTGTTTTACCGGCTCTGAATTAATTTTCATACTTCCGACAAAATATACACCGACCGAATCAATCGCAATACTCTTGTCACCGATAATCTCACCATTGTAAATCCCCTGGATACGAACATTAGAAAAATCTCTATTACTATAATGTGAAATAGATAATTGCACGTCTATCTCTTCATTATCCCAAAATCCATACTTGGTTAGTCGAGGAATTATAATGTCAGGCTGTTGAACTTGGGCAAGTATCTGGCGATCGGCTTTAAAATTGCGCCACATATCCAGTAAACCGTTACATTCCCAGTTAATGTCGGTAAATTCAGTGATTACGTAACCTTGCAATTCAGGTTGGAGCCGAATTTCTTCGATTTCCCACTTCAACGCCTGTGCTTGAGCTTTCTGGCTAAATTCCGCCAGTTCGTTATAGTTTTTGAACATTCGTCCGTACTGATAATCATTAAATCGTTGGATGACTCCCTCCGGCAATGTTACCAGATTATCCAAAAATTGGCGGTCGAACCAGAACGGCAATTTTTTCGGCAGTTTGGGCAAACCCCAATTGCCAAATTCCGAGATCATCAGAACTTCCTGCCCGGTTTCTTCCGCATCGCCATAGGGACTAAAAAGCCACCGTGGGCGGTCGGCAACTTCCTGGACTGTTTCGCTGAACTTCTGGTGATTTTCGGGAATTGCCCAATAGGTATGGTAGTCATTAATATCGGTTTTCAGGTGATAGTTACCCCAGCAGGCGCTATTATCAACTATTAGCCGACCATTGGCAAGGGATTTAGCAAAGTCAAATTCAGCTTTGAGCCATTGCCGCTGATTGGCTTGATTAAGGTCGAGTCCCCAACTTTCGTTAATCAGACTAATAATTGCCAGCGATGGGTGATTCCAATCGCGCTGAAGCATTTCCTGCAATGTTTCTCGGGAACGGGCTTTGACGCTCTCATCGAAGACATCCCAGTTGGGAATTTCATACCAGACTAATAAACCCAATTCATCCGCCACCTTTAGATAACGCGGATCAGGAACTTTTATATGACACCGAAGAGTATTTAATCCCAGTTCTCTGGCTTTGTGCATTTCATCGTGTAAATACTCTTCAGACGGCGTTTCATAAACGGTTTCCGGATAGAAATCCTGATCCAGCGCGGCGATCATATAAAAAGGTTTACCATTAAGATAAAATTTTCCATCACGCACTACAATTTCCCTAAAACCGAAACGATCGAACAGAACATCTTCACCCAAACGGATTTCGAGAGTATAAAGGTTTGGTTGACCGATAGTCCACAATCGGGGATTATTGATCTGCCCCGTAAATTCTGCTTCGGAAGTCGAAGAGTTCCCCTCATATTTATCAGAAAAAACGACCTTGCCATTCGGGTCGCGGATTGTCAAAACTAGTTTGTTCGGATTAGCAACCTGCTTAGGATTCTCAATAAAAACCTTTGCTTGAAACGCACCGCTGATTTGAGAATTAACCTGAATACGTGACACATAAATTTCCGGTTTGATAGCCATCTGGACTGCCTGCCAAATGCCGCCATTTTGGACATACCAGTTTTGTTTGCCGTGCGGTATATGCCAGTAGCTAATGCCATCGGTACCAAATTCATCAGCTACCGGATCAACTACTCGCACTAGGATTTCATTTTCTCCCTTTTGCAATTGCTCGGTAACGTCAAAACTAAATGGCGTATAACCACCTTCGTGTTCGCCGACTAATTCCCGATTGACATATACCTTAGCGAGGTAATCCACTGCTCCGAAGTTTAGCAGAAAGCGATGTTTGGGAGGAAGCGATTTTAATTTGAACAACTTGCGATACCAGACAACTCCCTGATAATCTAACAAGTCCACATGCAAGCGATGCCAAGAACCCGGTATTTCGGTCATGCGCCAATTTTTAATCTGATCAATCGAATTAATCGTGATTTGTCCGATGCTATCCGGCGCTAATTGCCACCGACCGTTTAAATCAATAACCGGATTTTTATCGCAGGAAGTAATCATACTTAATCCCGCTAAAAATACCGTAATTAAACTCCATCTGCTCATAGTAAAAATTTTAGTTATTTGATTAATGCTATTTACTCCAACTACGACTAAAAGTTAGCTCTAAAACTCGATTGGAATGCTTTTCCGACATACACTAAACTTTCCATCTTATTTCAATAACAACATTTTCCCGACCAGAATTTGGTCTTTATATTTCAAACGATAAAAATAGCAACCGCTCGCCAATTGATCAGTTCGGATTAGTACCTGATGTTCACCGGGATTTTGTTCACCGTCCACCAATTCCATCACCTCTCGCCCTAACAAATCCAGAACGGTGAGTTTGACATTACTCTTTTGAGGAATCGTATATCTAATCGTCGTTGAAGAATTGAAGGGATTAGGATAATTTTGGAAAAGTGTGAATTTTTCAGCAATTGCTGGGTGCTCTTCCGGTGCAATATTAACGTTGACCATTGAATCAGCTAATAAAAACAAAGAGGTCGTATAGCCGGGAATAGTCAGAGCCACACTACTTAGATTTTCCGGTTTCCCAGAAAAGGTCATTCCCGTAATTAAATCTGAAAGGTAATAGGTTTTCGTAGAATCAAGATGCAATTCCTCAATCGGCAAGGAGATGGTAATATTTTTAGGCTCACTCATCATATTGATAACGCCGAACAAATTCTCATCTCCACTACGACGCTGGAACGCGAAAGCATAGTAAGCCGGGACTACCGGGATTTCTTTAAAATAATCACTGCGGAGCGCTGAATACCTTTGCCTGATTTGAATTAAATGACGATAATGATCGAAAAGTCCATATTTATCCTGACTACGGATTGATTTGCCTCGTTGAAAAATCTGGTAACTACTATAAGGATGTTTATCGTAGCCGATTTCCTGACCATTATAAAGCATCGGCACCCCATTCAAAGCAAAAATCAGAGTCGAAACCATTTTCGTCTGAGCCAGATTATGATTTTTAATAAAGGGAATCATATCATTATTGCCCATATAGCGCAAAATCTTGGCATTAGCCGCATAGCCTTGCCCATTATTCGTCAATGCCTGACGTAAAAGGTTAACTCTTTCCGATGGATTACTGTAATTAAAAATCGTAAATTGTTTGGTGGCGTCTTCCGAATAGTCAACTTCCCAATACCACTGCGAAACCCAACCTTCGTCTGGCGCCCAATCAAAGGCGACATCAAAACGTTGATCAAAAACCATTGACCAGGAAGCTTTATCTTCTGCCAATAGCATAACTTCCGGCTTGATGCGCTTTAATTCCAATCGTAAGTTTTGGGTAAATTCTGGGCAACGTGCATTTACACCCCACACTGCATCAAAGCGATAGCCATCAATATCAAATTTTTCCACCCAATATTTACAAACCGTCATCATCCAGTTACGGACTTCAGGATTATCATAGTTCAGGTTAGGCAATTCATCCCAGAAATAATTGATAAACCCCCGATAATAATTATAATATTGAGAATAGGGCGCATCGTCTATCTTCCTTTGATAATAATCGTAATAATGGGAAGTGCTACCATATTCAATACTGTGCTGGGCATACGGATGATAAATAGACGTGTGGTTGATGACAATATCTAGAAGAACCTTCATCTCCAGCGTGTGAGCGGACTTGATCAAATTCTGCAAGTCACTTTCCGAACCATAATCCGAACGTATATTAAAATAATCAATAACGTCATAGCCCTGCTCGCCCCAGGTAGTTTTGAAAATCGGCTGAAGCCAAATGGTATTAATCCCCAATTCCCGCAATTCGGGCAGTTTCTGTTGAATATCTTGGAAGGTGCCTTCCATAACAAAGGCGTAAGGACTAATTTCATACACCACGGCCGAATCAATCCAAGCCGCATGATCGCGGCGAATATCAAATGGTTGAATGTCATCAGGACTGACCGTTATAAAAGTACGAGCTCGGGCGGTATCCCCGCTGGCAGTAACCCCTGCCAAATTGAAATAATATTCACCGGCGGGAACCTGCTCTGGTACGTTAAAAACCAAAACCGAATCGCTTGTCCCATTCCAGCCGAATATAGCGGAATTTCGCTCATCTTCAGACCAGGTAAATGTAACCGCATTTGAATCGGGATTTTCGATGATTTTACCGTGTAATGTCACTTCGCGATCAGCGACCGTCGCATAGGCTTCCAGAATTGGTTTTAAGGGCATTTTCATCTGTAAGCGTAATGTGTCAGAATAAATTGGTTCACCTTGATTTTCAATCGTTGCTACAAACCAATTCTCACCCTCATCTAATTTTACTTCGATGTAAAAGCTGGAATCGGAAGGATTAATATCGAATATTTTACTTCCATCTTTCCAATATAAAACCCCAGATGTAGCAGCCAGTGTATCAATTTTTCCCCAAATTACTTGTTCCGTTTGCCATACCTCGATATTATGAGTTTGCCACTGGAGTTCTACTGCTAACGTCGAAGCCAAGCCAAGCCCAATCAGTGTAATTATTTTAACTATATTCCGCATCGCAATGCACTTTTGGACTTTTTTTTACCGTACTAATATTTTCCATACGTTTTAGCTACTTCCACCATCTTAAATATATTGGCATCTGGGGTATCACGTCCACACTGATCACCGGTTGAAAGAACAAAACCACCGTCATAGCCGACATCATCAATTAGCCGTTTACATTTATCTTCAACCTGTTGCGGTGTCGCCCGCATCATAAATTCGGTTGTATTAATATTGCCTTTAATATTCAATTTCCGTCCATATCTTTTCTTAACCATAGCAATATCCACATTGCCGGTCGGCGGTTCTTCCATCGGTTCCATCGAAGTAACGTCCGTTTCTTCTGCCACTATTTGCACCAATGGCCAGGAACGACCACAAATATGCAAATGGCAAGGCATGTTTGCCGCTTTACAAATGCTGGAAGCCTGCTGAATAAAAGGTAACTCATATTTCCGGAAAATATCGGGAGAACTTACGCTAAGACTGGCACTGGAGCCGCCCAACATAATCACATCCGGTTTGGCTTCAATCATAGCTCGCAGATAGGCTAATGCCCAATTCATCCAGTATTCATGAACTTTTTGCATATAGTCCGCTTCCATTAATAAATCGGAAAATACATTCTCAAAGCCACCATCCCGATTACTAAACCACCAATCCTGAAAAACCGGTATCATTCCCAAATAGACTCCCAGATCACCAATCACCTGTTTATCACGAAATTCCTTTTCCCATTGCCAATCACCTTTCCCCATTACCAGCTGGAATTTCTCGAAATCCTCTTGCAAGTTTTTAATCGGTTTGACACTTCGCCAAGGGGATTCATCGGCAAAAAATATTTCTTCTTCGGTTACATCACCCTTGGCTGTATGCCAGCTGCGTCGGACTAGTTTTCCAGCTGGTATATCTACCGTCTCCGATTCAAAATCCAGTGAACTCGATACTTTCACCTCTTTCAAGCCGCCATACATATAAAAACCATCCATATCGAAATATTTTACAGCTTTTACGTAAACCTCACCGTGCGTGGCTGAAGTCCAACCATAATGTTCACGGCCATCTAAATGGATTTCATAAAATGGGCGCCCATCCAGTCGGTCTGGCACCATTACCGATATATCCGGACTAACCGGAACGTGGTCTGCTACTCCACCTTTTAAAGCAATCAATAAACGTTCTTTCGATGTCATTATTTTCGTCCTATTTTTTAATATTATCAGGCAAACGATTCCAGCTCCTCAATAATTCCTTCAAGCGATAAAACGACTGCTTCGGTTCGCAACTTTCGGTCACCAGCCCGCCATTGACAATAAACGGGCGAAAATTGGAAAAATCATACCAGTTAATGGCTTTAATATTGAGCCTGCTGTAATAAAGAGTATAAACTTGCTCCAACCAATCAGCCTGTAATTCTTCGTCCCAGGCGCGGTGCCAATCATATGGTTTCCCAGAGATGCCCATACTGCGGTCCACAACGGTTTCAAAAGTCGGGCCTGAGGTAGTGCCGATTTCAGTGATATATATCGGTTTCCCAAATTTCTCAAACCTTTCCAGCATGCGCATTATATCCGATAGATCGCGATTCCCGAAGTAGATTTGAATTCCCAGTGTATCAAATTCCACGCCTGCATCCAGTAAATCGGTGATGAATTGATGAGGGGTGCGCAAAGGCCGGGTTGCTTCCATCCGCGCCATTCTACCTCTGGCAACGTACTCACCCCAGGGTGCACAATTATTGATCAGGCGATCTACTTTAGGATTAATCTCATGGGTTTTATCACATACTTGTCGCACAATTTCGGTGATTTGATCGGGAGTATGATTGAAAATATTCGCCCAATCATGATATTCGTTTATGACTTCCCAATGCAAAACCTGATCGCCATAATGACCGACAACGTCGCTAATATGTTTATCTACATAACTTCTCAATTGATCATAATTTTTACTTTTCAACCATTCCGGAGTTACAGTAGGATGAAACCAAAAGAGTGGACGGCCTTCTATAGTAATATTTTTCTCGGTTAGCCAGCGAACGATGTTATCCTTGATCCCCCAGTTATAAACTCCTTCCCTCGGTTCAAATAATTCATACCAGGTGTCCCAGATATAATGAGTTACTGTAGCAAAATTGAATAATTCGACAAAACGCTTGGTGAATTCTTCATTTTTCGCCCAAACATACTGACGGGATTCACAGCCAAAGTAAACTTCATCCTGGCGATTATTTTTAGAAATCATTTGGCGGGCATGTTCCAATTCGATATTCTCTCCCGTCCATAAAGCATAGTAAAGAGCTTTATCCGCTATAGAGGCACACTTTTCACTTTCGGCGGTATATTTAGCGGAATCTTCCAGATATTCCTCTGCTAAACCAGACAAACGAATTACTTCCGGTGAAAATTTAGTACCCTGAGTTTGATAGCGTCGCATAACTTGGCGATTTCGCGCTATTCGGCTTCTGGCAAATTCGTGATTCAAGATAAGTTCATTTCGTCCCGTCATTTCCTTTAAAGAATAAAATTCTCCGTCATTATCGGCACTTAAAAAACAGTTTCCAAAGCCTTCGATAAACCACTGGCAATTCACACTGAAGCGTCGGGTTCCCAAATCCTCCGGCACAACAATCCCATCTCCATTTACCACGATACCAGATTGAAAAGGGTCGCCATTGGTGTCAGCCGCATAAACAAAATTAAGCGGTGGCATCCACGGATGCGGAAAAGGTTTAAATAGCAATGGCTTAGTAGTTTTGGCAAGAATATTCGATTTTTCCAGAAAAGACGGGAACATCGCGGCTCCAACTATACCCATTGTACTTTTCCGAATGAACTCGCGTCGTGATAAAGTTTTCTTCAAGGATGGATCATTATTCATTTATTGTAAAATCCTCCATTTCTCTTGTAATTTTTTCAAGCGATCGACGGCCGCTTTCCGTTCACCTTTCGGTGAACGCAATAAGCCACCGTTTTTCAAGAAGGAAAATCCATCAATCAAATCATACCAGTTTGCCGCCTGAATCATTGGCTGACTGTAAGCATAGGTAAAAATAGCTTCCAGCCAGTCGGCTTGAAGTTCTTCGTCCCAGTGACGATGCCATTCATAGGGTAAAGTAGAATAATCACCAGGCTCTTCATCCAGAAACTCTTGCGTGATTCCTCTGGACGGTGCCCCGACTTCCGCCAAATGAATCGCTTTACCGAGCTTCTCATAGCGTTCGATGACACCGATATAATCGGCTAATGTCTTTGAGGTAAAATAGACCTGCACACCGATTGCATCAAAATCGGTACCAGCTTCGATGATTTGCTCGGTAAATTGGAATGGCGTTCGCTGAGGATATCGAGCCGGAAGCTCATGCCACAAGCCTTTCTGGACATATTCACCAAAGGGACTACAATTATTGATTAATATTTTCAAATTGGGATTGACATCGCGAACAACATCACAGGCAAACTTAGTCAATTCAATCGTCTGCTCATGGTTCAAAAATAGTTCATTCGCCCAGTCATGTAATTCATTGACCACCTCCCATACTTTTATCCTATTTCCATAGTGGCCAACAACTGTCCGAATATGCTTTTCCAGATAATTCAGCAATTGAGGAAAAGTCTTATTTTTCAACCAATCCGGTGTTACCCATTTATGTGTCCAAAATAACGGACGACCTGCAACCTGAATCTTGTACTTTTCCAAATCGGCTAAGAGACGGTCACGTTCGGCAAATTGCTTCTGCCCTTCGACTGGCTCGAAATCAACGAAATCACCAATCAGGTAATGAGTAATTGTCGCATAATTAAATACTTCGGTAAATCGTTCCAGAAATAATTCACTATCCATCTGAAAATAACCACGCCCATCACAACCAAATAGGAAATCGAGCCGGGCACTATTTTTAGCAATATTCCAGCGCGCTTTCTCCAATTCCAACATTTCACTTGCCCAAAGGGCATAAAGGAGAGCTTGTTGGGAAAATCGAGCGCAGGTCTCATCATCCTGGACATTTTTGATCGCATCATCTAAATAATTTTCCGCCAGATTAATCATAGCAGACAATTCGCGAGATGCCAACCAACCTTCACGGTTAAAATTTGCTTGCCGACGCCGATTACGATAGATCCGGGTTTTTGCTAATTCAAAATTTAAATTAAGTTGGAGCGAACCGAACTGGGGCAAAGAATAAAATTCACCGCCATTATCCGCGGGCATAAAAAGGTAGCCATAACCTTCAACATTCCAGCGAACATTCAAGGTAAATTTTTTAATTCCCTTCGTATTACTGATAGTAACACCTTGATTTTTAACAGCAACATCGGAATGAAAGGTGTCACCATTCATATCCATCAAATAAGCGAACTCGTCAAGATGCGGACCGCGCCCTTTTTGAATGAAATATGGTTTAAATATCAATGTCTTATTCGGCATTTTTCACACGATCTTGGGCACTACTACAAATTTTTCCATTGTTCTTTGAGTTTCAACAAACGTTGCCAGGCGGCTTTTCTTTCACCGTTTGGACTGCGCAGAAGACCACCTGTTTTTATCCAAGCGTAAGGATCAACGAAATCGTACCAGTTCGCGGCTTCAATCCAGGGTTTACTATAGGCTAATGTATATATTCCTTCTAACCAGTCTGCCTGCAATTCTTCATCCCAATGGCGATGCCAGACATAAGGTTCGGTGGGCATTCCTAACTGACCGGTATTGATGGAGTCTTTAGTCGGACCGGAGGACACCCCAATTTCAGTCAACTGCACCGGCCGTCCGAATTTTTCCAGTCGCTCAATCAGGATAATTGTATCCTGTAGGTCACGATAGGGAAAATACATTTGTTGACCAGTAATTGTAAAATCTACTCCGGCATCTACTAGGTCCTGCATAAATTGATGAGGCGTGCGCTGAGGATAGATGGCATCCAGTTCACCCCATTTTTTTAACTGAACATACTCAGCAAAAGGACAGCAGTTATTAATCAGTCGATGAACTTTTGGATTAGTGGCTTTGGCAACTTCACAAGCCAGTTTGGTAACATTGACAATCTCTTCTGGCTTCAAGCGCAGTTCATTTGCCCAGTCATGCGCTTCGTTGATTACTTCCCAGGCATACATACCGTCGCCGTAATGGCCGACGACCTCTTTGGTATGACTTTCGACATATTTCAATAACTGATCGTAAGATTTATTACGCAACCAATCCGGAGTAGTGGAATTATAGAACCAGAAAAGTGGACGCCCTTCTACCGTAATCCCGTTTTGGCGTAGCTCTTTAAAAACGGCATCTCGTAAATTGAAATTTTTCTGCCCCTCTATAGGCTCAAAATCCTGATAATAACCGCTGAGCAGATAATGGGTTATCGTGGCATAGTTGAAGACCTCGGTAAATCGCTCCATAAATAGTTCCGGGTCCATCTGGTAAAAAGCCCGTGAATCGCAACCGATGAAAAAATGCGGCCGGTAACCAATTTTGCGAATTTCAAAATCAGCTTTTTCCAGTTCCATCTTCTCGCCGACTAACATGGCATAATACAATGCTCTCTGAGCATAGTCACCGCAGAGTTCCGCTGATGCCTGTGATTTTACGGCATCCTCATAGAGACTGTCGGATAGCGCCAGAAGCTCTTTTACTTCTCGTGACGGTTGCCAGCCATCACGTCGGAGTAATTCCAAACGTCGCCGGTTACGCAGAACGCGGCTTTTAGCTAATTCAAAATTGAGATTCAACTCGCGCTGTTTCCCTTTTGGGGGTAATTCATAAAATTCGCCACCGTTATCAGCAGTGATGTAGATGTAGCCGAAACCTTCCACATTCCAGCGAACATCAATGCCGAATTTTTGGGTACCCTCAGTATCAGAAATTTTCACCCCTTCATTGGATGCGGTAATGTTAGAATGGAAAGCATCCCAATGTTCATCACTGGCATATGCCCAATCCAATAAATGGGGTCCCCGCCCTTTTTGGACAATAATCGGTTTAAAAATTAATTCTCCGGCTTCCGTATTAGTTTTCGTGCGTTTGGGCGTTAGAATAAGTGGTGCCGATAAAGCTCGTCCACCAACTATTCCGCCCAGACCGGCATACGTAGCCATTTTTAAAAACTTCCGTCGGGTTATTCTTGGCATAATTCTATCCTTTATTTTGTTCCTGATGTTTCTAACCACTGGCGCAATTTTATAAGTCGTTCGTAAGCCACTTTGGGGTGACGACCTCGGCCGCTTAGTAAACCGCCATTGTCATAATAGGCGCCATTATCAATAAAATCAAACCATAGCACCGAATCAATCCAAGACTTACTATAACCAATTAAATATAAAGCCTCCGCCCAATCGGCTTGCAATTCTTCGTCCCAGGGGCGTCTCCATGAATAAGGTTCAGTCGGAAATCCTAAACTACCGTTCTTGACCGATTCCTCCGAAGGACCACTGGTGGCACCAATCTCTGAAATTTGGACTCTCTTCTTGAAAGATTCATAGCGCTCCATATTAACAATGTAATCTTGTAAATCACGGTATTGATAATAATATTGCAGTCCGATAATGTCAAAATCCACATCGGCGGCGATAAGGTCACGCACAAATTGCCAGGGTGTGCGTTGGGGATAAAGAGCTTTTTGCCCTGACCAATTTCCTAAATGAACATATTCTGCAAACGGACAACAATTGTTGATCATTAGCGGTATATTAGGAACCGTATCGCGCGCTACTTCACAGGCAAATTTCGTCAATTCGACAACTTGATCTGGATTTAATTGGACTTCATTAGCCCAATCGTGAAATTCATTCACCACTTCCCAGACAGCCATTCGATCCCCATAATGACCGAGCACTTCCCGGGTATGATTCTCGACATACTTCTTTAATTGGTCAAAATTCTTATGCGCCAACCACTCAGGCGTAACCCATTTATGAAACCAAAACAGCAAACGCCCTTCTACTTTTATCCCATTCTGTCGCAGAACATTGCAGAGTATATCGCGATGGGTAAAATTCAGCTGCCCTTCAACCGGTTCAAAAATGTCCATTTCCGGATCGCCATTGACGACATACGTCACGGCTGCAAAATTAAAAAGACGAGTAAAATATTCCACAAACCGATCTTTGGGCATTTCATAGTATGACCGAGCATCACAACCGAAAAGGAAATTCGCTCGGTTACCTATTCGTTTAATATTCCATTTGGCTTTTTCCAATTCCATCATCTCGCTACCCCATAAAGCATAGTGGAGAGCTTTTTGAGCCAGTTGAGCACAGTCCTCGCTTAAGCGCGATTTTCGGCCGGCATCTTCTAACAATCCTTCCGACAAATCTAAATAGGCAGCTGTCTCCTTTGAAGGCTGCCATCCTTCTTTGACAAAATTGTTATGACGCCGGCGGTTTCTTGCCACCCGACTGGCGGCGATCTCGTAATTCAAATTATAGACGGTTTGCTTCCCGAAAATCGGCAACTCGTAAAATTCGCCACAATTATCAGCGGTATAATCGTTATACCCAAAACCTTCCACATTCCAGCGAACATTGATTCCAAAGCGCTTATGACCCTTGGTATTCGAAATTTTTATTCCGTCGGCATCAATGGTCATATTCGATGGAAAAGTATCGCCGTTTTCGTCAGTGGCAAATGCTAAATCACCGAGATGAGGACCAACACCCTTTTGTACAAAAAATGGTTTAAAAAGCAGTTCGCCAGAAGGACTGGGTGCTTGCGACTGAGAATTTGTGATATTTGCCATAACCGCTATATATCTCCCCGAATTATTACTTGATTTCCATCCTATTCAACTACTTCTTATATGATCCAGAAGGGACTTCTAATAAAACTCCAGCGCTTACGGGCGCGCCAAAATTAGGCGAATCATCGTTATTCCAACCAAATTTCTGCATTCGTACGTCACGATCCCAGCCACTTCCCTTATATTTAGCGGCGTGGTAAACGATCCAATCCTCGCGACCATCCGACGACTTGACAAACGAGGCATGTCCCGGACCGAATACAGTTTCCGTTTTCGAAAAAACCGGCTCGGGCTTTTTAATCCAACTCGCGCGCGACAAAATATCTCCCCCCGTAAAAGTTAATTGACCCAAACAATAATCATCCGTCCAACTCCCGCTAGCAGAATAAATAATGTGAATTTTATCATTTTTCTTTAATATCTCTGGCCCCTCATTCACCAAGGGACGACCGACCTTTTCCCATTCATATTCAGGTTCAGAAATCAGCACTCGATCGCCACTGATCGTCCAGGGATTGCTCATCGGTGCAATGTAAAGATTCTGCTGAACATTGACTTTCCCTTCCCAACCTGACCAAATGAAATAGAGACGATCGTTATATTCTAAAATGGTTCCGTCAATTGCCCAGCAATCCGTTGAATCGGCAATTTTCCCTACCAAAACATAACGGCTCTGCGGATCAACATTATCACTTTTCAGGACATACATTCGGTGATTTTCATTCGCGCCATTGTCAGCCGCAACGTAGATATACCATTTATTATTAAGAAAATGCAACTCCGGCGCCCATAATTCTTCCGACCAGGGATTGCCTTTCGGCGGCTGCCAGACCAGTTTCGGCTCCGCTAATCCAATCTCGTGCAGATTCTTGGAACAACTAATCCAGATGCGATCGTCGGTGGCAAAACAATAATAATAAACATCCTGATAGCGGATTACCCAAGGATCGGCGCCATTAGCAACAACGGGATTGGTAAAAGTAGCCGGTATTTCTGACTCCTCCTGGCAATACTCCAGACGGACAATAACCGAAATCAGCATTGTGCTTAATATGATAATTTTGATATAACGGCCCAAATTCACTAGAACCTACTCCTGATTGTAAACAAATTTTAGGTGAGCACCTTCTGTCAGACGTTTATGGGTTATTCCAAATGAGTCCCATCTCTCACCGTCAAATAATATTTCTTTCAAACGAGCCGAGTTCACCAATTTTCCCGATTTTTCGATCACAATCTGTTTCCCGGAATAATATTCCTTGTCCAATTCTATAGTTACTTTCTGAAACAACGGAATTCCCAGTCGGTACTCATCCACTGCCGGACAAGCCGGATAGAATCCCAGCGCCGAGAAAACTAACCAGGCTGAAATCGCTCCAGCATCATCATTGCCCGGTAAGCCATCAACTTCCGATACAAACTCTTCTGTCAAAATACTCTGAATTAGTTCAGCAGTGCGATATTCATAACCCGGGATATAAGAAAACCAATAAGGATAAGCAATATCGGGTTCGTTCGTTATGGTAAAATGCCCTTCGGAAAAGCACCGCTCCAATTTAATTCTGAAAGGTTCATACCCACCAAATTGGTCAATAAGTCCTGAAACATCATGCGGCACAAACCAGGTATAATTCCAGGCATTGCCTTCCACATAGCCCGGACCGCCGGAACCTTCCCAGTAACCAGAGCCTTCGATTGCCAGCGGATCAAAAGGTTCCAACCACTGACCATTTCTCAGTTTGGGGCGCATAAATCGGGTTTTCGGATCGAAAAGGTTTCGATAAAATGAGGCTCTTTTACCGAACTCCTCTGCAATTTGATTTTGACCCAGCATATTTGCCATATTCCCGATACAAAAATCAGATAGGCAGTATTCAAGCGTTGTCGAGACCGGGCCCCAAACCCACCAGACTTGACTCGTATCTTGTTCAAATGGGATGTAACCATATTTCAGCAGTTCGTGGTAACCAGCCCGAATTGGCGGGGCTGATTCGCCAGAATCTAACATTGTCGGTTTAAGTATAGCTTCCATTGCTAAATCGGTATTAAAATTTCGAATACCTTTTATATAACTATCGGCGATTACGATTGGTGCGGGATCACCGACCATCATATAAGTTTCATTACCAGCGAGTTCCCACTTTGGCAGAAAGCCAGATTCCGAATACATATCAATCATCGTCCGAATAATCGCTGATTGCTGTTCAGGATAAATCAACGTTAAAAGAGGATGCAGAGTGCGATAAGTATCCCATAGCGAAAATACTGTATAACGTTCCCGACCAGTATATTTACCAATACCGGTATGTCCCATCATAGGATATTCGCCATTCACATCACTAATAATGTTAGGATGAATCAAACAGTGGTAAAGTGCTGTATAAAATTTCGTCAAATTTTCTTCACTTCCGCCATATATCTTAATTTTTGATAACTGTTTTCGCCATTCGCGTTCTGCATTCCGCCCAATTTTGTCAAAATTCCAATCGTTAATTTCGGTATCTAAATTTTGCCGGGCATTGGCAATGCTAACATAAGAAATACCAGTTTTAAGGCTCACAATTTGCCCGGTCTGGCACATAAAAGTCATCCAGGCTCCGATATTACTTTCATCCGAAGCTCGTGAAATATCTTCACTTACTTGATCGTCTATCCATGTACCGAATTTCTGAGGAGTGGCACTTACCCTCGTAACAAAATATACCTGATGCTGATTATCTTCACCACATAAACCACCTGACCGATTATAACCCTCAATTTCAGTAGGCGAAACAAAACGAACGCTACCTCCTTGTCGCTCCACTAAACTCCTCCCGGCATCAATTAAAATATTAACATCTCCGTCTTTGCCGATCGTAAATCTGGCAAAACTACAATGCGTCGTTGCCGTTACTTCCGCCTTCACATCCGGTTCATTCAAATTCACCGCATAGTAGCCCGGTTTAGCCTGCTCATTCTGGTACGAACAGCGGTACTGTTCCGGCTCAGTTTTAACTTCGCCTCGCGTTACAGTAATAATCACACTGCCCAAATCGGCACATCCGGTTCCACTAAGATGAACCTGTCCAAAACCATAAAAATAGGGCTCGCCGTGAATGTAGCCCGACGGTGCCTCCAGATTAGTATGCGGACTAACCGACACCATGCCCCAGGGAACCAGCGCCCCCGGGAAAGTGTTACCGCCACCGCTCGTTCCAATGAATGGATTGACAAATTGATTAAGATCGTTAATCCCAGAAGATGAACATCCATTTATAAACAGAAAAAAAAGTAAAAATAATGATATCTTAAAGCGCAAAAGTAATTCTCTAATTTTCAAATTTTGATGAATAATCTCTTTTTCCACATACCCCAGGCAATCACGTACATAATTAACACAAAAGCAATTGCAAATAGTAAAGAAGCATTGACCGGACTGGCTATCGGTAAAAATACCTTCTCATAAATGGCATCATGAAGCGTTGTAAGCGTACCATCGGCTCTATTCCAGGATATTGCCCATAATAGATTAGCCAGCAATTCCGATAAAGTATAGACTGTAATTGCATTCATACCAAAAATAACAAACGGCTTGGTGCCCCAGGTTTTACCTTTCACATCCACAATCCAATAAATTGTCGCGAAGCAGTTTAATGCCCAACCGTTTATGAATACAACGTAGGAGCTGGTCCACAGGTTTTTATTAATCGGTAGCCAGATATTCATTATGATACCGAGCAATAGACATAAATTGCCAGCGACAAACATTCCGGCCGTTTTCTCTTCTTGACTACGTTCACTGCGCAACCAGCGACCGGCTTGAACACCTAATAAAGTTGACGCAATCGCTGGAATGGTGCTTAGGATGCCTTCCGGATCAAAGCCGAATACCGGTGCAAAAGCCCAGGTGTGTTTGCCCAATAAGGTTTTGTCTATAAACCAAGCCAGGTTTCCTTCGGGTTCAAGGACTCCCGCTCCGTAACCGGGGACCGGAATCACTTTGAGAGCAAACCAGTATATGCCCAACAAAATACCAATCCAGAGCCACTGTCCCTTAGGTTTTACATTCAGATAAATAAGACTCGTGAAAAAATAACAGATGCCGATCCGTTGCAAAACTCCTAAAATACGCCAGGTAGCAATCGAAAATTGCGATCCGGGAATAAGCCCAAACGGGAAGCCATTAATGAATAATCCTAAGGCAAATAGAATCAGCAAGCGCTTCAAAGAATGTCGTAGAATCTGCTGATGAGTGTCACCGCGTTTCAGTCGGCTCTCAAAGGAAAATACCATTGACATACCAACCATAAATAGAAAAAAAGGAAAGATCCAGTCGGTAAAAGTCCATCCATGCCACTCGGCGTGTAATAATTGAGGATAAACGTAATCATAAGAACCGGCATTATTGACCAGAATCATAGCCGCTATAGTCGCACCGCGAAAGACATCTAGGGAGTAAATACGCTTAGAGTGTTCCATCTTCCCTCTTAATCACCTTCTCGTATAAATTTTTCATAACGTCTTCGGTACTCGCTTTTATACTGTTCAACCGTCTGATCATAACCCATATTTTCTATGTTCTTTTTAAAAGACCATTCTAAATCAACTTGACGAGTGTCAACTGGGAGAGAGACCGCATTATTTTCTCGGTTAATTGAACGTCCGCCTATTTCAATCTTTCGCACTTCCATAAACCAGGGCAAATGAAGTATAATCACCGCTGGTGCTTTTTTAAAATTATTTTTCAATACTAAAGTCGCTGAATTCTTTTTAAATGTTAAGGTGAAATTAACTTCACCGAATTCCGTGGGTGCTTTTTTAATGTCAATCTTTGCGTCTTTTTTTACCCAATTCGGCGATATTGCCGAAAGTAAATGTAGTGTATCACTTTGTTCACGCACCATCATATTGCGCAATAGAATACGATATTCAGCCGCAAACCAGCCATGCGGTGCCAGGTTCATCCCAAAATCCCGGTCCTTCCATGGTAGAATGGAAAATTCAAAGCCGGTATGAGTTGAACCGGTATGCAATAAAATGGCATATAATTCCTGAATCACCGTTTCTTGCTCATCGCGGACAAGCGCTGTTTCCGTATTTCTGAGGGTTAGATAATGGTGAAGCCAGCGACCACCACCATAAGTCATAATGCCCTCCTGATACTTACTGCGGGCTGTTTGTAATGTCTGGGTAACCCACGGATGATTCGGTGGGAGAATCATTTCAGGATAAATACTTAACAAATTTCCCCAATCTTCACCGCCTTCTCCATCCAATCCGGGAGGAATATAACCTCCGGTCTGGGCGGTAATTTCTGCCAGGATTCGCATTAAAGTCGCATAATAATCGTCATATAACTTTTGTAACTGTTGAGATTTTTCCCCTTCTCCCAAATAATCAGCTATAAAAACGGCGTTTTTTATTCCAATTAATGTCCAGAAGTTATGGCCGGTAACGTGTCCGGTAATATTTTCGTTATCACCAGGAGTCGTTACTGGAATCAAGTTCAAGGGATCAGTTTTTCGGGCGCTTTCGAGCCAGGCAATGGCTTTTAATACCGAAGGAAACACCTTCTCAGCAAAGTCTCGATCATCCGTCATACGGACGTGCTGACCATACGCCCAGAGTGTCTGCCCAAATCCGTCGTACTGTCCGCCTTGCGAAACAAAATTACCATCCTCTCTTTGCCAGCGCGGGAAAAAATCTAATATACGATTGGCTTCGTTACTATAACCGGTAAGGTCGTACATTCTGGTAAAATACGCCGCATCCCGCAACCAGAAATTATCATATTGAAATTCATTGACCTTTTGAACATACCAGTCGTCAATTTTATCGCGGGCTATCAAGCTATTGATAAGATTAGCATTAAAAGTGTCGGTTACCTTTTTCTCCGGTAAGACAATTGTCATTCCCTCTTGCAGAATATTTTCCCAGAATTGAATCGTCTTATTAAGATAATGATCAAATTGTGCCTGCCGAATCCATTTTGAATACTCATCCACCGTATCAACCGGCATATAGGGAAATTTGAAATCAAGAACGACTTCCTCGTTTGGGAGCATCGTCAAAGGATACTGTACAATCCCCACCGGTGTTGTTGGGAGAACATAAAGGGTCATCTCGCCTTCTGCCGGTGGTTCATTATAGCCCATTTTCCAGGTCAAAAATTTGTGAACATTTTCCCGCGGCGGAAATGAGTAGAGTAATTTATCATTATATAAAACCGCATCGTCTTGATGTAAACAAAGCCAGTCCTGACGGAATTCAAGTCCAGCCTGTTCATATTCACCAATTTGTTCCGGTACTGCTGGCCTTATAAAGCGATTATCACCAATCCCCCAATCGGTATTTGCCTCATTCTGGTAACGAATCCCAGCCGCAAACCAGGTAGTCCTTTGCTGAGAATTTCGATTAATAATTTTTACCCGAACAAAATTGACCAGCGGACTTTCTGGCTTACCATCCAAGGTTGCAGCAAAAATTGTCCATCGGTAATCGAAACCATCACGATTTAGTGCATATTGAATGACCGGTAGATAACCATTTAACAAAGTTTTGACCCGTTTTTCAGTCGGTATTGGCGGATTGCCGGTGAAAAACATCATCTCACCCGAGCCGGTATATAAATACCCTTCGGGAGTAATCAACGTCCCCTCGCGACCATCCATAACTCCGATCTGATCAGTCGGTTTACTAAAATAACAAAAAGGTTCGTCATTCCGATCAATCGATGGGTTTAACATCTGGGCATTCAACTCATTTCCAAAAAGTATTATAATCAACCAGAGATATAACCAATTTTTCATGCTTTATCCTATTGCGGTAGTGCCCATTCTACCAGTTTTACGTTCATTACAACTTCATCAAGAACTTTCCCATCCTGAATTATCTGCCATTTCAACGGCTGAAATCCGTCCGTCTCATTATCCGGAGCAAAATAGAAACATTGTACCGGTAAACTTTCTCCGGCAGGAATTAAATATTCACCGCTTCCACTGACTTCCTCCCAACCAGTCAGCAAAATCGGTTTGACGCTCAGTCTTATCGTTTTTTTATCACCGTTCGTTATCAGGAGTGGTACGTGGAAATAACTCCCCACCGAGATGGCAATTTCCGGCGAGACTATTGTTGCCAAGTGCTGAAGATCATGTACCTGCCAGAAATGGCGGTAGTAATCGAAAATGCCCCCGAATTGTAGTTTAACACCTCTCGCTACTGGCGAAATATAGCCAGTGTTTTTATGAAAATCTGCTGGTTTTTCGCTGACACCTTCAAAAACATCACCGGTTGGCTTACATTTTACAACGGATTTACCGTATATCAGATGGAATTTTTCCAGCCACTCGATCATTGGTTGCCAATTTCCAGATTGCTCCGCTTGTTCGGCAATTTGAGCTACATCCGCCTGGGTTTGGTGGAATTTATGCAGTTGCGCGGCTAATTCGATATAAGGTTTTCCCTGCGAAGGTGATTTGGCACTAATATCAAATTGTGGTCCGGGAGCATTTAACGCTTCATCTCGATCCGAGAAATAATAAATCTTCTTCACCTGCCATGGCTGTAGCCCTTCGTAATAATTATTAATATCCATTATTTCACGCGGAAATGCCAATTGCGCCGGAAAAATTGTCGGATCGCCTGCCATATCGAATGCTTCCGTCGCAATAACTCCAGCCGCCTGATGATCACCATGATTTTCCCCCGCTACAAAATGAGGCAACCAGGTTACAATGATTTCCGGTCGAGTTAATCGTACATAGCGAACCAATTTCTCCAAAGCCGCTCCATGAGGAAGATTCTGCAGAGAATGCAAAACATCTTGCCCGGGTGTGTCTATGCCATCGAGAAACCAAACATTATAAATGCCAAAGGCACTTAATGCGCGCCGCGCTTCTATTTCCCGAATAGCCCCCATTGAGTGATATTGCTCTTTACCAATCGAATTACCGCCACCCTGGCCGCGATTAGTATAAATCACCCCAATTTTTTTACCGTCGTCAAAAATCCATTTTGCCAGCTGACCACCAATTGCAGTTTCATCATCGGGATGGGCAACGACTAAAAGAATATCTACTTTGGAACGTGGATCGGGTGTAATTGGCTGAGCTTGGAGAATTCCAATTCCCCTAATTGTCATAACCACAAAATAAACTATCAGCGATTTTTTTATTATTTGTCCTGTCATAATATTACTCTGTTCATTATCTTTCCACCGATTCAACCACAAAAATATTTTGGCGGCGTGGTTCTGCGACATAAAATACCCACCAAATTAACGAAAGAAATCCTCCCAAGCCAGCAATTACAAAGATTACATCATAACCATATAGATCCACCAAATAACCTCCCAACAAACCCAATAAAATAAACGGACTGGTAATCATATTAGAGATTGATATATAAGTCGGGCGCTCCTTTTCGTTGCATATCTCTGCCAGAATCGGCAAACGAGAAACTTGAATCATACTCGTATTTAAAGCAGACAACACGAACACAAAATAATATAAAGACAAGGAGCGCAGTGTTATTGCCAGAACGCAGCTGACTAAAACTGAAAATGCCGCTATTATCATATTGACTCGGTGACCAAACCGATCACCGATGGAACCGGAGCAGAGATTCAAGATCACCATACTAAGCATATATATCATTGTAAAACTGCCACTCGATGCGGAATCTAAGCCGAAACGTTGCATCGCATTCACGATAAAAAACGGCTGAGCAATTAGTCCAATAGTCATCAGACTATCAGCAATCAAGAAATTCAGAAAGTTATGATTACTTTTTATCAAGTTGGGCAATTGTCTGAAATATTGAAAATGATTCAATGACTCAGTGCTGGCGTTCGCCTCCTGTTCCTTTAGAAAAATTAAGGCAACGTAAGACACGGTCATCATTACAAACGCTAATAGAAATAAATAGCCAAAATTAGCGGGAAACGGTTGGGCGCTAAGGATAATTTTAACCAAACAGCCGCCCGCTATTCCTAAAATTGCACCAGTGATAGTTCGCAAGGCGAATAACCGCCCCCGCAAATTAACCGGAGTAATCTTTGAAATTAAATCAAACCAACCGGGGTAGTTTACTGCGCCTGCAATTGCCGCCAATCCAAACGCAATAAAAAAAAAGACTAATCCCATGTTGGACGAGACATTTTTTATAATAAAAAAACAGAGCAATGCCATTAATAACCAGGGTAATCGTTGCAGAGCCGCAGTTTTTAAGAAAAATGGCTTTTTATAAGGTAATTGGCGGGTATAATTGGCAATAAAAATCTGAGGAAAATTAACTCCGATAATCCAAATTACCTGAACCAATGCCACGGTAATATTATTACCGCCTACCTGTCGGACGAACACCGGTAGTACGGTCATAACCGGAACAAAGCTCATTCCGAAGGCGAAAAAGGTTCCATCCATCCAATTCAATAGGAAATTTCGACGGACTTCCGGATTTATAAGCAATGGTTCTTTAAAATATTTCGCCAAAGTAAACCTTTACTTCTTTCGGATTTAAGGTAATATTAAATGATGAGTCGTTGTCTTGATATACGACATTTAAGGTTTCGGCTGAAAATTGTTCGGCTAAGTGTTTTGGTATCAATCCACATATATGAATTTCGGTATTAATTGCCGTTTCCGTGAGATTCCTTAAAATCAGCATCATTTGCCCCGATTCATTTTTCAGCAAATCAACCCGAATCTGTCCAAGGGAATCACAGTAATTAGTAGATATATTAGCATATTTTTTAATCAGTCCCGCCAAAAAATCTCCATTGGCTTGAATTCCCTTATTATAAAAAGGCAAGGCAATATAAGACCCGATCAATACTGCTTTACCAAGTCCCAATTCAGCCAAGGTAACCGCCGGTGATCCGTCAGGAAAATACCCAATTACCTTAGCCCCCTCAGAGATCAGGCGCTCTTGTACGATCGCCCCCTTGACTACAATCTCTTCTTCATTATCTAATACATCTGAATCTACTAAGATATCGACCAAATCATTGGTATTAACTGGATCAACTACTCCCTGTCGAGCTTTGAAGATTTTGTGCAGTCCATGTCCCGGTACGATTTTTTCATGATGTCCATTCTCTCGATTCCAAGCGGCAAAATAACTTTCCCCGATCAACAGTCCACCTTTTTTCACCCAATCTTCGAGCAAATGACAAATCCTCTGGTCTATTAAATAAGGAAACGGAAAAATGAGCACTTTGTAACGACTTAAAAGCTTTTCATCAATCTCAATCGGATGGACGAAATCAATGTTATAATTATGTTCATATAAAGCCTTATGGGCCCCCAGCAAAGAATTGGTAGCATTCTTTTCATTACCAGTAGCCGCCCAGATAAAAATTTGGTTTTCAGGATTATAACTAATCGCTATCTCAGCCGATTGTGGCTGTGCCTCCAGTAAGAAATCAGCATTCTTTTGTAATACTTGACCGACTCGGGCAAAGTCCTGTAACCATGAAGTTTTCTCTCCATCCAGAGTTGTTAAACCCCAGGTTGGTGCTTCTCGTCCAAGAATCTCAGGACGATATTGCCAGAAAATAAAACCTTTCAAGTTCCCGGCGATCCCACTGAAGATAAAACGCTTCACATCATTAATATCAATAGACCTCGGTAAATCAAGCGTATAGCCGTTTAGCATTAACATCTCAGCCGAGATCACCGGTTTGCCTTTGGCACAACTACGTAAAATATCAATCATCGCCGGATCATCCATCTGGGTAAATCCGTGTAAATCGCCGAAGCGTCCCACATTCCAGGGATCACTGGCCGTAGAGGTAACGGGAAAGCCCTGAATAAATACATGGTGACACATCAACGGATGCCGGCCTTGATCAATGGATTTGGCAACATCAAATCGCTTTCTGACATTTTCGCCCAGTGTAGCCACAAAAAACATTCGCCAATCAATAATATCGTTGAAAGTGTTGCGTGTTAACGGTAATTCTATTTCTTCAAAACTAGTATAATTTCGATTCCAGGAAATATTTAACCGTTCGATCGTTTGATATTTTAGTTCTAACCAGTTTCTAAACTTTACCCGACAATTATCACAGTAGCAGAGCATATCGCCCATTTTACTCGCATCATCCGCATATTCACGCATTTCCGCCATACTACTAGTCAATTCCGGTTCACTGCCTACATTCCAAATTGCTAATGCCGGGTGATTCGTGTAGCGTTTGACTGTTTCTGCGAGAAATTGGAAAAAGTGCTGCATTACGCCATCATGATTGAAACAGTAACCTAATCCACCAATCTGCCGATGGGGTTGAGTTTGGGGACCAATTTTCCGTCCGGACAACGTTACCATAGAAGCGTCGGGAAATTTGTGATAAATCCAAGCTGGCGCCACGTCAAAAATCGTGTTCAGCATAACCTTTAGCCCAAAACGCCCAGCTAAATCCATCAATTCGTCTATATCATCGAAACAAAACCGATCTTCGCTCGGCTGATTCCAGCGCCACTGAACCCAGAATTTGACTGTATTAAATCCGTTATCCGCCATATTCTTAAGGTCATTTTCCCATTCATTACGAGATGGCGATGGCGCCCGATAATACTGAGAACCAAATGGTATATAAGATTCTTTTAAAATATTGCGCATCACAAATGCTCTTTATTAATTGTGCTAAAATGAATTAAATAACATACTGTTTAAGATACTTTAGACCTAATTTTAATCCCGTTTCGACTTTTTCCACCGAACCTTCCCATACCGGATCTTCGTGTTCAATCGAAAGCACATAATCATAGCCAAATTCCTGAAGCGTCCGAATGAAAAGCCCCCAATCAATTTTACCCGAGCCGGGCATCCGATAACGCCACCAACCGGATTTCCAGGGAATTGGATCAATTTGCCGGCTGAAGATTCCGTATTTGTATTGACCTTCCGGTAAAATTTCGGCATCCTTTGCGTGCGTGTGGAAAATCCGGGGCGCAAAATCTTTAATCACCCGGATATAATCAATCCCCAGCCAATAAAGATGCGATGGGTCGAGGTTCAAGCCAAAATTCTCAGAGGGGACTTCATTGAACAACGCTTCCAGAAGTTCTGGTGAATAAGCGTAATTCCCGGGCAACCCAAATTTTACCCAATTCTCCATTGGGCAGTTTTCAATCATCAATTTGACATTGCGATCTTCAGCATATTTTACTAATTCACGGAAAACGCAACCAATTTCCTGAATGTTCTCCTTCGGTGTCTTATCAGGACGAGCGCCAACAAAAGTTCCTACAAGCTCAACACCCAACAAAGATGCGGTATTTATGACTTTTTTCAGGTGATTGTGATAATATTCCCGTTGTTTTAAATCGGGATGCAGATTATTATCGTAATAGGCAAAAGCTGAAATTTCTATCTGATATTTGTTAAATAACTCTTTTACTCGCTCGGCATCTTGTTTGGAGAAATTAGCCGCATCAATTTGACGCGCCTGATAATCCCGATCAGAAGCCACTGGCCAAGCCGCCAATTCCAACGCTTGGAAGCCCTGTTCAGCCGTCCACTTAACGATCTCTTCCAATCCCAGTTGTGGCAAACAAGCCGTTAAAAAACCAAGTTTCATCTTTTATCTCCTCATTGTTGCATTAACTAGTTTATACCTTTATCCAACGTTTCTCTTGGTGACTTTTGAGAACTGCTTCGACTATGCGATTTTCTTGCAATCCAGCTTCAAATGTAGGGAAATTTTGCTCGTGGATTGCCAACTTACCAGTTCGTAATGCGGCGTAAAAATTCAAAAACAAATTTTTGAAAGTATCAGGATAACCTTCGGGATGACCGCCGGGATAATGAGCGAACGAACGACTATCCGCTTCTAACAGCGCCGGGTCTTTTACTAATATCTGGTTGGCTTTATCGCGGTAACCTAACCAGAGTTGATTAGGTTCTTCTTGCTTCCAAGCAAGAGACATTTGACTCCCATCAATAGCGATATCAAAGCCATTTTTGTAACCAGCACTCACTTGAGAAACATTGAAAACACCATGCCCACCTTTTTCCAGATGGAACAACACTGCACCAGCATCCTCGGTTTTAACTGTAATGCATTGAGTCGAATCCGGAGTCACCTCCTTGCCCTTGAAAGTTGCTACATCGGATTGAGGTTTCCTGCGCGATTTATGAATGATTACTAGATCGGCAAAAACTTCAATGATTCTCTGACCAGTAATGAATTGAACCAAATCACACCAATGCGAGCCAATGTCGGCTATCGCGCGGGAATTGCCACCCGTTTCCAGTTCAACGCGCCAATTATAATCTTCAGGATAAATTAACCAATCTTGCAGGTAATGCCCGTGTGCCAGAAAAATTTCTCCTAATTTTCCGCTAACAATTAATTGGCGAGCATGCTGAATGATGGGATAATTGCGATAATTAAAATTTACCGCGGTAAGGATCTTTTTTTCACGAGCTAATTTGACCAGTTCTTCAGACTCAGCTACACTATTGGTCAATGGTTTTTCACTGATAATGGCTTTGCCCGCTAAAATCGCGGCTTTGTTTATTTCAAAATGCAGGAAATTAGGTGTACAATTATGAACCACATCAATTTCTGAATTATCAATAAGTTCCCGCCAATCATCATATACTTGCGAGATACCAAATTTATCAGCCAATATTTTAACGCTTTCAGGCTTGATATCGGCAATAGCTTTTACCTCAACTCCGGGTATTCGACGTAGATTTTCCAGATGTGCCGTACCCATAAAACCGGCGCCAATAATGCCAACTTTAATGGTCTTCATTGTTTTCCACCTTCATTTACTCTTTTGGCTCGATCAATCATTTGATAGGTCTCTGGCGTCTGGATAGCTTGATCATTTTCATACAAGCATAGCGCTGGTATAACGTTTAATTGAGAATATGCAGATTCCTGAAGTTTAAATGTCGGATTAGATGGATGGCGAGTTAAGAGATGCGCCACATATTTGGAATAATTTCCAAATAAATAAGTTGAAACCGGGTGCACTTTCCGCCACGGTTCTTGACCTTCTATACCGTGGACACCCGAAAGGCTATCAATTCCATGAATCTGAGCTACCGGCAAACAACCGGCGACTTGTTCGTGCAATCCTTCACCGGCAAAAAGAATTTCAGGAAACGCTTTCTGTAACCTTTCAATATGGGTTCGCATTCCCTTAATAAAATCCGGTCCACGCTTTACATTAAAGGCTAGTAGGGTTTGATCCAGAAACACGGCATCAACTTGAAACTTATTAATCAGACGTCCTAAAGTTTCAATCATCAGATCGCTCCAGGCTTGCGCTCCGGGATTTATATACGCAAAATAAGGTTCCGTAAGCCAATCGCCATCTATATCCATTGCCCAACCTTGCAAACGACCAAATGCATCAACTACTTGATATTTTTTAAATTCCGGGTATTTCGGGTGGGTATAGGTCATTCCTAGTCCATTGGTGTGAATCATCACTTTAAAACCAAGTAAATGAGCTGTATCCACCAGTTCTTTAAATTTTTCCTCACCACCTAAAAGATCACTGGGATTATAATCAGGAATGTGGGAATCAATGCCATGCTCGGCAAATCCCGGCAAATAGAGTAATGTCCGCCGTGGATCGTGAAGGTTTTTAAATTCGTTCAACCGCTCAGTCATCTGTTCAAAAGTATGATGCGGTTTTTGAGATTCACGACGCGCCCCCCAAATTTCCAAAATAAAATTGATATTCTTTGCCCAATTGGGAAAATTTTGTTTTTGAGGAAGTGGTTTTATCTTGAAGGCTTTCTCCATCCAATTACGGTATTCAGCCACCGGTTTCTGCCAGTCGCCTGTGAATTCCTCGATAAACCATTCCGTTTCAAAGGAAGTTAGCCTCTTTTTGGCAGGCGGTTCAAATCCATAACTAATCGTAAAACAATCATTTTCACGCCGAACCCTAGCTAGTTTCAGATTGGAAGAAGAATCATGTGAATAAATTATAAGTCCTCGATTTTCCTTTATTCCGATGACAAACTGAGCATTCAGCCAGAAAGGATATTTATAGGACAATGTCGTTTGTTCAGGCATTTGATCCGTTATTACCTGACCGCCTAGTGCCGGTATAATGACTTCAGCCAAATTCAAATTCGTAAGACTCCACTCTACCAACCAGATCGGTTCCGGAGCCGAGTACTTCGCCTGAAATCGCAAACCGGATTGAGTAAAAGTGCAGTGCACCTGACAGGTAAATTGACCGGAATTATCCTGTAGAACAATGTCATAACCACCGACTGACGATTTATATTCGATTTTTTGGGTCAATAGAACCGGCTCTGAAACGGCTCGATAGGTTCGAATCAAAAATAGCTGGTTACTATCATCACCAATTCGACTTGATCTACTATTTTGGCAAGAATTGCTCATATAAGTATCTCGATGTCATTTATTGATTTTTTTTCAATATCTTTCTGGGAAGTCTGATAGCGAAAAATCACGAAATAAGTCGCTTCGGATTTTTCTAAAGGAATGCATGCACCATGCCAAACGCCGGGATTAATCACGACCGCTTCACCGACATTTACCCTAAATATTTTCAAATTTTCCTCAGGTTCTCCTTCAATTAATAGCGGTAAAGCAAAAGGTGCGTCTACCGGTATCAAAATTTCAGGGGTATGTAAATGACACTCTAAACTATTTACCCGATTACCTCGAGGAAGAGTGACCGTGCAGAGTCCGATTTCGGTTTTACCATTGATTCGATAATTGGCAATATTCGCCCAGAATTTAAAGGTATCACCCTCAGCAGTTGGTTTTTCCCTAGGAAGCGATACGACCTTGCCGAATTTGGCAAAATTAACAGGATTAATAGGTATAATTTTCTTAACCGGAATGTTCATTGCTTTATTTTTCCAGCTTAAATATTTTGATCTCACCGCCTTTAAGCACGATGTTATTTAGTTTGGTTTGGTCGTCATTCCGCTGAAATTCATTAAAGGTGGAGGCACTCCCAAGTTCATTGTATTGGACGACCCGCCCTTTTAATTTGGCCGGAATCGTAACGGAAATAGTTTCCGTGCGTGTATCTTGAACCAGATTGGCTGGCTTTAAGGGACGCTTGCTCGGTACGTTAGTAGCAATCCAGGCAACGAATATAATGGTACCATCTTCCTTTTCAAACGCACGATAAAACACATCCGAATCAGGCTGATGCTCGACGGAAATCAGGCTGGTAACGTTGCGGTAAGGATTCCCAAAAAGCTTGCGGAAAAATACCAGGGCTTTCTCAGCAGGTTTGGGTCTATAATCGGCATACGCAATACCAAGGTAACGATTGTTATAATTATCACCGATAACTTCTTCGCCAGCCGGCAAATCTTTAATTTCATACCAGGCGATTGCCGATAATTTTTCCTCTGCCACCGCTAAAGTAAGACGTTTAAATAAATCTACGGCTTGATACTCCGGTGTATGTTCATAATCATAATAAGCATAATAGGAATCGGATACGTAACTACCTTGCCTAAATGTGCTATAGCCAACCTCTGCCATCCAGAGTGATTGATCATCTCCATATTTTTCAATTACTTCTGCCATCGCATTAATATTTTCAGTTATTTTTTCTACGGGGCGTTCACTCCAGGTTTCATAATAATTGTGCATATTGACAATATCTATATAAGGGCTGAGACCATAATCACGAAAAAGCTGCTCCAGAAAATCGGCGTGATAAGCCATTCCACCTAAAACTACTTTGGCTTCCGGATCTGCTCGTCGGACAGCCTGCGCCCCTATTTTAATAAATTCAGCGAAAGCGGCGACGTCTCTTGTATCCCAATAAATATCCAAATCCGGTTCATTCCAGAGTTCCCAGGTTTTAATGTATTTTTTATAGCGAGTTACAAGATCATACATAAATTCACCAAATTCTTCGAAATCCAGCGGCTGGTCATTCCAGAACCAGAGAGTATCGCCTCTTGAATTCCAGAGCGGAGTATAGCAGATATAGGGAATTAAAGTTATACCGTATTGATTCACGGCAGTTTTAACATAATCATCCCAGAATAACCAGTCGTATTGATCTTTCTGCGCCTCAATAGCATCCCAGCCAAAAGAAATCCTTAAAAGATCAACCCCAGTTCTCTTCAATAACTCCATATCATTATGAATAATTTCCATCGTCGTGGTCTCTTCCGGGTAATCTTCACACAAACCAACTGGAATGTGAACAAATTCAGCGTTTTTTGTTTTCATTAAGCGCTGGTAATTTGGTGAATTGGGTCTGCTACAATCAACAATAATAAGCATAATTAGCGCTAAGAATGATTGAAGCCAGTAATATTTTTTCATATTTTTTACCTTTCTTAAAACGTTAGGTTTAGTCAATTCACACTCTATTAATACCTTAAAATATTATAATCCCTACTTTTTAGTCCATTCATTTATTAAAAATCAACCCCTGATATCAGAATTATATTGGCATAAGGCGATGTTTCACCGCTACGAACAAAAACAGCACTGTCCGATTCGCGATAAATATTTTTAAATTCTTCATGGGATACATACTCTATTGGAACACCTTTTAATAAGTCTTTCACTTCTTTTAAAATACCATTATTAATTGATTCAATTTCCTTAGCCAGGATTGCCTTTTCCACAATCAATTCCTCAAGTACTGCTTTTAAAGTATCTATGAAGCGAGGTACGTTAGGGACTAAAGCTAAATCTACAATTTCGGCCTCGCGTGGTAAGGGAAGTCCTGCATCACAAATAACTAATTGATCCGTGTGTCCCAATGATGCGATTACCATTGAGAGATGAGAGTTCAAGATTCCGTGTTTCTTCATCGATTTTATATCCTTTCTATTGATTTAAATAATTTGAAATATCAGCGAGGGTTGGCATTGAGGTCTGAGCACCTTGCTTCGTCACCGACCAGGCGGCAACTTTATTGGCGAAAGGTATCGCTTCATTTACCGGTTTTCCAGATGCCAGCGCCGCGGCAAATGCCCCATTAAAAGCATCACCGGCGGCTGTTGTATCAACAGCTTTCACCGGTGTCGCAGGAAATTCTTGCCATCTATCAGAATTAACCAATATCGCACCGTTTTCGCCTCTCGTGGTAATAACATTGCCGACTCCCGTATTAATTAACTTCCGAGAGGATGAAATAACACTTGCGCGATCCGTAACTGACTGACCAGTTAAAAATGATAGTTCAATCTCATTGGGGATCAGAAAATCAATACCATTCAATAGACTGGCAGGCAACTTACAAGCCGGGGCTGGATTAAGAATAAACACCGCACCATTTTTCTTGGCTAATATAGCCGCCGCTTCAACAGCACTCAGAGGAATTTCCAGCTGACATAATACAATTTTTGCCCTTTCAAATAGCTTTTCCTTTGATCGTATGTCTCTTTCCGTCAACCGCATATTACTTCCCGAAACGACGACTATTTCATTTTGTCCGTCGGCATCAACGTATATTAATGCCACACCGGTTGGCGTTTCTGAGTCTATAAATATCTCCTCCATATGGACGCCATTGGATTCCATATTATTTACCAAACGATCGCGAAAAATATCATCTCCCATTTTACCAATAAAAATCGTATCTGCTCCAAGTTTGGCACAGGCGACAGCCTGATTTGCTCCTTTACCGCCCGGATAAATTCCAAACTTTTTACCGAAAACGGTCTCACCCGGTTGAGGATATCTATCAACTTGGGCAACCAGATCTATATTGGCACTACCTACAATAATAACCGAATTTTTTGTCATTAATATCTCTTTAATCTATTTTAATTTTAAGTAATTGATAATTTGTAATTACTGGCGGCTTTAAAAGTCCTGATAATTTAGGAACTGCTTCCAGAGTATTGATTAACGTATTGGTAATAGAAAATCGGAAGGTATTTTTTCCCGGTCTGACTAAGTCCGTAATATCAATTTGATATGGATGCCAGGGAACTATTATCGGTCCGCTATCATTAATCTGTAACTCTAAGACATCTTCTCCACACTCAATATCAAGAAACAGCATACCTTTACAAAAGTCTGCCGGAATCGTCAGCTCTTTTGAGTAGGTTCCAGTGCCCGAGAAATAGGGGTATCCCTGTTGACACCAGTCACCAATATTTACCTCCTTTTTCGGCAAAACAATACTATACCCATCGTCATTCAATTTCAAAGCAAAATCACCCGTGATTTTTATAAGGTCTAAAATACCGTCAGTTCTACGTTGTACAACTAATTGAACCGCGATTAGATTACGACCCGGGTGGACATAAGAATGGATATTAATTTCCCGAATTTCGGCATCTAATTGACTGCGTTGGCCAGTATCCTTAACTTCCGTGCCATTAATAAATAATCGGAAAGAACTTCCACTAAAACCATCTATAAGAAGTTTTACACGATTAGGTAATTCCTCAATCTGAAACGGAATTCGATACCAGAGTGTCTGCGGATAGTGGATATCATCCGGTTCTTCGGGCAATTGCATTTCCCAGGCGCCGATAGTAACTGGTAGCCAGTGATCATCATCATAATCGAGTGCGGCGTAGTTATCATTTGAGCATTCATTTGAAACCAGCATTTTCCATTTAGCAAGACATAATGTATTATCATTTTCTATTTTAAAATTCATAACCTCCGGTAATATTAGAGGCGGTGGATTCTTCGGCACCATTTGGACAATATCCTTTTGTTTACCACCTGTTTTTAAAGTCAATTTGGCAAGATCTCCATTTTTTATATAGCCGGTTATAAAATTGGCTTCAGTTTTTTCTATTACCAGGTTGGTTGCACTAATATAAGAATCAGGTAAGTCATTATGTAAAATAACCAGAAATGTTTGGCTGGCGCCGAATGTTAAGCGAAAACAAAGTCGGTTATTGATTATATCAAAAACCGAGAGTTCCTTTACTGCACCGGTCGCCGGATCCCATAGCTCAGGGCGTCCAACCGTCTCCAATGAAATGTCCACCTCGCCAATATCTTGCTGAAGAGTATTAACAAAATAGAACAGATGTCGGCCATCTTTTACCCTATGCAGATAAAAAACTTCAGAATGTCCGATCTGGACATCGGCGGTAATACACGACTCAATGGCTTCTTTAATATCCTGTCTGCGCCTATCTTTTGCCAGCCCGCCACCTTGTATTAAGCACACCCCCGGTTGGAGCATTTTCAGCTGGTTAACCTCGTTTTTACCGCTTTGGAAATCGGCCAAAATACAATTTGGCTTGACGCCAAATAGTTCATCTACAGCGCGAGATTTTGACGGTTTGCCATCAATAAATTGTTCAACCGGTAATAAAATATCGGCAATTAACTTACCACCGTTATTTACGAAAGCTTTTATTTTATCCAGAGTTGCTTTTTTAATATGAGTCACTGGGGGTAAAATGATTAGTTCGTAAGATTCATCGGCGATCTCAAGTCGGTTACCATTTAACCGAGCATTAATTAAAATGTCCTCATCAACATAATCAAAATCATAATGAAGATGTAACAGGGCATCCGTCAGATAATTAAAATCCATTTCAATCAATCGGGAAATGTCGTCTGGAGCCTGCGGTACATAGTTTGCCCAAATACTCGTGATCGGATAGAGAATGAGAATTTTTGCAATATGTTTTCCACCGGTTAGAGCATGTCCTAACCGCGCCATATAGCGAGTAAATTCATTGTAATACTTCCACCAGGTATGGTGATAAAATTGCGACGGTGGCCAGTCACGCTTGCGTTCGCCTTCAATGGAATAATGGTAGCCATGATTATTAAATAGATTAACTCCGAGTGAATATTCCCAGTTGGCAATCCACTTCATCCGTTCCAAAGTGCAATCCCAATAAGTACCTCCCATTGATTCGCAAAGTAATCTCTTTTTCCCTAAATGGTGAGTTATCGAGCTTGCCATCTTAAGTTCTACATGTTCGCCGGGCTGTTCTTCCGAACCAATTTTCGGATATAAATGATCCACTCCGGTTAAATGTAAATTACTCAAATGTTGCATCACATTGCCTTCACAGCGGGCATGACCTCTTAACCAATTTTCAAATAGAATGTGGCCTGTGAATAAAACGCCGTTTTCAGCACACCAATCTCGGAGCTGTTTATAATAACTATCGTCATACTGATCTGAAAGCGTTTTCCAGAAATCATAACGAATTCGGGCTGTATCGCGACCGACATTAGCATATAAAGCCGCTAGGTGTGGTTTTATACTATATCCATTACGCTCACGAAATATCTTGAACATCCGCTGGCTCCAGGGAATAACGTAATTATCAGTTCCTACTTGAAAATAGTGCATAGCCGGTTCATCGGTATAAAATCCCGGCACGATTTTCCCAAATTCTGCCCCCACTGCGGTCTTATATTGTTCATGCGTTAATTCAATAAAACGTTTAGTGGCTTCCGGATTTAAAGCATCTATATAGTAATCTATTTCCTTTTCTAAAAAATACATTAATACCCAGTTACCGGCTGGCGCTTCCCACGGAATGACTTTATTAAATGATAAATTCGGAGTTACATCAATAATATTTTTGATGCCAGTTCGATATTCCTCAGCTGAACAGATATAAGCGGCAATCGGTTTTGAATCGCCGGTATTTATATAGCGTGAATCGGTGGCTTCAAGATAGATGAAAAGTGGACCATTGATAAACAGTGTTACCATTTCCAGGTACTTTTGGCTTAAATATGGATATTTTTTAATAACCTGGCGTTCGGCTGTGCCGCTTGGCCAGTTCATCTCATCGTAAATCCAGATGTTCAAGCCGATTTCTCGACCTTTTTTAACGGCAAATTTTACCCGCTCAAACCATTTTTCGGATAAATAGGGAATTTTTAACCCAAAGCGTCCGTGAATAAATAAACCCGTAATACCTTTGGCTTTGTATTCTTTTAACTGCCACTCCATCTCCGCCTCGTCCATTTCGCCGTTCCAAAACCAGAATGGCAAAATACCCATTTCCAGCGGGGGATTCTTAAAATTTTCACAGTTTAATTCTTTGTCTGGCCACAGTTCATTTAGCAACTTCATCAAGTAATTCCTTAACCTTTGTTAATTTTCAATTTGCAATTATTAGTTTTTCAATTTGCCAAAATATCAATCAGTTATTTTAACAATTGGAAAATCTTAGTCGCCCTCGGGATTGGCTATTTTTTTTATCATAGACAAGTAAAATACGGTAAAAAAGGGATAATTCATCTTCATTAAAACCAATTCATCATAACCTAAATTGAGATTATTAACTCCCATGCCAATATTATTAAAACCTTAACATCACTGTAAACTGATGAGCTGAATTAAGGTAATCATAATCCACGAAGGAATAATCCACGACAAGATTGGTAAAATCCATCGGAATATTTAATGCCGCTCCAACACTAAAATGCCCCTCTTCCCGGTTGGTACGGTAACCAGTACGTAAGGCAATGCGATTCCATAACCAGTATTCGGCTCCAATATTTAACCGTTCGGCATAATCATTAGAGTGAATCGCGTCAATGTTCAGAGAAAGACGCTGTTTATTAGGATTTCCGCCAAGAAACAAATCTTTGCCACCTAATAAATCTATTGACGTCCCTATCCGAAATACTAAGGGGACCTCATACTGTTGTTCTTCTCTCTGCTGGGTTTTCAACCAACGGGCTTGCGAAGCAAAATTTTGCGCCGTCATTGCAAGCCGAATGCCTTTCCACCCCGTATTATAATACGTACCAACATCAAAAGCCCATAAACTGGTTGAATAGGTATAAAGGTCTTCTCTTAAATATTTGGTGCGAATACCTATAGACAATCTATCGGTAAACTTTTTTGAAAATGAAAGACCAACCGAGAGATCGCCCCCGGAGAAATTTAATCCGGTGCGAGTATCAAGTTTACCATCGGGACTGGTTACTAGGGCTTCCGGAATATCACCGTAATCCATCGCGATATAATCAAGCGCAATACTTCCCAATCGGTCAACCGTTAGCCCAACTGCTCCAGCGGTAACATTTAGATCCCCAATCCACTTTGTATAGCTGAAAGAAGATTCTAATCGTTGCATCTGAGTAATGGCAGCGGGATTCCAGAAAACAGCATCAATGCTATTTAAATTTGCGATACAGGCTTCCCCCATTGCAGATGAGCGGGCTCCTATACCGATTTTTAAAAACTGAAGGGAGGTGCGACCGGCTTTATTAAAACCTTCTACCCTCAGATTTGTAGCGAAAAAAATCATTGCAGAAAGAGTTACAATTTTAATTTTTCTATTATGTAACATCATTTTTTATTCCTCGGCATATCAATTTTACTCTTTAGCTTCATTCAGCGAATAATCATTAGCTTACCAATCGTTCGTTTCCCTTTTGTCCCTTCGGTGTGCGATTCAATGGCATAAATATAAAGACCCGGTGCTACTCTTAATCCGGAATCGGTACGTTGATCCCAGGCTACACTGCCAAATAAATTACCATAAGTATCTGGCCCATGTTCAATCGTTTTGACTAAATCACCAGAAACGGTGAAAATTTTAATCGTCGCTCTTTCCGGCAGATTACGAAATTCAATTTTATAAGGCGTCGGATCGCCGAAACTACGCTCAGGGTCACCTTCTACATAGGGATTCGGGGCAACGAATACATCCCAGCCAGCAGTAATGTCAACTGGTCCAGGTCTGGCTCCCGTCAAAGGAGTCATATTGTAATCATCACTGACCAGTTCCCCTAGATTATCAACGATAGTATGATTGGCCGAAACCCAGGTTTTAGGATTTGAATAATAAGCCTGAACATAATACCGGAAATCAAAACCAAACTGCAAATCCTTATCGAGATACACATATTTACCAATTTCTGCATTCCAATAGCGATTGGCTTCTTCAATGGGAATATCAACAACTTCATTCCAAATGCCCCGTTTGTCAATACCGCGGAATATTCGATAGCCACTCAGATCAGTTGAACCATCATAAAATTTATTCCCAGCCCCGTCCGTTATTACCGCCTCTTCGGCTAGTTTATCCCACTGAATTGCAATAATGGCAGTATCTGAACCTTGAGAAGCATTAGTTGCGCTACAATTAGGAGCCGGCGGTGATTCGGGCACATCCGCCGCTAAATTAATTCCTTCAACCGTTGCTCCAAATCCCCACTTTAATGCTCTACGAGCGGCTTCGGCATTACGACGAATATCGGCAATCGAACTATCGGGATACCAGTGATTGGGATCACCATGAATTACTTCATGATAATCCAAACTCCCGGCTACTTCAGCGAGTATTAACCGCACAGAATCACCTGGCGCGAGATAATATGGGCCAAAAGTAGCAGTATAAAAACAATACATATCACCATTATTTTCTTCAGGAATCCGATTATGAGTGATAAAATCGAACATTCCTTTTTCTCCCAGCCGTTCAATCGAAAAGTACTCGTTCATATCCAACGCTCGGCCTTGGAATTGCTCACCCTCATCGGAATAAATATTGAAATAATTAGGATCCGCCTCAAAAGGATCCGCGTCAGAATCCGTCGGAGGAGTTCTATACAGAAACACAAATCCAAAGCAGGCGGGATCTTGCAATTCTATATTTTCATAACTTTGATTATACTTCAATCGTGTTTGCCAATCCGATCTTTTACTATAGGTATCGTTTGGATGCGGCTCTCGCCCCCCATTAAAATCCCGACTGTAAAAAAACAGTCCCTTGCTATCATCCCCATCATTCTCGACCGCAAAATAATCGGTATATGTTCCACCATTTTCAAGTTGCTTCCAGCCTCCAAATCCACCAGCCGGAGCTGCCGAACTCATAAAATCAGGATCGTAATGAAAATTCAGATGACCTTTAGTTGAGACCTGGATTCCGCTATGAAAAACCACAAATACCGAATCAAAAGTTTGTTCGTAATGTTTGACTTCTCCCAGAGCTGGAATAACCATCTCACCAGTATTGATAAATACATAATCATAAACAATAAAATCATCATAATCCGGAAAACTCCAAGCCATAGAGCGCATCTTAACCGAAATGCCGGTTGCTGTTGGGAATTCGCAGTAATTGATTTCCTCCGGCAATAATGGATTAAACTGGGACGTCCCTACGAAATTATTCGTTTTTATAAAGGGTGGATAATTCCATAAAATACCATGACTTCCACCAGCAAAGGAGCTGTGATAAAAAAGATATTCCTGATATTGTGGATCATAATCCGGAGCTACTAATACATCACCGCCTTTAATTACTAATGCCGGACCACTACGAAAATTGTGAAAATTGGCATCAGTAATCCAGCCGTTAGCGAGTTGTTCATTATTGGGAAATGAATATCCAGAAAAGCCAGGATAAAATCCCAAACCGGAAGTCTCTTCATAATCCCAGACGCCCAAATCTCCGATTAAACCTACATTATTGAGCGTTTCCCATAGTTTCCCGCGAGTATGGGTTGACTTCCGCTGAGCAAAAGATTCACTCCAACCAGTCAACAGTCCTAAAATGATAACTAAGTGAATATAATAATTTTTTACTTTCATAGTACCAACCACTTCTATTATTGAAAACTTAAAGCCATGCCCACGGTGATTTTCCTGGGAAGGTTTGTATATTTGGCATAATCTGGAAAAGGGGCACCGTTAGTCATTTTTTCCGGATAGACCATTAAGTTAGAATTGATATAACGAACTTGATCTTCGGCCGAAATATCACCTTCCATAAGATCAACATTATGCCATTTATCATTAAAAGCATTCTGCATCTCAATGAAAATTGCAGGCCTGGTACCCTTGAATCCTTTGAATTCTTTTCTCACCCGAATATTAGCATTCTTATTTGCCGGGCGAATGATGTTAACTGCTCCCTGATAAACGTCACTTGAAATTTGCTTATGGGGATACGAAACATAATAATCAATTGAGAACTGTGTATTTGCTAAAACACCACCTAACGGTGAAAAATTCGACGGAGCCGCCAGAGTCAGGTTAGCACTGAGACTGGGACGCATATAGTATAGTTGATCACCAATATCAAAATCCTGGCTGGCATGAACCGTTACATTGGGAGGGTAAATAGTAAAAGGGTCACCGGATTGTCCCACGATACCTGTTTCCCAGGTATAAGTCAAATAACCTCCCCAGAAACCACGTAAAGGACGTCGTAAAGTAAACTCGACGCCTTTGGCATCAGCATAATCAGAATTACCGGATGTATGATACTGTTGTTCATTATATGTTATGACAGTAATACTTCGAACATCGTTAGTGCGATCCTTATAAAAAGCGGTAACATCCGCCAATACTGGTCCAAAATCCTGCTCGATACCTAATTCATACGCCACTGTTTTCCGCGGGCGCAGTTCACGATTCCCCAGATTACGGGGTTCGATACTGCCAAATTCGGGATCAATAATATAAGTTGATAAAATGCTATAGGTCTGCTCACCTTCACCATACTCGCCGAATGATGCACGTTGGAAAAAATGACCATAATTAAAATGTAAGAGGGATTTCTCGGTTATTGGATGTGACACCCCAATTCTCGGGGATAACTGCCCAAATGTATAGGTTGGTTTGGTTTTGGGATTCGGTTCACGTCCTTCCAATTCTGCCGTAATAATATCGAAAGGATCGTATGGATCGAGATAAATAACATCATTAGGATTATAAAAATCATATCGCAGTCCGAGATTCATAATTAATCCTTCAAATTCCAGCTTATTTGACCACCAGATGTTTCCCTCATAAGGATGGTAGATTTTATCCTCAACGGCTTCCCAAGCACGCGCCTCCTGATAACGGTCAAAAGTATAATAGGTAAAGCCGAAACCACTCCGCATCTGCCAGTTTTTATTGATCTGTCGAGTCAATTTACCCGTAAGAGTCAAATCGGTATTACGATCCTCCTTACGATACCAGTAACCGATATAGTGTAAACCGTAGATTTCCGCCCAGGCATCGGGTATCGCAAAGCCTTGCGAATCGTAAGCTCGTAAATAATCCCGGCGTATATCGCTGGTGGTCCAGTCTGCCGTATCGCTCGGAAACTTCGTCTGGCTCTCATAATTGAATACCCGCGATAAATGGAGTTCGTAAAAAGTATTTTTATCGAGATTGTGAACAAATTTCAAAGTCTGACCATTGCGCCTATATACAGGGTAACCAGCTTCATCATAATAAGCATACTTATTACCATAATCACCTTCGTACTCCATTGATTCCATACCATGGCAAGTATTATCCTGATTATAATATCCCGAAAATACTAATAATTTATTTCCTCCCAAAGAATAGCTGATTTTATAAGTACCATCAAGCCAACTACCCATCTTGCGATAAGCATTGCCCGTAATTGGTGGTGCCGTACGATAACGACCGGATAAAAAGAACCTAAGGTTTTTAATCGGAGTCGGTCCACCGAAAGAAAATTCGGTTTGGTAACCACTTCGATTGGTATAATCCGTCAAGGGTTGATGAGTATCTATATAAAATTGATAAGCCTGCTCCGGTGTCCAGGAACATGACGGATCGTTGCCGTAGCGACCATTCGGATCAACCCACATATCGGGATTATCAATCCACCATTGCAAATGGCGTGCATGCGTATTCTCCCAATATCGCTCTGTCGAATAATCGTAAAGTGCAGTTCCCCAGTGATATAAACCGGGAGGAATCCAGCGAAATTCTACTGCACCGACATAATGATCCGGTCCCTCTTTAGTAATTATATTAAAAACACCCGATTGAGCTTCACCGTACTCAGCATCAAAACCACCGGTAATAATTTCCAGTTCCTCAATTGCCATCAGATTAACATTAAAATAAGGCTGAGAATTCAAAGGATTTCGTGCCCGCATTCCATCAATCATAAATGCTACCTGATCCAACGTTCCCATTCGGACTGTCAACTCACCGTAGGGATTATAATCAATTCCAGGCATTGAGGTAAGTATATCGGAAAGCTGAGATACCGGCCGTGACTTTATATCAGTTTCTTCAACAACGACTCTACTCGAAGTTTTATCTAACTCGATCAGAGGTCTTTCGGCTACAACTGTCACGGCTTCGCCAAATTCCAATACGGTCTCTTCTAACTCAAAATCTACGCGAGTGGTGTGGTTAACACTAACGTTTACCTCAGTTTTAATAACTTGTTTATATCCAATCATCGAAGCCTGGAGACTATAAATACCGGGTGCAACATTTATGATATAATAATCACCTTCCATATCGGTAGCGGCTCCCATTTCTGTCCCGACGATAATAATGTTCACGCCAGGTAAGGGATTGCCTGTCTTCTTATCAATAACCTTCCCTACAATCTTACCATCACTCGCCGCATATCCCAACGAAATAAGCAACATAAAGCCAAGGAAAGTTCGACTAATTAATCTCCTGATTTGCAAATATGCTTTCTTGGAAATCATTATTTTATCCCTACGAAAGTTTGATTTTGTCGTTTTATTTATTTTACTAATCATTATTTTCAATCCCATTAAGGTTCAATGACAGCTTTAATAAATCCTTTGGGCTTTTCCTGCGCCGCACAAAACGCCGCCTCAATCTCATCTAATTTAAATTTATGAGTTATCAATGGTTTCATATTTATTTTCTGCTCATTTAAGAGCTTGATCCCAATTTCCGCTCCGCGTAAAATTGTCGCCATATCTCTAAAATGAGCATTGACAATATTAAAAGCCATCCAATTCCAATATCCCAAATCTTTAATAATTCTCTGCCCTGGATGATATCCAAAAATAACTAACTTCCCTTCCATCCGTAGTAAGTCAACGGCTAAGTCAAGACTTGCTTGATTGCCACCGACTTCAAATACTACATCTGCTCCCCGACCATTAGTCATATCCCAAATAATAGCTGGGACATCTTCTTCCTGCGGATTAATGACCAAATCTGCTCCTAACATTTTTGCCTTATCGAGAATTTCAGCGCGAACATCAACACCAATAATCCGAGAAGCACCTTTCAAAGCAATCTGTTGCATTAAGATGAGTCCCATAAATCCAGTTCCGACTAAAACTACCGTATCGCCTAATTCAACTCCGGCTTTGATTACCCCATTTGTCGTGCAAGCTATCGGTTCAGCCATAGCTTCGGCAAAACTTATCTGATCAGCAATGGGGAAAATTTGATTGGCTCGAACCGCAACTTCTTCGGCGTAACCAGCTCGATCAGTCCAGACTGCAACTCGATCTCCTCTTTTAAATCCTTTAACGGCACTTCCACATTTCAGAATTTCACCAGACACTTCATGACCGATATATCGCGGATATTCCAAGTTATCGAGAGTTTTTGCCCATTGATGAATTTCGGAATGACAAACTCCGCAGGCTCGGACGCGAACTAAGCATTCATCATCCTTTATATCCGGACTTTCTTTTGTTTCTATTCTAAAATCATGGGCGCCATAAAGAGCCGCGATGCGCATATTATTCCTTTCTTTACATCAATTTTTCAACGACCAAAGTATAGTCAGGAGGGGTGGATAAAAATTTACCACCCCTCCTTTGACTTTTTTTACTTCATAAGTATCATTTTACGGGTAGAAACCACTTTATCTGTAACTAACTGGTAGAAATAAATACCACTAGATAAACTAGATCCATCCCAGATTACGGAATAGACACCCGGAGAATATGTCCGGTTATCTATTAAAGTCGCAACCTCTTTCCCTAATACATTATAAACCTTCAACGTAATCGGAACACGTTCATTGACTTCGAACCGGATCGTAGTAGTCGGATTGAATGGATTCGGGTAGTTCTGCCGCAATGCAAACCTAACTGGCTTCTCGTTAACTTCCGCCACATCTATTCCGTTTAATCCAGTACCGAAATTCAGCAGAGCCCAGTATTCAGAATTTTGCTGAATATAGGTGGCACACCAACCCAGATCTCCCGGATCTGCAAACGGTTCATTCGGCACATTCGGCTGCCAGGTGTAATATCCATACGAATCACCCGTCGTCTCACGAGAATACTCCGAAGAAAAACTACCACCAACATTAAATCCAATAGAAGCACTTGCCTTAACATTGGGATTGTAAATCGCTAACTCTACATCCCATACCCCAGTCTCCTTATTCCACTGCGCCGCCGATCGTATAAACGTCGAAGGATCAAATATTACCGCCGAGTCTAATTCAGGCACATATACCGGATAACCATCATTAAATGTTACCCGATCTCCCATTATCATCAAATGATAAGGACCATCCGGTGCCGCCATCGGATTCCCTTCCCAGTTATCCCAAGATTCCACTCCTAAACGGTTCGAAACCCCTATAAATAACTGGTCACTCGCCCAATGTCCAGATGTGTCAGTCGGATCCAAAAATTGACCACCCCAGTACAAATCCGTCGTGTCATTGACAAACTCATCAATATGCATAAATACATATAGAGTATCATCCGTCCACAACAAACGCCCATACAACTCATCATACTCCGGCTCGGCTATCTCACGACCATAAGAACTCGCCCAGATATTGTAACCCGTCTCAGTCACTAAATTCACTTCCGCCGCGTTACCCCAAACCGACTCATCCTTTACTCCATCAATCACTACATCCGTAGGTGATACCTTCGGAACATTCAACTCTAAACGAACAATTACGTCGTCCGGTCCCGGCAGAAAATTCAGCAGAGCCCAGTATTCAGAATTTTGCTGAATATAGGTGGCACACCAACCCAGATCTCCCGGATCTGCAAACGGTTCATTCGGCACATTCGGCTGCCAGGTGTAATATCCATACGAATCACCCGTCGTCTCACGAGAATACTCCGAAGAAAAACTACCACCAACATTAAATCCAATAGAAGCACTTGCCTTAACATTGGGATTGTAAATCGCTAACTCTACATCCCATACCCCAGTCTCCTTATTCCACTGCGCCGCCGATCGTATAAACGTCGAAGGATCAAATATTACCGCCGAGTCTAATTCAGGCACATATACCGGATAACCATCATTAAATGTTACCCGATCTCCCATTATCATCAAATGATAAGGACCATCCGGTGCCGCCATCGGATTCCCTTCCCAGTTATCCCAAGATTCCACTCCTAAACGGTTCGAAACCCCTATAAATAACTGGTCACTCGCCCAATGTCCAGATGTGTCAGTCGGATCCAAAAATTGACCACCCCAGTACAAATCCGTCGTGTCATTGACAAACTCATCAATATGCATAAATACATATAGAGTATCATCCGTCCACAACAAACGCCCATACAACTCATCATACTCCGGCTCGGCTATCTCACGACCATAAGAACTCGCCCAGATATTGTAACCCGTCTCAGTCACTAAATTCACTTCCGCCGCGTTACCCCAAACCGACTCATCCTTTACTCCATCAATCACTACATCCGTAGGTGATACCTTCGGAACATTCAACTCTAAACGAACAATCTCTTCTTGGCTTAATGCCACCGATTGTACCGCCACTAATAGCAATAATGCTAACAAACACATATTAACCTTACGCATACTTACCTCCATTTGGTTAATAAATTGGTTAATAATTCCTTGTCCTGTTTTACAAAAATAAAATAAGCCTGACTTATAAATTACACCTCCTTTCATTTGTTTTTTTACCTTTCTCATAATTGATACTCAACATTTATTGATGGAATAATTGTTTTAGTATCATATTTACCATAAAAATATTCATCCTGGCTTTTCTTGATATCTTTAGCAACTCCCACAGAATAAGCAATACTGAGATCTATATAAAATTGGTTAAATAAAAATCCAATACCAGCCGATATTCTATGTTGATTTACATTCGGCAATAAAAGACTATAACTACGATCTGAATTTGGAGTTGTCTGATAATTATATCCAACCCGGTACTTCAAATTATTCTCGCCTGAATATTCCAGTCCGATAGCAAATACAAAACTATTACGATCGTAAAACGGCATTTCCGAACGCCAGTAACCGGTGATACTATCACGCGGAGCCGCAGCTATTATGGCAGACCAGGCAGTGTCACTATAATTAAAATCCAGTTTGGATTGAGTGCTTCCCCAGAATTCGCTGGATAGATCAATATTTAGATTTAGTTGATCGGTGGGTTTGTATAAAATTCCTATACCACCAGTCATCGGCATTTGAAAACGACTGTGAAGTCGCGATTTCTTCGCCAGACTATCAAGCGCATAAAAGCAATCCGTTTTAGCATTACCTTCAAGGTCAAAATCTACGCCGCTCCGAATGCTCCCGCCTACCTTAATGGTCGTTGTTATAGGTAAAATAAATCCTAGGCTCCAACCTATGGCATTATCCTCTTGTTCTAAATTCAAAGCGTAGACCGGATTAGTCCTGCTCGTCTGCCACTCAGGATTCGAAATCGGAAACTCAAATTGTTGGTAAATCTGATAAATATTAATCGCGGCACCCAATGACATTTTCCCGACTTGTAATCCGAAAACCTGCGAATAGGCATCCGCAATCAGGCGTGATTTTAATTGAAAGCCATACAAACGGGTTATTCCATTTTCAGTAAACATTAATGCCAGTGGCCATCGAACCGAATAATCAAGGGCTCGATTATAGACCATAGCCAGCCCAAACTTTTGGTTAGGCACCCAGTAAATACCCGCTGAACCGCTGAAATCATTGAATAAATAGGAACGATGGATATCACGACTTCCTTTTTGACATTGTTGTTGCCCGGCTCGATCAATGATATTCATCGCCAGACCAAAACCCGGTGTGCTTAAAATTTTACCAGGATTTTGAAATGTAGTTGTTATACCATCTAATCCGGCATAATAATAGCCCCCTAGTGCTAAGGATTTGGCACTTGTTATGGGAGCAGTACTCGCATCTCCGGCTTTTGTAAAATCCGAAAGAATCAAAACCATTGAAATTGTCCAAAAGATAATTTTTTGTCTCACTTAGAATTTCCTCTTCAATAAAACTCTTTCAAATCACCAAGTATTAAAGGTTATATATGAATGATACTTAGTGGATCTTAAGTGATCAACCCCATTCCAATCCTTACCAGCCAGCCAGAATAAATAGGTCTTATTGCGGGACAAACCTTTTGCAGGATATTCAACAAATACCTTCGTCCCGGGAATCGGGCTTCCTATTACCAGCGGCTGACCTATTACATTGTTTTTTCCATATATCTTTTGACCACCTACGGTATCCACCGACCAGGCTTCCCAGACTATTTTTTTGGGGTTATAGCTCTCTCCTAAACAGATTCCGACCGCCGCTACGAGAGAATCTTCAACGCTTGAATCAATAATCTCCCAGGTTATGACCGGTGAATTGCTGGTATCCGTTTCAATAAGAGTGATTTTGGCAAATCCACCCCTCAACTTAATGCTTGCCATATCAACATTTGTATAAACATCTATCCAGCAACTCTTTTGAACATGACTGTAACTGTCTATCCATAAAGTATCCTCATTGGCAATCGTCGTTACCGTGTCCAGTTCTGCCATTAAGATTACTTTACCGGCATTTTCTACTACGGCATCCCAAGCGGCTTCCTTAATAACCCAAAATGTATAGGTGCTGTCTTCAATTAATGCTTCAAAATGTCCACCATAATCATTTGTTATATCAGTTACCCCCTCGGGCAATTCGCCATATTTAACCGGGTAGTGCAAATTGTCACCATCAACCTTTATTAACCATTGCAAAGTACTGTCAAGCCGTGCTTGATCGCCGCGATTTACTCCAAAAGCACACCCATATCCACCCAACCAAGTAAATTTGGGCGTAAATGTTTCCTGTTCAATAATAATATTGTTCATTGGCCGCGCGCCTTGATACGGAGCCAGCGTATTCTTCTCCCCACAGGACCTTAAAAGGCAAAGTAAAAATAGAATTAAAATGCTACTTGCCGAAATAAAGTGGTTTGGTTTAAATAAGTAATTCATAAAATAAACCTTATGCTGTTTTTACTAATAATTATTATTAGCCTCTTCTTAATCACGATACTATCCTTTAATTCCACTTAAAGTGATACCTTTTATGAAATATTTTTGAGCGAAGAAAAAGACGATTAAAATTGGTAAAGTTGCCATTACCGAACCAGCCATTAATAAATCCCAGTCTGTAATATATCGGTCGCGGAATATAGCTAGTCCTAACTGAACCGTGCGTAAATGATCTGAATTGACCACGATTAAAGCCCAGATAAAATCATTAAAAGTCCCCATAAATGTAAAAATGGCTAATGTTGCCAGAGCCGGTTTCGATAAAGGAATAATTATCTGCCACAATACTCTAAATTTTCCACAGCCATCAATATAGGCCGCCTCTTCTAATTCCTTAGGAATCGTCAAGAAAAACTGTCTCAATAAAAATGTTCCAAATGCCGAAGCCAAGCCCGGAACAATCATAGCTTGATAGCTGTCAACCCATCCGAGCCAGTATAAAACCATAAAACTAGGAATCATCGTTACCTGGTAAGGAATCATCATAGTTCCTAAAAAAATATAGAAAAGAACATCCCGTCCTTTGAATTGTAACCGAGCAAAAGCATAAGCCGCCATCGAACAAGTAATTAGCTGCCCTAACGTCACAGTACAAGCTACTATAAGACTATTTAAATAATATCGCCCAAAGGGAGCCGCTTGAAAAGCCCGGGCATAATTCTCAAAATGGAACTTTGAAGGTAGCCACTTTGGTGGATACACAAATATATCCCCAATATCTTTTACCGAAGTTAGGAGCATCCAGATAAAAGGTGCTATCGTCGCCAAAGCTAAAGCGTATATAATAACATGAAGGATAATGTCTTTTACTATATGACTATTTTTCCGAAAATCTATAGCCATTATACCGCCTCATACCCGGCACGAGTTTGCATAAACTTTACTTGTAATACCGTTAGCACCGCTAATATTGCAAAGAAAACATAAGCCGCCGCAGAGGCATACCCCATCTCGAAAAATTTGAAGGCATTCTCATAAATATAAAATACCATCACCTTCGTTGCGCCCAGAGGTCCCCCTGAAGTCAAAACATAGACAATATCAAAGACCTGAAACGAGCTGATCATTGACATTATCATAATGAAAAATGTGGTAGGACTTAACATCGGCATTGTAATATTCCAAAATTTCGACCACCATCCGGCACCATCAATTTCAGCGGCTTCATAGTAATGATCGGGAATCCCTTGTAATCCGGCGGAAAATAGAACCATATTTGTCCCAAAGGTTTTCCAGACTCCCATGATAATAAGAGCAACCATAGCGGCTTTCGGTTCGTTGAGCCAGTTTACCGAGGGGAGACCCACGAGATCCATTAAATAGTTTAACAAACCAAAATTGGGGTCATAAATCCAACGCCAGATTAACGCAGCCGCTACCGGGGATATGACCACAGGAGTGAAAATCGCCGTACGTAAAAACCGTTTTCCTGCGATGCGTCGGTTAAGTATAATAGCAGTTAACAGAGCAATTACCATATTTAAAGGAACCGTACCAAGTGTGTAAATAAAAGTATTTTTCAGAACCATCCAGAATTCAGGATCAGAAAATAACCGACGATAGTTCTCTAAACCAAGGAATTCCCGCCCACTACTGAACATATTCCATTTATGAAAACTGAGATAAAACGAAAAGAATACCGGGAATAAAACGAAAGCGCAGAAAATAACCAACGTCGGAGATAAAAATCCGAGCGCTGTGAGAATATTCTTTTTACCATTCCCATCCCGGCGATTTATAATCGTCTTTTTAACTCTGGTAGATTTATTTAGCATTCTGCCAATACGATTGTAAGACCTTATTAGATTTCGCGGCCGCTTTATCGAGAGCTGCCTTTGGATCACCGCCACCAAGTGTTGCTTCTTCAATGGCTTCCGCCATATGTCGAGTAATTTGTAAAGCCCCATAATCCATAGAGCGCTGAATCTGGGCAACTTCCATCTGGTCTACAAATACTTTAAAATTCGGGTTTTCCATTAGATATTTCTTGAACTCCGGTATTTCTGATACTGATCGCCGCACCGGCAAATAACCGGATTTCATAGCCCAGCGAGCTTGAATATCAGGCCGAATGATCCACTTCACAAATGACCAGGCTTCATCGGGATGTTCAGATTGTTTGAAAATAACCAGATATTCGCCACCGCAGATGGTCGCCTGTTTTACAGGACCTTTGGGCAATGGTGCAAACGACCAATTCAAATTTTTCAGCATTCGATTAAATCGCGGGAGGTTCCAAGGTCCATCCATCGCCATAGCCACCAACTTCGAGGCAAAAGATACATCGTAATCCGTAGTAAATGTCCGTAAATTCAATTTGTCATATATGTTTTTCCAGAGTGTTAGAGCTTTAACTCCCGCTTCACTATTATATAACACTTTGGATTGATCTTCAGCTATAATATAACCACCCGCTTGCCATAAATAGGGAATCCACTGCCAAACCATCCATCCACTGAGAGGACCGGCGGCAGGAAATATCGGAAGGAAAAAACCAATCCGGTCAAATTTCCCATCATTATTGAAATCTTTTGACAACTTGACGGCGTATTCTTCTAACTCTTCCCAATTCGAGGGAGCACGACCATCCTGATAGCCAGCTTCTTTAACCATATCAACATTATATATCAACGCCAGGTTAGTGGCTTCCATTGGAATACAATATATCTTCCCCCGCAGAGAAGAATATTGTAATAAAGCAGGATATATATCTTCTATTTCGGATTTACTAAGTCCATTATTGCTTTTGATAAAATGATCCATCTCATAAATCGCATCCGCGTCAACTAAATCAGCCAGAAAATCAGAGTGAATCCAGGAAATATCAGGCGCGGTCTTACTCTGAATTGCCGTGATAAGTTTTTGAATTAGAGCATCACCAGTTGGTACATATTGAGCTTTTATTGTGACATTGGGATTTTCGGTTTCATATTGTTCGATTAAATCTTCGAGCGCTGGTATAGTAGATGCGACAAAACTATGCCAGAAAGTAATGGTGATTTTATCATCTTTAGTAGCCTCTTTTTTCCCACATCCAATAAATACTAATAAGCAAAACGATAGTAAAAAATATTTACTCAATCCCCTCAGATTGGCTGTAAAAACGTTTGCGCATTTCTGGGGTGAGTGTTGATTGCCGATATTTTTGAATTGCATAGTTCGGACCTAATTTTTATTGGTTTTAATCGGGATTAATAACAGAATTTAGATTTCGGACGGATTTTCGAATATTGAGGACAGGTTTTAATTCGATCCTGGTTTTCTCTTTTCTTCCCTTACTTTTTAAATCGTCATACAACAATTTAACCGCCATCTCACCCATGATCTGCCGAGGTTGCTGAATAGCCGTCAGCGGGGTAAAAAGATACGGGGCAAAATCTACATCATCAAAAGAAATCAGCGAAACATCTTGAGGGACATTCAATTTTTCTTCGATAATTGCATCTAAGGTACCCAAAGTAATTAAATCGCTTGTACTGAATATCGCCGTAGGCGGATTGGACATTTTCAATAGTAGTTTGGTCTCAATATATCCATTTTCTCTTCGGTAATCGTTACCAACGATTAAATTCTCATCGATTTCGATATTATATTTTATAAGGGCATTTTTATAACCTTTAACCCGCATATTGTTAGTGGAGGTATTAGGAAGCCCTTGTATAATTGCGATCCTTTTATGACCATTTTTGATTAAATATTCAACAGCTTTATAGGAACCAGTATAGTTATCTACAACCACAGAATTGGTATCAATGGAATCAAAACACCTATCAAGTAGAACCAAAGGAATTTTTTCATCAATTAGTTCCTGGATGTGATCTGATTTTAACCCCACCGGCATTATAATAAAACCATCTACTCCCTTGCTACGCAGTAATTGTATTTGTTCAATTTCAGTATCTTGATTTTCATCAGTATTGCACACAATCAAAGTATAACCAAGTTTATAAGATTCAATTTGAATAATGCGCGAAACATGAGCAAAAAAGGGGTTTGAAATATCTGGAATTACCAATCCAATAGCATGCGTCTTCCGCAGTCTTAAACCACGGGCTAATTGATTCGGGACATAATTGAGTTCTTGAGCAATTTTGTGAATTTTATCGGCAGTTTCATCTTTAATCCGGTTTACTTTCCCTTTATTATTCAATACCCGAGAAACTGTTGAAACGGAATATCCTGATTTTTTGGCAACATCTTCGAGGGTCGCTGTCATTTTGAAACCACTTTGTAAATCTGCGCAATCATTTTCGCAATAAGTATAGTAAAGAAAAAAATATTTGTCAAGCTAATTTTTCAGAGTATTACGAAATTTTTCTACGTTCATCTAATAAATCATTGATATCATTCAATATATAGTATTTTAAATTTATTGTTACATACCTTTAAATCGCGACAATCTGGGAATGATTTTCTACCTGCCGCTAATAAGTCGAGTCAGATTAATATTGTTTTTCTTCTAACCGCTAAGAGCGCTAAGTTTTTATCAATGATAAGTCCACCAGCCAAACTTATACTCGTCAGGGCAATGAGTGTTAACCACAAAAAATACTAAAAGACACATAGAACTGCATAAATGCTTTTTTGCATAATTGATTGTGGTAAATGGTTACTGTTAGCTGGTTTTGGTTATCGGTCTATTGTCAGTAAACTATTTATAAACCCGATTCTATTATTCGAATTCTAATAAAAACTATCTTGTTAATCTTGTCTAAAATATATCCCACGCCTTAGCGCGTGGTTCGTGGTCAATAGTTAACATACCATTTTATTTTAGGACGATGCTGACGATTTTATTCTTTACGACAACCGTCTTAACAATCGTATGCCCTTCAAGGTAACGCTGGACATTATCAATCTGCAGAGCTTTGGCAATGCAAACTTGATCCTCAGAATCACGTTCAATATCGAAAGTACCGCGAATTTTACCATTAACCTGCACCGCCATTGTAACGAGATCATCAATAATTAAACTCGGGTCGTAAGTTGGCCAGTCAAGATATGCCAGACTTTGCTCATTGCCCATTAGATTCCAGATATGTTCGCTAATATGAGGCGCAAATGGATTCAATAAATGCAGAAAAGTCTTCATTACCGATAGTGGTTTAACCGTCAATTTGGCGATTTCATTGACCAAGATCATCATCTGGGAGATGGCGGTATTAAAGCGCAGATTCTCAATGTCATCCGTAATCTTGAATATGGTTTTATGTAAAATAGAATTAGTCGAAGCATCGGGCGTAATATCTTTAATATCCGGGCTGATTAAACCTTCTTCCGTTACGTAAAGATTCCAGACGCGATTTAAAAATCGAAAAACTCCATCAATGCTGGAAGTATTCCAGGGTTTAACGCGTGTCAGCGGTCCCATAAACATTTCATACATGCGAAAAGTATCCGCGCCATAGGTCTCAATGATTTCATCCGGGTTAATGACATTACCGCGTGACTTGCTCATTTTCTCGCCATCTTCACCCAGAATCATACCCTGATTGACTAATTTCATAAAAGGCTCAGGCGTCGAGACATATCCCAAATCGTATAATACTTTATGCCAGAAACGAGCGTATAGCAAATGCAAAACGGCGTGTTCGGCACCACCGATATATAAATCAACCGGCATCCATAACTTTTCTTTTTCCCTGTCGCAAAATGCTTCATCGTTGTGAGGATCGATAAAACGCAGATAATACCAGCACGAACCCGCCCATTGTGGCATTGTGTTAGTATCGTAGCGACAATGTTTCCCGGTTTCCGGATCGATAAAATCAACCCATTCTGGCAGATTAGCTAGCGGAGACTCACCGGTTCCACTCGGTTCGTATTTTTCCAGAGGTGGCAATTCCAGCGGCAATTTCGATTCATCAATCAGGTGAATATTGTTATCTTCATCATAATACAAAGGAAACGGCTCACCCCAATAACGTTGACGGGAAAATACCCAATCACGCAATTTATATTGAACTCGCGATTGTCCAATTCCCTTTTCATTTAACCACTCAATAATTCGGCGTTTAGCCTCAGCCACATTTAGTCCATTCAGAAATCCCGAATTAACTAATATGCCGTCGCCGACATAAGCTTCTTTGGTAATATCGCCTCCGGATATGACCTCGACAATTTCAAGTCCGAATTTCTTAGCAAATTCCCAGTCACGTTGATCGTGTCCGGGAACCGCCATTATCGCTCCGGTTCCATACGACATTAACACATAATCGGAAGTCCAGATCGGAATTCGGCGATTATTGGCTGGATTAATTGCATATAAACCGGTAAATACGCCGGTTTTCTCCTTCGCTAATTCGGTGCGGTCCAGGTCACTTTTGGAAGCGGCCGCTTGTTGATAAGCTTCTACTGTTTTCTTGTATTCCGGTGGAACTAAAGTCTTCAAGATCGGATGTTCGGGCGCCAGAACCATATAAGTAGCCCCAAATAAAGTATCCGGTCGAGTAGTGAAGACTCTGATAGTCTGATCCGAACCTTCAATTTTAAAATCTATATCGGCACCTTCGCTCCGCCCGATCCAGTTCCGTTGCATTTCCTTAATACTTTCGGGGAAATCAACCAGATCCAGGTCTTCCAGAAGGCGATCAGCATAAGCGGTGATTTTCAACATCCACTGCCGCATCGGAATCCGAATGACGGGATACCCACCGCGCTCGGATTTGCCGTTTATGACTTCTTCATTAGCCAGAACGGTTTTCAGTTCCGGGCACCAGTTGACCGGCACTTCCGCCAGGTAAGCCAAACCCATTTTGTAGATTTGCTGAAAAATCCACTGAGTCCATTTGTAGTATTTTGGGTCAGTTGTATTAATTTCGCGATCCCAGTCATAGGAAAATCCAAATGATTTAATTTGTCGTCGAAAGGTATTGATATTTCTTTCCGTAGTTATTTTTGGATGAGTTCCGGTTTGGAGCGCATAATTCTCAGCCGGTAATCCGAAAGCGTCCCATCCCATCGGATGCAAGACATTGAAACCTTTTTTCCTTTTATAACGAGCGATTATATCGGAAGCGATATAACCTTCCGGATGCCCGACGTGCAGTCCGGCTCCCGATGGATAAGGGAACATATCCAGCACGTAGTATTTTGGTTTATTAGATTTATCAGGGGTTTTAAAAGTCTTGTTATCTTCCCAATATTTCTGCCATTTCAGTTCAATTTCTTTGAAAGGATACATTAATTACTCGTTCTAAATTTGGAAATATCAGTATAAAACTCTGAACTTGATTGTATTTGGTATATTCATTATTTCAAGGAGCACTTCATTATCGTGATTTTTTTCAATATCGGTTATCACGTAACCGATATCCTCGGTAGTTTTTAAATATTGTCCAACGATATTAATACCATGCCTGGCTAAAATGTGATTGATTTGGGACAATATGCCGGGGACATTATTGTGGACGTGTATAAGGCGGTGGGCGCCATTGAATTGGGGCAATTGCAAATTGGGAAAATTCACACTCATAATCGTATTGCCCGAGTTGATAAAGCTAATAATTTTCGAGGGTACGAATTGAGCAATATTTTCCTGGGCTTCCTCGGTATTTCCGCCAATATGCGGTGTAATGATTGTATTCGGCAAATGGCACAATTGACAATAAAATCTTTCCTGATTATTTAACGGTTCAGTTGGAAAAACATCAATAGCCGCTCCTCTGACCTGACCACTTTGAAGGTTTTCAGCTAAAGCTTCAATATCCACAACGTGACCACGACTGAGGTTGAGAAATAAAACGCCCGGTTTCATCTTCTTAAATTGCTCGGCGCCGATCAGATGGTAATTTTCTTCACGGCCATCCACGTGAATTGAAATTACATCGGCTATAGCCAAAAGTTCATCGAGAGAATTGCATTTTTTTGCATTGCCGAGCGCTAATTTTTCGACGATATCATAATAGTAAACCTGCATTCCCATATCTTCGGCTAATATTGAAAGTTGCGCTCCAATTTTTCCATAACCGACTATGCCGATTTTCTTTCCACGCACCTCGTAGCAGTTTTTGGAATTTTTATCCCAAATCCCATCGTGAAGTTTCTGACTTTTGTTGAAAATGCCACGAAATAGCATAATGATCTCTCCGATAGCCAATTCTACCACACTGCGCGTATTGCTAAAGGGAGCATTAAAAACAGCTATTCCTTTCTGGGAACAGGCTTTCAGGTCTATCTGATTAGTACCGATGCAAAATGCTCCAATAGCCATCAAATTTTGGGCATTTTCCAGTATTTCGGCATCGATAATTGTCTTCGAGCGGATTCCAAGAACTGAGATGTCTTTGATCTTCTCCTTTAAAACTTCATGAGGAATACTTCCGGACAGCGATTCAACCGGAAAACCTTCGTTCTGAAAAATACGCTGTGCCGTCGGAGAAATATTTTCCAGTAATAATACATTGGTTTTACTTTTCTGAAATGTTACATCCATATTATTATCCATTTTTTCAGGCTCAAATTTAAAACAATTTAATACTTTTTCACCGTTTGAGTGAATCCAATTTTAAATATTTTTTTAATTATTAAAATAGCTTAGCAGTTAAAGAATTTAACTCACTAAGTATTTTTCTGTGATTTCCGATAATAAATTGGGTAGATTGATCAATATATCTGGCGAGATTTCCGTCAATGTCAGCCGGTAATTCATTTTCATCGAGCAGGCTTATTTCACCTTGCGGCGAAATAAAAACATCCACGATTAAATCACGCCATTCAAACTGAAAATTACTCAGGTGAATTCGGTCAGCAATATTAAAGTAATCGCCGAGATGGCCACCCTGCGGAGCAAACCACCGATATAAAGTAAAGGGTTGCGATTCCCAATAGAAAGCATAAGTCTGCGTATTTTTCGGCAAAATTTGATTATTGACAACGTATGGTTTTTCAAGTATGTATCTTAATATCCCGAAATCTTCATCCAGAAAAATCAACTCGCAGTCAAAAGTCCGGACTTCACCGGATAATAAATATTTTATTTCGCGACAGGCAGGATAAATCATTTTATTTTCGTTCAGGCGACAAGATGCTCAATTAAAATTTTAAAACCAATGGCAATCAGGATAATTCCTCCGACTACTTCGACTTTTTTACCAAGGTAATGTCCAATTCGTTTGCCAATTATTATTCCCCCCAAAGAAATAAGAAACGTGATAACTCCAATAATGATGATGGGTACAACAATATTAATTTCTAGAAAAGCAAAGGTAATTCCGACCGCCAGAGCGTCAATGCTGGTTGCCAGCGATAAACCAAATAGACGATGACTATTCAATGGATCGATTGCATTAGTACATTCTTTTTTCGAGAAAGCCTCATAAATCATCCGTATTCCAATGAAAACCAATAGCCCAAAAGCAACCCAATGGTCGAAATTCGCCAGAAATCTCTGGAGAGTTTGGCCTGCCAGCCAGCCGATCAGCGGCATTAAAGCCTGAAAACCGCCGAAGGCTAAAGGGACTTTTAAAAACTTGAACTTATTATGAGGCTGAGCTGCTAAACCGCAGGTAATCGAAATCGCAAAAGCATCCATCGCCAGACCGATTGCAATTAATATTAATGCTAATAAATTCAATTATTCCTGCTCCGACTCTTCTTCGTTAATCACATTAAGATACTTAACTTCCTGTTCCGGCGGCAGCTCGGATTTTTCTCCCAGCTCGACTTTGGCAATTTTCTCGAATGAATTGGAAATTTTATTGGAAGTTGTATGAATGTCCTTGACATCTTTTTGAACCGTGTCTATATGAGCGGATAATTTATTCCAGCGGTCGCGATAACGACGGAACTCCTCGGATAATTTCATAATTTCCTGTTGGATAATGTCGGCATATTTGCGGCGCTCTATGTCACGCAAGACAAGTTGAACCGTATTCAAAACCGCCATAAAAGTAGTAGGCGAAGTCAACCAAACTCGACGAGAATGAGAATATTCTATTAAATCGTCATGATAAGCATATAATTCGGCAAAAACTGCTTCGGCTGGGATAAACATAATCGCCTGGTTGGAAGTTTCGCCCGGCAAAATGTACTTATCGGCAATCTCGTCAATCTGCTTCTTCACGTCAGCTTTGAACAACTTTGTTGCCGCAATACGTTCAGCTTCGGACAGGCTCTTATCAATCGAGCGTTTGTAATTATCCAGTGTGAATTTGGCGTCGATTGGAATATTGCCGATTGGTTCCGGTAAAAACAAGATTGCATCCACAGTTTTGTCGTTGCTAAGCGTATATTGAATCTGGAATATTTTATCGTTCTTTTCGCCAAAAATAGCATAGAGGACCTGGTTGAGCTGCACCTCACCAAATATGCCCCGGCTTTTTTTATCACTAAGAATTTCCTGAAGTGAGACGACATTAGTCGAGAGGCTTTCGATATTTTTCTGAGCTTCATCAATTTTTGCCAGCCGCTCGATCACATTCGTAAATGTTTCATTGGTTTTTTTGAAACCTTCACTGAGATTTTCCTGAACTTTATTATTGATCGCATCTAATTTTTCAGCTACGTTTTTAGTCAAATGCTCAAAATCTTCAGATACCGCCCTTTTGAAAGTATCTTTGAACTGACTGAATTCTTCAGTCTGCTTTTTGCTTGTCTCACCGAGCGATTTGGTGATTTCTACTTGAAAGTTGCCAAACTTCTCAATCATCTCACGATTTTTGGTAGAAACATTGTCGGTAAATTCGGTAAAACGCTTTTGGACAATGTCAGCCGTTCGCGACTGAACTAATTCCGGGAAAATGTTCAACTGCGATTCCAGGGCAATAATTTTTTCTTTTAAAGCTTCCAGAGCGGCATCGCCGGATTGACTCGTCTTTTTTCTCACTTTTGCCATTATAATTACCAGTAAGCTGATAATAACTAAGCCACCGATTATGATAAATAAGTCTGTGTTCATAACTATTGCCTTTTAATTTTCCGTTGAACGGATTTTATTGAAAAATGAATTTAGTAAAGATCGGCATAATTCAGCTTTAACTCCGCCTCTCACCAAAGCCTTATGATTGAGCAGGTTTTGGTCGCAAAGGTTTTCGACCGAACCGCACATTCCAGCCGCATTGTCGTAAGCACCGAAAACGACTCGTGAAATTCGAGCATTTAAGATAGCCCCGGCACACATCGGACAAGGTTCTAGAGTAACATATAAAGTACAATCCCCTAACTGCCAGGAATCTAAAAAAGTAGCAGCCGAGGTGATCGCCAACATTTCAGCATGGGCGGTTGGGTCTTTCAAGCCTTCCCGCTGGTTATGACCTTTACCGATGATTTTATCGGCGTGAACGACGATGGCACCAACCGGAATTTCTCCGGCATCCAGTGCCTTTTCAGCCTCCTTTATCGCGAAATCCATCCAATATTCATCGGAATTCACAATCAAACCCATACTAAAATTTAAGTAATCTTTCCGACGAAAAATAACCATATCCGGACTTTCACTTATTTTTTCAATAAAATGCCGGTTAATCGGAATGCGATTTACCTCCAGCATGCTGTCAAGTTTGGGAATGGCTTGTTTTTATTTTTTCAACACAAAGACCCGAAGGCACAAAGATTTTTGCACTTTTCTAGAATATCCTGGTATTCAATAAGATATTACGTCTATAAATTAATTTTTAGAGGAAGTTCTGCAACCATATCAGTTGATTAATTGCATCTTTTTCCGTATAATTCGGCTGTAAAATTTGGGAAATTCGATTAAACATTCAGTAACAAAAACTCATCTTCGACATTTAATAATTAAAACAAACTACACTTAGTCTAAAAATTGGATTAATTAACTATAACATCAATGAAATTAAGGAAATAATGATGGACGATTTACAATTGCAACAGAAATTATCAGCGACGGCTTTAAACGCCGCGCTCGAGGCGGGAAAAATTCTCAAACAAAAAGTCAATACCGCCTTGAAAATTGACTATAAAGGACGTGTCAATCTAATTACCGAAGCTGATCGTATGTCGGAAAATTCTATTATCGAGGCAATCCGCCGTCAATTTCCCGAGCATCAGATTCTGGCGGAAGAAAGTCCGCTGATAGAAACTTCTTCCGATTACAAATGGATCATAGATCCGCTGGATGGTACAACCAATTTTGTGCACGGTTTTGCATTCTTTTCCGTTTCAATTGGACTGGAATATCAAAAAGAATTGTTATTAGGCGTTGTCCACGCTCCTTTACTGGGCGAAACTTTTACCGCTATAAAAAATCAGGGTGCCTTTCTTAACGGACAACCTATTCGAGTTTCGCGGGTAAGAAAACTTGCTGATAGTCTTCTTGCTACCGGTTTCCCTTATGAAAATAATGCCACTTTCCGGCGCAATTTCGAGCATTTCCGGCGCATTTACCCGCTTACTCAGGGCGTTCGGCGAGTCGGTTCGGCGGCAATTGATTTGTGTTATACTGCCTGTGGCCGCTTTGATGGATTCTGGGAGTTGGATTTAAACGCCTGGGACGTAGCCGCTGGAGCGCTAATTCTTCAAGAAGCCGGTGGCAAAACGGTAAATATGGACGGTTCGGCATTTTCGATTTATGCCCGCCAGATTTTAGCGACGAATGGTTTAATCGAAGCCGAATTATTGCCGATTTTCAAAGAATAAATTCTAATTAGTTACTTCAGTCGAACCATTTTTCCGAATGGCGACTTCATGAATCACGCGTTGAGAAGCGCGTGTTACCGTTAATGCAACAGATGGCAGAATTAATCTTTCTCCATGACGCGGAATTTTTTGCAAATGAGCAATAATGAGCCCGCCAATAGTATCGTAATCACCTTCTGGCAAATTCAGTCCAAATTTGTCATTTAGTTCCTGAATTTCCATTTTGCCAGAGACAACAATCGTCCCATCCTTTTTAATTTTATAGCGAGGACGGACATGATCATATTCATCTTCTAATTTGCCGACAACCTCTTCCAGAATGTCCTCAATAGTCACTATGCCCTCCGCGCCGCCATATTCGTCAACAATTATTGCCATATTGTTGCCGCTTTTTTTCATTTGATCGAACAAAACGTTTATGCTCATATTGGGTGGTGCATAAAAAGCCGGACGTATAAATCTCCTGATTGGAGTATTGTTATTTTCACCGATGACATCGAAACTATTCAATATGCCAATGATATTGTCAACCCGTTCACGATACACCGGCAGACGACGATGCTTACTTTCGGAAATGATGCGCGCCGCTTCTGGAACGCTGGCGTCCTCAGGCAGAGCAGTAACTTGAATGAGCGGCACCATTACATCTTCAGCCTTTTTTTCTTTAAATGATAAAAGTCGGCCGATCATTTCACGTTCATTAGGATTAACGTCACTCTTATCGCTTATTTTCATTAGGATTTTCAGCTCTTCTTTACTGATAAATGGTAATTTGTGGCTGAGTTCGCCGCCGAGAATGGTAGCGATATAAGAAGCGGCTCCCGAAAAAACACGAACCAATGGTGTAAATATAAGAGACATTATCCTCAATACAGGCGCTATTTTCGGAGCAATTACATCGGCATATTGCTGGAAAACGCTTTTAGGAACGATTTCAGCAAAAATCCAATTGATCAAACTCATACAAAAAATTGCGACGAATACTCCGGCACCATGAAAATATCTATAGGCTATAGCCGTTGCCAGCATCGTGCTGGTCACTGTGCAAATATTCGTGCCGATCAAGGTCGTCCCCAAAACCCATTCCGGTCGTTTTAAAAGATTTATGACTAACTTAGCATCTTTTTTGCCCATTTTGGCATCGTGACGGAGACGGATTCGATCCACGGATACCAGTGCAATTTCCGAACCGGAGAAAAACCCTTCCCCGAGCACGCAAATAGCTATAATTAGAATTGCCAAACCGGTCGGTATCACAATCGCTTCACCCGCAAGATTTCGATACGGTTATTTTCTATTTTCTCAACGGTGAATAACCAGCCGTCGTAAATCTTTTGAGCATTAACAGTAACAGTAGGTAATTCATCAAATAAACTGGATACAAATCCACCGATAGTCTCAAATTCATCTACCGGAATTCTGGCGTTCAATAATTCATTAAAACTAACTATGGGCAGAGTACCACGCACTCGATAGAGCCGATCGTTAATTTTCTCAAATTGCTCATCTTTTATTTCGAATTCATCCGAAATTTCACCGAAAATTTCTTCCAGTAAATCCTCAATGGTAATCAAGCCTTGCACTATGCCGTCTTCATCCCGAACAATAGCCATTGAAATTCGCTTTCTTTGAAAAATATGGAACAGTTCATCCACTCGTTTGGTTTTGGGTACAAAAAACGGTGGGCGCAGAAGATTCCGAAGATTTATCGGCTTAGTTTCATCGTTACTGGTATTCAGCGAAATGCCTATTAAATCAGTAGCAAATAATACTCCGATAATATTGTCAGGATTGCCTTCATAAATCGGGACTTTAGATATACGCCTATTCTTGATGGCGGTGATAACTTCCGGTAGCGCCATATCAACCGGCAGACTAAAAATTAAACTGCGGGGTGTCATAACATCAGCGGCAATCAAATCGCCAAAATCGAATACATTAGAAATCATTTCACTCTCATCGGAATCAATAACGCCTTCTTTTTCACTGTCTTCCAATATTGAGCGAATAACATCTTCAGTCAAAATATTTTCGCGCTGATCTCTTTTTGAAACGATCAGATTAACGATTCGGTCGGAAATATTCCTGATAAACCAGCGTAATGGCGTAAAAATTACCATAACCAGCGAAAGCGGTCGGGCAAATTTTAGGGACAAACGTTCGTTATTCTTGATAGCCAAGGTCTTAGGCGTTATTTCACCTATCAGCAGAACTAGCGGCAAAGCAATCAAATAATTTGCCCACGGCAAAACCGTTCCGGCAATCTGGATAACAATCAGAGTAAACAAAGATGAAAAACAAATATTAACAAATTCATTACCCAGAAGAATCGTAATAATCAGCGAGCGGGGTGTATTAAGGAGATCGTTGATTATTTTACCCTGGGCGGGATCGCTCTCTTGAATTTTCTCACGTTGAATTTTCGACAAGGAAAAAAGAGCCGTCTCCGAGCTGGAGAAGAATCCGGACAACCCCAGCAAAACAACCAGTATAATTATTTCAATCGTAACCAAAACCACAAATTAATATAATAAATAGCGGTGATATAAAATACCAACCAGAAAATTTTTACTTCAATTTACTTCTAATAATATAGATTGAGAGATAGACCGACAGTATTTCCGGATAAATCCATTTGAGAAATGCTGGCATCTTTAAAGCGTTGCGTGGCTTTGTTTTCTATATTCATTAATTTATATTTCATATTATAATGATTCCAGTCGCATGCTAATCCAATAAATTTGAATGGGCGGAGTTCGGCGCCAACTCCGTACATTAATCCCCAGCTGTGAAAAATCGGACTACCCATTGATTTATTATCTTCAACTGCATCTATGATTAGCACATCATAACCGAACCCGACATTGCAAAACGGATAAAATAAAGGAAAACGAATAGGCGCCAAACGCAAATTCAGATTTACCGACGGCATCCAGAATATTAAAGTCGGCTCTGAATAGGTAGCATCAAAATTCTTAATCCATTGGGTAAAACTACTGCGATAGATACCCAGACCGAAATCAAAACCAACTACTTCATCCGATTGCCTTAAATTGGATAATTCGATGCCTGAGAAATTGTTAATCTCATCAAAAACGTAAGCTCCGGGTTGTCTGCGATGAAAAAGTTCGTTGCCCTCCGCCATTTTGGCATTCATTATCTGTACTTGATTATTGATTTTATCAACAATATGAAAGTCAGAATAACGAATTTTAAAACCTGTTTTAAATTGACGTTTCGGCTTTTCGGCTACATTCTTTGTAACCGGTTGGAGTTTTTTAGAAAGAGCAACGTTAATTTCCAGTACTTGATCCTTTTTTATATCGTAATAATGTTCCCATTTATCATAGCCTTCGTTAACAATGGTCAATCTATGAGTAACGCTGGGGACAACTTTAACTTCGATGGGAGCAATTCCATAGTAAACATCATCTATAAATACTGAAGCGCCATAAGGTTCAGTGCTTATTTTGAAGGCTGTTTTTTTACCTTTTAATTCTTTAGTCTGACGCTCGAGGCCAGAAATTTGACGAGCTACAGATGGAATTGCTTCGGTCAAAACTGCTCCAAGTGCTCCCTCAATGTCTTCAATAGCCGTGGCTTCGATCCGGCTGGTTTCGACATCAATTAATCGGATGCTCACCGAATAAATTTCACCGACTTTGCTGACGGAACCAGCGATAATTTTCTTGACGCCTACGATTTTTCCGACTTCGACGACACATTCATCGGAAGTACAACCACTCATTTGAAATTGCATTTCATCGAGAATTCTATTCATCTTATCGCGTTCCATAACCTGGAAAATACCGGCGTTGAATAGCTCGATTCGTAAGCGATCAGTCAGCGCTTTTGCTTCCACCGAAGTAACGCCATTAGCATCTAATTCCATAACTGCAACGGCGATTTTCTCCGCCTCTGGAAAGTCAGAATATTCAACTGGAATCCCTTTAGTCCAAATAGTGTCTTTATGAGCATCTAATTTATACTTTTCTCCACTATATTCTTGAGATTCAGCCGTTGCCAATAGACAAAAAACCGATGTTACCACTACAATTAAGTCGGTTATATTGAACATTTCCTCATCATAAATAAATCGTATATCCTCAAAATTTTCGGGTAATATAACCGCAATCGGTATTTGTAGATATGATATTTCTCACACTTTTTAATGCTATGATTCATCGAATCTCGAGTTTTCTCAATTGTATTTAATCTTTCCTATCCCTTGATTCTAAAAATCCAAGGTTAGACATTTATAACCTACCGCCTCTTATATTCTGAATATTATTGGCAATATTTACTTGATTAACAAACACTTTCGAGCTTCGATAAAATCACCGGCTTGAATGCGATAGAAGTAAATGCCAGATGAAAATCTCGATGCGTCCCAGGTTATTTGGTAATTGCCAGGCTCATGTGACCTGTCAACCAACGTCTCGAGCAAATTACCATTTACGTCAATCACCTGAATTTTAACCGGTGATTTGGTCGGTATTGAATATTTAATATTAGTGGATGAATTGAAAGGATTGGGGTAGTTATGGCAAAGTTTATAACAATCCGGGAGTTTCTTGAAAAATTCAGTAATGGCACTAAATCTTTTATATTTATATAAGCTGTTGGCTTTATTCAAAACGAAGGTGGCATTATTTGTTGCTGAAGTAATCACCGCCAAAGCTGTATCTTGTGAAATTGTACTTGATAACCAGTTATAACCGCCGTCATTAGTCTCCCAGATTTCCCCATTATTCGCAATAACCCATCCCGTCAACGAATCGAGAAAAGAAATATCAACGGCATAATCTACTCCATCTTCAAAAATTTGTTTACAGAAAATCCAGGATTCACCATAATCCCTTGTTTTTTGTATTTGACCGTCCCGACTCAATACCCAACCATAACCATTTTCAATAAAAGAACATTTGATATAACTCCGATCTTCGTTATGGGTGATATGCCAGGTTTTCCCCGAATCGGCTGATACTGCAACTCCACCTCTACCTGTTACGCAAGCTTTCCCAGCCGAAAGAACTACCCCATAATAAACGGTATCAATAAAAACATTTTCCGGATTAATGGTCGCACAATTCCAGGTATTCCCGCCATCTAAGGTTATAGCAATCGTACTTTCCGTTCCTGTTATGATTCCAAAGGCAGTGTCTGCAAAAGAAACTGATTGAAGATCGGACAATCCCATATATATGTCAAAATCAAACAGGGAATCGGCGACTCTAATCCATTCTTTACCGCCATTAGAAGTTTTAAATAAACAATGTAACCCAGCCGCCCAACCATTCAAACTATCAACGAAATCAATATTATTAAACCAGGAAAATTCCCGATATACGAACTGCTCCGACCAGGTTTGGCCTCCATCTTTAGTATTTAATATTACTCCTCCTACTGGTCCGATTGTTTCTCCGCCTGCCCAACCATTCAATGAATCAGAAAATGATAATGTATAAATCCGATAATTTTCAGGAAAAACAAAAATTCTATCCCACAATTCGTTTTGAGCCTCTATTCTCTGGGTAAATAAAACAAAATAAATAGTCAGCATTAAAATCAATAATAACTTTTTCATTTTACCTCCTTTTCTTTTATTAAAACATTTGTTAATTCACATTGTTAGAATAATACGGTTATCGCCTGTTAAAATAAACATTTTCATATTACTAAAACTCCGAAGATATATCAAGTCTATTTTCTATAACTGGAATTCTGTCTTGTAATAAAAAAGGATAAAATCAAAACGGTGAGGGTCGTGTAGAAATTACAGCCTCATTAAAACTAATCAAATACTTCCCCATCTTCGAGTGTACGTAAAAAGAATTATTTTACAATTAGTTAATCAACGACTAATAATTCGGCTGTAGTATTGTGCTAGCTATACTTATATTTCTGTACCAATCTTTTAAAATTTGGCCAAAAATAATAAATATCTCAATATCCCAACGAAAATTCACAAAGTCTCTCTCTGCTTAGTGAATTTGTATTTTTAAAAATCAAATGTTAAAAAATCCTCAGCAATGGTGATACGTTTAACTAACGACGGCCCAAATCGCTCAGTTATATCGAGATTATCAACTTCTGGTGGGAGATGCGTGAGGATAACTTGCTGGGGCTGAGCGACTTCGATTACCGTTTTAATTTGCTCAGGGTTTAAATGACCGGCTATCGGAACGTTCGATAGATTACCACATTCGATCAAAAGCAGACCAACATTGCGGCTGGCATCAATCAATATTTGGTCTAATCCAACATCTCCCGTATAAAGCAAAGATTCACCATCAGGTCCGATGAACCGATACATCTGACTTTCGGGAGCATGATTCGATGGAAAAACCTGAACCTGGTAACTAGAAAAATCATGCATTCCTGGCGTAATCGGAGAAAAATAAGCTGGATAATCCGGATCAACCGTCCATTTTTCAAACATTTTGGTGAGATTATTGAAATAGTAGGCAAAATCAGGATGAGCGTGAATATAAAGTGGTGCATTCGGGCGTTGCGGTTTATAATATTTACGCGTAAAAAGCAAAGGTAAAAAATCAGCAATATGATCGAGATGAAAATGGCTATAAAAAACGCGCCCGACTTCCAGTACCGAACGCTCAGCCTTGACCATTTGCCGCAGAGTACCCGAGCCACCGTCCAGCAGGAGAGTCTCATCGCCAATATCTAACAAATAGCCGGAGCAATTTCGCTTCTCATTCGGTAAAAACGAGCCAGAGCCCAGAATCGTTAAATGCATACTTATCCTCCTTTATCAGTCTATAGTTTTATTTCCATCGCTAAAATTTGAAAATATCAATTATCGAAAACAATATAAATAATTTGGTGGTAATCGCAATTATTTTATATTTTCCGCCAATCAACATGGAGATTGAATGAATAAAAATAACACTGGGGAAATAATCCAGGCAATGCCTAAAATCGAACTGCACCTGCATCTGGAAGGGGCTTTCCCGCTCGAATCCCTTTTACGATTAATCCAAAAATACGGCAGTAACGAAGTGCATAATATAGAGGAATTGCGACAGAAATTTGTTTTCACCGATTTTGCTCATTTTATCGAAACCTGGTACTGGAAAAGTGATTTTTATCGTGAGCCGTCCGACATTGAAGATATGGCTTATTCTACAATTGCAAGTTTATCCCTACAAAACATTATTTACGCTGAAGTCTATTTTTCACCATTCGATTTTATCAAGCCGCAAATGCCTTTTCCGGTCGTAACTGAAGCCGTAATTTCCGGTGTACGACGAGCTGAATCCGAATATCCGATTCGGATTGGATTAATTGCCGACATCGTTCGTAATCATGGTCACGAAACTGCTCTGGCGAGATTGGATAAAATCACGCAATACCAAAATGAGGTTCTCGGCATCGGACTCGGCGGCAGTGAGAAGGAATTTCCGGCCAAATTGTTCGCTGAGGTTTATACTGAGGCCCAAAAACGTGGCTTCCGGTTAGTTGCCCATGCTGGTGAAGCCGATGGCCCTAATTCCATCTGGGATGCTTTGCGCCTTTTGCATGCCGAAAGGATTGGCCACGGCGTTAGGGCGGTCGAAGATCCCGACCTAATGGAATATTTGCGATTGAACCAAATTCCGCTTGAAGTTTGCGTCACCAGCAATCTCAAAACAAAAATATTCAATTCTGCGGCTGAACATCCCGTTCGGCGCTTATTTGATTATGGCTTACTGATAACGATTAACTCAGATGATCCAACTATGTTTGGTTCAAACCTAACCGATGAGTTTAATTTTATCGCGAATGAATATAATTTTACCTTACCTGAAATTAAGAAGCTGACTCAAAATGCGATTCAAGCTAGTTTCGCGGAAGATAGTTTTAAACAGCAACTTACCCTAAAAAATAATGAATATTGGAATTCGATTGGCGTAAAGGAATAACCTTTCCGGGTTGCGATAACATTTAATTATTTTCCTTCGCTAAAAAAATAATCACGAAATTTTATCTTGCAATTGAAAATGCTATCCAATAATTTTCAGCCGTTCTTTTTAATTGGATTGAAAATGCCGATTTAAAGGCGTTTTAAGCAGAGAAGCACAACAGGGAAGCTCGTGAAAATCGGGCACAGCCCCGCTACTGTAATCGCGGACGTTTCTGCCGATGCCACGGATCATTCGATCTGGAAGGCGCAGAACAACGGATGATGCGTAAGTCAGGATACCTGGTGTTTTTCTGGCCAATCTGGAATACGCGGGTTATTAAGGATTAGGCAGATGTATCATTCATTACTCAAAATCTATAGATTTTTTCCGCTGTGGCTTTTACCTATTGCGCTGGAAGCAATGGAGTTTTCCAGCGGTTTTATTTGTGATCAGAATAATCAGCCCATTCCCTATGTGTTTATTTATAATAAAACTAAAGACAGTTTTATTGTCAGCGATGAAAACGGCATATTCATCCTTCCTGCCAGCTATCAAGCCGGTGATTCCCTGCTTTTCACGCGTATCGGCTACGGCGAGCAGGAAATTGTGCTGGGAAATTTATATGAACCGGTAAAAATCATTCTCCCTTTCACTCCAGTAAATCTGGATTCGGTAACCGTTGCCGGACAAATTTTTCCACGTCAGTTGTCCGGAATTAACTTCAGTCGAGTTGAACGCACTGAAGACCTCGGAACAGTCGAGCATCGCCGCTTATGGACAACAATTCCCGGGTTATATCTTAAATCCTATGGGGGACCGACTGGCATAAGCACATTAAGCCTGGACGGTTCACCGTCAACTCATACAAGAGTGGTAATCGCTGGTTTTGATCTAACCAGCGCTCAGAACGGTCAGATGGATATCTCACAACTGCCACCGACCTTTATATCGAGCATTAATTATTCTCCCGAACAAGCCGGCAATACCAGCGCTGAAAATTCAGAAGGTTTGTTAAATATCGAACCCAATATGTCGCCTACTGGTTTTACTTGCTCAGCTGGTAGTTACGGCAAATTAAATCTGAGCGCCAATCTCGACATTCGCAAAACCGTATGGAATTCCAACATATTATTAGGCCGCAACTATTACCGCGGCGATTATGAAGTTACCTGGCGTGATCAAAATTTCCAGCGTTCAAACAATTCGTTACAGCAAAACTATTTCAGCTGGCAGTCTGGATACATTTTCCGATCGAAGGCATTTGCGCGCCTGATAGCTTTTTACTCAGAACAGGAGCGCGGAGTTGCCGGTCAAGTCTGGAATCCGTTGCCAGATGCCTTTCGGCAAGACGCGCTGGGATTTATCGGTCTGAAAATTGGCTGGACTGTTAAAACCGGCCATTCTTACATTCAGACTTTACATCGTCATTCGGATGAACGCTATGTCAATCCGACTATTGCAATAAACAGCCGGCACGTCGTTAACACTGATCAAATCATTTACCATGCCAATCGGTCAATCCTCAATTTTAACCTCGATTTTACTTCCGACCTTAAATCCGACCGATTGCAGAGTAAACAAGCTGGCCATCACTCGCGTATTACTTTGACAAATATTCTAGCTCTGCCCTACAATTTCCACCCTAACTATGAACTGCGTCCATGGATAAAATTCGAGCATTCTCCGGATTTATATCAAAAAGCAACTTGGGGAGGCAGAATTGCATATCGTGGTTCTGAAATACTCAATACCATCTCCGGCAGTTATGGCCAATATTACGCCTATCCGACGTTCAATGATTTATACTGGCAACCGGGCGGTAATCCCAATCTGAAACCAGATGAAACAACTAAATATGAAATCGATCTCATTCTCCAAATCCTTCCAGAGCTTAAACTTGTCTTAAATAGCTATTACAAAAAGGATAAAAACCTGATTCAATGGACGCCGGTTCAATCCTATTGGCAACCTTCGAATATTTCCCAAGCCGAGCGAAAAGGCATCAAAGTCATCCTCAATTGGTCATTACCCAATTTACCGGTTGATGGCTTTTTGCAGGGCGTTGTAACCCATTCTTGCAATTTGACCAAAGGCAACAATTACCAAAAACCTTTGCGTTATACTCCGAAGGAATCTTACGCCGCTGGTTTAAATTTTAATTTCAAACATATCGCTTTCCGTAGCACAATTGAATACGTTGGCGCCAGAATTGCGATGTACAACTGGCCAGAAGACATAATCCTCGCTGAATATCTCGTTCTGAATGCCAATTTAGCTTATAAAATTGATACGACAATCGGACGTTTCACCATCGTCGCTGGATGCGACAATATCACCGACGAATCATTCGAAAGTATGCAAGGCTACCCAGAACCCGGACGGGCTTTTACCGGAACAATCGAGTATAACCCAAAATAAAAAAGAGTGGACTAAAAAATGAAACAGAAACTGACCTTGTTAGCCATTATAACGATTTTCCAAATCTCACTGGCGCAGAACTTCACTTACATTCTATGCGAAGGAAATTTTAATACGATTAATGCCTCGCTCTGGCAATTAACCGGCACGAGTGAGCTAATTGGTCCTGTCCATTGGAACTTTACCGATAATCCGCTCGGCGACGTCGGCCAAAACCTAAAAGTTTATCAGGAAAAGCTCTTCATCATCATGAATAATTCCAACTCGTTGGAAGTTATGAGTTTATCGAATGGTGCAACTTACGAGCGGACGATCGATTTGCCCTTTGCCGGACCGCGTGATATCGCCTTCGTGAACAATCACGCTTACATCACCTGCTGGTATTTACCTGGCATACTGTCGCTGGATTTAAATACCTGGCAAATTGACGATACGATTTCTATCAATGGCTTACCAGATAATATCATTGCAGATGATGGAAAATTATATACCTCAATTGCGATGAATACCGACTGGTCACCAGCTGATAAAGTACTTGCTCTGGAATCGGTCTCCGGCGAATTTACGCCCGCGGATACTTTCACTGTCATCACCGGTCCGAATCAGCTTTTATTATACGAAAATAAGCTCTTTGTCCTCAGTACTTACTATGACGATACCTGGAATACCTATACGGGAACTTCTTGCATTAATCTCGAAACAAATCAAGTAACCAAGCGGGATCAGGGGCTATCGTTCAATTTTTGTGACGACCTTGCTCTAATAAACGATAAAATATATCGCAGTTATAACGGCGGTGTGGCACCGTTGGCTGATTTGCTAACAATTGATACAAATAAAATCATTGGCAATTATGCTGGTATCTATTCAATGGCTTTCGACGGAAAAAATATTTTCATCGGACTGAGCGATTATTCTGCACCGGATCAGGTGGTAATTCTCGATACGCTCGGTAACGAAATTAATACTCTGAATGTGGGCGTCTGCCCCGGTTCTTTTGCTTTTTATCAGCAACCAAATGCCGAAATATTTACTGATGAAAAAAATGGTATTTTATCTGATTTTTTACTGATGACAAATTACCCTAATCCATTCAATAGCAACACGATTATCCCCTTTTACCTTAAGAACACAAATCTCGTCCAGCTTACGATTTATAATCTCAAAGGCGAGCTAATCGCCAAACTGACCGACGATTATTTCACCTCTGGTTATCATTCGATTACTTGGAATGGACGCGACCAATCCGGGCGATTATCACCCGCTGGTGTCTATTTCGCAGAAATTAGGGTAAGAGGACAAGTTCATGTTCGTAAAATGATGTACTTGAAATAGATTTTGATTTATTATTAAATCAGGCATGTCAGTATTCTATCTTATCAATTCAAACCGGCGTATTAACTTATCAATCAATAGATCGATATTAGCATCGATAATTTTTCGGGTTGGATCGGCATCATACCACTGGATAATTTCCTTTGCGCCTTGCTTAAAAGGAATGGTTGCCTTGAAGTCCGGCACAAAGCGTTTGATCTTGGAATTATCGAAAATTACACTGTGCATTTTATCGCCCAGCAGGCTATCGCCCCATTCGGCATCATATCTGGCAATGACCTCCGACGGCACATGAACAATTTCAGCTTGTGTGCCAGCCGCTTCGGCAATTATCTTAAAAATTTGATTCCAGGTCAACAACTCATCGGAGGTAATATGAAAACTTTCGCCGATGGTCTTTGGATTTCCCAATAAACCGAGAAATCCTCTGGCAAAATCGCGATGATGTGTCAGAACCCAGAGCGAACTACCATCGCCGTGAACGATGACTTTCTTCCCCTGACGCATACGATTGACAACGGTGT
>JAGNGI010000046.1 GCA_018002295.1 Fidelibacterota bacterium
AAGAAGGAAATTTCCAGTAAAACGCCCGGCATATTAAGATTCTGGAGAACGCCGAATCCATTCGGGTGCATCAAATAATCCGAGAGCAAACCGGTCGGTAGCTGTTGAGGCAGGCGCAGATTTTCAACTAAGCTTTGCTGGATATAACGTGCTAAATCGAGGCTGGCTGGCGCAAAATCGGCGTCGCCGTGATACCAGGTCGAAGCATAATTGGTTTGAGGATTGGTTGCGGCATTGTGATGCAAAGAAATAAAAATATCAGCCTGATTGAAATTCGCCATCTCAGTTCGTTTTTTTAAGTCAACTTCATAGTCACCATCACGGGTTAAAATTACCGTTGCGCCGGACTTTTCCAGAAATTCTTTGAGGTATAAGGCAACTCTTAAATTTATCTCGGCTTCGCGCAACCCGGTTGGTCCGCGCTTATAATTCTGAATATGATTATCACCGCCATGCCCCGGATCGAGGCAAATTTTCAAACCGCCAATGTATTGAGCCTGGGGCGGAATGGTATAGTCCGGTTTAGGAATGCGATGCCAGTCGGTCGGACCGCGTTGACGTCCATAAAATCCGCACGACTGAAATAAAAGGAAGCTGGTAAGGCAGTATAGTAAGAGTTTTTTCATCAACAAATCGCTTTTTTTCAGAAAACTTACAAAAATTAGACATGAAAACAACCAAAGGCAACGGCTGGGATTTCTAAACCACGAAGACACAAAGGCACTATGGATTTATTAATAACAAAGAACTTGAATAAATTTTTCGGATTATTTATGAGGTAAATTATCTGAAATCATTTCATTGAGAATGGAAAATGCTTATAGGTTCAACCAACAAGAAAATATTGTACTTTCTCAGGTATATTGCTTTTGAATGATTTTTTCTAGGCTTAATCTTAGCTTTGACCTTGACCTTAACCTCATTTTGTTTACCCATTGAATAAATATTTTTATCGGTAAAATCCAATGTCCCTAAACTTTAAAATGTCTTTGTGCTTTTGTGCCTTCGTGGTTAGAGAAATTTCTTAGGATCGAGCGGTTCCGCCATAATTGTCTTCTCGAATTTGACGGTTACTGCGCCGGGTGCCGAGTGCCGCGGTTTGGTAACGTACTTACATTGCGTATAGATTACCGGCACAACCGCTGAATGTTTGGCTTTGCTATGAAAAGCCGCTAGCCCGGCGGCTTTTTCCAGAATAGGACGCGGCAAGCTCGCCACCTTGCCGGGATTACGAACAACAATATGCGATCCACTCGTGCCCTGAGCATGAAGCCAGAAGTCGTTCGGTCGAGCGAATTTCTGGAGAAGTTCGTCGTTATCACGGGCGCTCTTGCCGATTAAAATTTCCCAGCCGTCCAAATTGATATTAATAAAGGGCTGATGGATATTTTCAATCGAGCTTTGCGGCTGAGCCGGCCAGTGGCTGGATATAGATCGTAGAGTTTTGAAGTCGCCAGCCTCGGCGATTTGTTTTTGGGTATTTTCCAGCCGCTGAATTAACTGTTCTGCTTCGGCAATTTTTTGAATCAATTCAGCCCTTGCTTTTTCGATTTGACGTGATTTGGCGTAATACCGTTCGGCATTTTGAATCGGATTGAGTTTTGGTTCAAGCGGAATGGTAATCTGGCGGGCTTCATCGGTTAATTGAGGCAAGATTACCGAATTGCTATGATGCGGTATGGTGGACGCCGTCGCCATAAGGGTATCAGCCCATTCCCGATAATTATCCGCCGTCGGCAGAGCCGCCAGTTCGCTTTGTTGCTTGATCAATTTTCTCCGGGTAGTGCTCAGCAGAAACTCGGTTTGTCTCAACAAGGTTTTTTTCTTTTCCTTCAAGCGATAGAGGTTCAGGTAATCCTGAATAAATTGGTTTTGAGCGGCGATAACTGAGTCGTACTCGGCGAATTCGCGATTTGAAAGCGATTGCAGTTCGATTAAACTAAAAATCGGCGGCTCGCCGCTATAAATCCGTGGTAAAGAAGTTACAATTTCGTCTGATAATTCGGCTATAGTTGTGGCGAGTCTTTCAACCTGTTCGTCCGTCAAATTGATAATTGAATACTGCGGCGCCAGATTAGTTCGATAGCAAATTTCGGTCACGAGAATTTTCGGTAAAATCGGTTGAAATGATTTGGTGAAAAAAGTCATCAGTGACTGATCGGAATGCTGACGCAATGAACTGGTAAAATCGGCATAATCGGGAAAAAGGCGATTGGCAGGTCGGAAATTGCTCAACTCAAAGTCTACCGGCTTTTTTGCTTTTTTAAATGAATCCCGACTCACGCCGGATGAATCGAGAAGATATACATTTCCATTGATTCCATAGAGATGGAATAGAAGGTAGGCGATCCCACTATTTAAAGTAATTAAAACCTGGCGGTCGTTTTCACGGCAAACCAAATCGGTAATTGCTTTTGCGGTTACGTCACGAAGCAGATTGACCTTGTGTTTTGGTTGCGGCAAAGTCCTTTCTAAAGTAAAAAATGGTAGGGGCGCTTGAACGCTAAAATGCAGGCAGTGCCATTCTCCCGCCATTTCCAGCGGAATATGCAAATGATCCTTTTGATAGGTAAAGGGCATTCCGCAAATTGCACCGCCGATCAATTGTTGGTATTCGCGTGCCAATCTTTCAATATGTAACCAGCTATTAAACATGTTAAAAAGTAGAGCTAAAAGAGCATTTATCAAAGCGCCAAGCGGATGTTGTTTGGATGGCAACCGGTTATAGCTATATAGTTCGTGAGGCGCTGATAAATTCCACTTGGTTTCTTCATAAATAAAAATAGGTTGCAATTTAATATAAAATAAAGATTAAATGGCGATTTTAAATTTGACAGTTTGAGCTGGATTAACTAATTTTACCATTGATTTGACAGGAGATTTGCAATTGGAAAGTATGACAGGTTATAGTAGAACGGAGTACCGTAGTGGCGGTCAAGTAATCAGCGTTGAGATTTACTCCGAAAATAACCGCTTTCTAGACCTGACTTTCAATCTTCCCGAACCGCTCGAACCATACACTGAGGAGTTGAAGCGCTTGGTAGCTAGCGATCTGCGGCGCGGTCGAGTCCGCATCACTATCGCAATTAGCGGTTTAGAAAAAACCCCCGAGGTGCAATTAAACACTGCTTTTTTGACCAAATATTACCGAGCGCTATGTGATTTAGCACGCGAATTGCAAATCGAAGAGCCGGTTACTCTTCAAAATTTGCTTACCTATCCGGAAATTTTTATAACCGATTCCGCGGATACTGATGTTGCTGAACTTTTTACTCAGGTAAAAGATCTTCTGCACCAGGCGGTGGCTGAGCTAATAGCTATGCGTCGCCGGGAAGGCGAATTTATTACCCGAGAATTACATAGCCATTTGCAATTTATTTTGGAAAAATGTTCGGAGATTGAAAAACTCTCACAGCAATCGCGCCAGGAATATTTCACGAAATACCAGCAGAGTCTGGCGGAGCTGTGCCAGAATTGTCAACTCGATGAAAATCGCTTGATTCAAGAAGCCGGAATTTTAGCCAAAAAATTGGACATTACCGAGGAATGCACCCGTCTGCGCAGTCACATTCAGCAATTTACCTTACTATTACAAAGCGAAGAACCGGTCGGCAAGCAGATGAATTTTTTAGCACAGGAAATGAATCGAGAGATTACTACCATTGGGGCAAAATCAGAAAGTACCGCAATTTCTCATCTGGTCGTCAGTCTCAAAAATGAGCTTGAAAAAATTCGTGAACAAATCCAGAACGTAATATGAAACCCAAAGGACTTTTAGTAGCTATTGCCGCTCCATCGGGAACAGGTAAGACCACAGTTTGCCATGAACTAATGAAAAGGGATGACCGTTTTGTTTTTTCGGTTTCTTGTACTACTCGTCCGCCCCGTCCGAATGAACGCGACGGCGTAGATTATCATTTCATTAGTCGTGAGCAATTTCTGAAAAATATTCACAAAGGTAAAATGGCTGAATGGCAGGAGATTTTCGGCAATTACTACGGAACTTTAAAAGATTCAATCGAACAAGCCTTGAGAGATGGCAAAATTTTACTTTTAGACCTTGATGTAAAAGGCACACTCAATTTGAAAAAAAATTACCCCGACCAGCTAATTAGCATCTTTCTTTTACCACCCAGCGATACAGAACTCGACCGGCGTCTCCAGAAACGTGGGACGGATGATTCGAGTTCTATCGCTATACGGAAAGCCCGAATCCCAGATGAACTGGAACTAAGTGAACAGTTCGACTTTCAAATTGTCAATGATAATCTGGAAGCCACCGTCAATAAAATTATTAATATCATAGAGGAGCATCTTAAAAAATGACTGAAACCCTTCCTTTTAGCAAACTAACTCGGAAATCAGACGATATTTTCGAACTGGTGGTTGTTGCCGCCAAGCGCGCGCGTCAGATTAATGCCTTGCGTATGGCTCAATATCCCTTGCCGACGATGGTTGAGGAGCAAGAGGAGACTTTCGAAGAAACTCCACCGGAAATTATCGACGAACCGGGCTGGGACTATCTCGAAAAGCCGACCACGCTAGCTATCAACGAAATTTTAGAAGGCAAAATCAACTATCGCTATATGACCCCCGAAAAAGAAAAACCACTTGAGGAATTCGATAGTGAATTTAGTGAATAGAAAAATCGTTCTCGGCTTAACCGGCGGCATTTCCATTTATAAATCGGCTGGGCTTTTGCGCCGTCTGGTCAATGACTATAAAGCGGATGTTACCGTGATTATGACCGACGCCGCCCAAAAGTTTATGAGCCCGCTGATTTTTGAAACCTTCTGCCACAAACCCGTTTTAACCGATATGTTTACCGGTCAGAAAATTGAGACTCGCCATATTGATCTGGCGACTGAAGCCGATTTGATTCTGGTGTCTCCGGCTACCGCCAATATTGTCGCTAAAACTGCTAATGGTATCGCTGATGATTTGCTTAGTACAATCATTCTGGTTGGCGGGAACAAAACGGTCTTTGCTCTGGCGATGAACGATAATATGTATGCTAATCCGATTACTCAGGAAAATATCAGCCGTCTGCGGCGACTCGGTTACGACATCATCGAACCGGAGGAAGGCGCCTTAGCCTGTGGTAGCACCGGGCGCGGACGCCTGGCTGACGAGACGGCAATTCTGACGCATATTGATCGCCGCCTTAATGGCAATAAATGGCTGAAAGATAAAAAAGTTATCGTGACGGCTGGACCTACTCGCGAATATATTGATCCGATTCGGTTCATCTCCAATCGGTCGAGTGGCAAAATGGGCTATGCCCTAGCGGAAATTGCATTCCGCGAAAGTGCCGATGTACTTCTAATTAGTGGACCTTCTGATTTAAAAAATCCGGTGGGCGTAAAGACAATTCGAGTTGAGACTGCGAACGAAATGCGTTCCGCCGTCCTAAGTGAAGCGGCTGAAGCTGATTTTTTATTTATGGCGGCGGCTGTCGAAGATTTATCACCCGTGCAAATTGCCACTCAGAAGATTAAAAAAGAGAGTGGCATTAGCGATCTAAAGCTTAAATATTCGCCTGATATTATCATGGATTTTCGCAAACATAATCGTCAGGCATGCGTGGTCGGATTTAGCGTCGAGATTGAATCCGCCGAGCATCCTGGTGCCAAGGCACGTTCATTAGCCAAACTGAACGACAAAGAGATGGATTTTATCGTCTGGAATGATCCCAACGTGAGCGGTGCGGCTTTCGGGCATGAAACCAATAGTGTTACTTTATTATCAAAAGATGGTCAAGAATGGGTTTTTCCTTTAGCCAGTAAACGTGACATCGCCGATTCAATCATTTCGACTGTTATTAAAAATTATAAGAAAACTTAAATGACCAGACTATACGACGATATCGAAACATTTTTCAAACAACAGGCTGAATTATTTCCCCCCGAAATCTATTTAATTTCGGAAAATGGCGAGGAATCTACACCGAAAACTGACGCCGCCACCCAGCTAGCGGAATTGGAACACATTTGTCAAAACTGCCGACAATGTCATCTATCTGCAACTCGCACTAAGGTGGTTTTTGGAACCGGTAATCCTCATGCTAAACTGCTATTTATTGGTGAAGCACCGGGAGTTAATGAAGATTTGCAAGGATTACCGTTTGTAGGAAGAGCTGGTAATTTGCTCGATAAAATGTTAAAGGCGATTGGCTTGACCCGCGCTCAGGTTTATATTGCCAATGTTTTGAAATGCCGTCCACCAGAAAATCGTACCCCTAATGTCGGTGAGGTTGAAAAGTGTGAGCCTTATCTGTTGAAACAAATCGCAATAATTCAGCCTGAATTGATAATATGTCTCGGTTTGACCTCAGCCAAAACTTTATTACGAGTCGAATATACTCTGGAGAAAATGCGCGGTCAGATTTTTCAGTATCATAATGTGGATTTAATCGTGACTTACCATCCGGCAGCCCTTTTGCGCAATGAGAATTTGAAAAAATATGCCTGGGAAGATTTCAAGAAAATCAAGAACTTATACTTGGATAAAACAGGAGAATAAATGGCTTTAAATGACGGTGAAATAATCAGAGTCCCTCCGCATTCCGACGAAGCCGAAGTTTCCGTGCTCGGGGCGATGATGCTTGATAAAGAGGCGGTTAGTAAAGCTCTCCAGTACCTCGATTATACCGCTTTTTATAAAGAAGCTCACCAGCATATTTTTCAAGCTATGACTGACCTTTTTAATGAAGGACAGCCGGTTGATCAGGTTAGCGTTATAGACCAGCTCAAACGCAAAAAAATGCTGGAGCAGGTCGGTGGCGCTTATTATGTCACCGGACTGGTTGAGGCTACTCCTTCAGCCGCTAATGTTGAATATTATGCCAATATCGTCCTCGATATGGCAATTTTACGTCGCCTAATCGTGGCTTCTAATGAAATCCAAACCGAATCTTATGAAGCGCGCGATTCGGTGCAGGATATTTTAGATACCGCCGAACAGAAGATATTTGCGATTTCCGAAAACCGGATGAAAGGCGGCTTTAAAAATTTCGTGGACGTTCTCAATCGCACATTTGAACACATTGATTCGATTCACAGTCGGAAAGGGCATACGAGTGGCGTGCCGACTGGACTCTTGGATTTAGATGAATTGACCTCCGGCTTTCATCCGGGAGAATTGATAATTCTGGCTGGCCGACCGGGTATGGGCAAAACCGCTTTGGCTTTGACAATTGCACGCAATGCCGCCGTAGAATATGATATGCCAGTCGCTTTCTTTAGTCTTGAAATGGCTGATTACCAACTGGCTTTACGAATCCTATGTGCCGAAGCAAGGCTGGATAGCCATTTAGTACGTAAAGGTAAATTGCCGAAGGAGCAATGGCAAAGGCTAAGTATGCAGACTGGGCGTTTAGCCAACGCTAAAATCTATATTGATGATTCGCCGGTGCTGACAATGATGGATATCCGCGCCAAAGCCCGACGTGCCAAAGCCGAGCACGACATCCAGCTGGTGATTATAGATTATTTGCAACTCATTAAGGGCCATCGGGCCGAAAATCGCCAGCAGGAAATCACCGAGATTTCACGGGGACTGAAAGCCTTATCTAAAGAAATCGGTGTACCAGTCATCGCTCTTTCGCAATTATCACGAGCGGTCGAAGGCCGCGCCGATCACCGACCGCAACTATCCGATCTGCGGGAAAGCGGTTCGCTGGAACAGGATGCCGATGTTGTGATCTTCATTTATCGCAAATCGTTTTACGATAAGCGTGAAGGTAGTGCCGCATCGGACGAAGATGAACGTCTCGCCGAAATCATAGTCGCTAAACAACGCAATGGCCCTACTGACACCGTCGAAGTTATCTTTATTGATAAATATACTCGCTTTGAAAATAAGGGTGCCCAAAGAGAAGAAATCATAACGACTCCATTTTAATGGCAACTGAAATACTCAATAAAGTCCTACCGCGCGCGAAACAGCGTCCCCAGAAATTTCTTACTCTGATCAGTAAGTTGAATCAGCGCGCGCCTTTAACTAAAGATGAGGAGGATTTTCTTTGGGAAGTATATAGTTTTGCACGCAACTCACACCGCGGTCAACGTCGTCAATCCGGGGATAGTTTTTTTGAACATCCTTATCACACTGCTCTGATTTTGGCGGATCTGCATATGGACCCGATAACGGTTGCCGGTGGATTATTACACGATGTCATCGAAGATACTGAGGTTACAGTAAAAGATATTGCTGAGAAATTTGGGGATGATGTCGCCAAATTGGTCGAGGGTGTTACCAAAATTAGCGGAATTACCTTTCGCAATCGGCAAGAAGAACAGGCTGATAATTTTCGCAAAATGCTTTTGAGCGTTGCTGAAGACATCCGGGTGCTAATCATTAAATTGGCTGATCGTCTGCATAATATGCAAACGCTCGATTCTCTGCCACCGATTAAACAACGTCGGGTTGCGATCGAAACTCGTGATGTATATGCTCCGCTTGCCCATCGTCTGGGGATGTTCAAGTTAAAATCCGAAATGGAAGACCTGGTTCTGAAAGCCCTGGATCCGGATGCTTACCGATTTCTCGAAAAAAAGGTTAACGAAAAACGCAGTGAACGCGAAAAATATATCAAAGTCTTCACCCAGCCAATTATTAAGGCTTTGAACGAACAGGGCATTAAAGCCAAGATTGTCGGTCGCCCGAAGAATTTTTATTCGATTTATAAGAAGATGAAAACTCAAAATAAACCTTTTGAGGAAATCTTTGACCTGCTTGCGGTCCGGATAATAGTTGATACTAAAGAAAATTGCTATACGGTGCTGGGAATTGTTCACGATCTTTTTACGCCGGTTATGGACCGGTTCAAGGATTATATCGCCAACCACAAAGCCAACTTCTACCAATCCATTCACACTACGGTTTACGGGCCGGGTGGTCGTATGGTGGAAATTCAAATCCGGACAACCGAAATGGATGAGATCGCCGAAGAGGGTATCGCCGCTCATTGGCGTTATAAGGAAGGTCGTGACAAACCGGACGACATTGATAAATATGTCAAATGGTTACGCGATTTAATCGAGATCCTGCAGACCGAATCTACCGGCGCCAAAGACTTTATGGATACCCTTAAGATTGATCTTTTTAAAGATGAGATTTTCGTCTTCACGCCGATGGGCGATCTGATTCGCTTACCCAAGGGGGCAACTCCGGTTGATTTTGCCTATGAAGTCCATACTGAAATTGGAACACGCTGTATCGGGGCTAAAGTTGACGGCAAGATGGTACCGCTAAATAGCGAATTGCGCAGTGGCCAAACCATTGAAATCATCACTTCCGATTCTCACCGACCCAGTTATGCCTGGCTGAAATTTGTCACGACTGCCAAAGCAATTGGAGCAATCAAGCGTTATTTACGCAAAGCTCAATTCGAAGAAAGTATCAATCTCGGGAAGGAAATTCTGGAGAAAGAAAACCAGCGCAATAAAGAATTGCGATTTTTGAAAACCGTGCAGGAATCGTTCGAAGAACTCGGATTCAGCGAGCTGGATAAACTGTATGCGGCGGTCGGGAGTGGTATTCTAACTATCCCCCAGATTTATGCCAAACTCTTTCCTCAGAAGGAAGAACAGCTGGTTCGTCAGGACCTCGATGAACTTTTTATCGAAACGGCTCGTAAATCGGTCAAAGGCATCAAGGTGCAAGGTATAAGTAACTTGATGGTTTCGTTTGCCAAATGTTGTAACCCTATTCCAGGTGACCAGATCATCGGCTTTGTCAGTCGCGGACGGGGAGTGATAATCCATCGGAGTGACTGTTCGAATATTCCTTCTCTATTAGAAGATGATGAACGTCTATTGAACGTGGAATGGGATATCGCGGGAACGCAAGCCTTTTTAGTCAGATTGAAAATAATGGCTCAGGAACGCAAGAAATTTCTGAAGGATGTTACCGATATAATGGCAAGTACCGATACGAATATTATTAGCGTGAGTGGTGACGTTGATGAATCAATTATTCATTTGAATCTGGTTATCCAGGTCGAAAATCTGCGTCATCTCAATAAAATTTTAGCGAAATTGCAAAATGTGCAGGGTATAATTTCAGTAGAACGTAAATAAACAAAAGGAGATTAGAAAATGAAAGTAAAAACTTACACCAAAAAAGATGTCGTCAGACGCACAGCTGAAGCGCTTGATACCAAATTGGTTGACACTGCCGAGATTGTGGACGGTGTCTTTATGGTTCTGCGCGAAATGCTCAGTGAATCTGACCCGAGAATCCGGATTGAAATTCGTAATTTTGGTGTTTTTGAAGTCAAACCGACTAAAGCCAAACCCAAAGCCCGCAATCCGCGCACTAACGAAGAAGTATATGTTCCTGCTCGCCGCAAAACTCATTTCAAACCCGGTCGGCTACTGAAAGAAAGGATGAAGAAAGCGTAAAAGACGCCGAAAAAGTACTTCACCTTTATAAAAAACTCTGAGCCAAAGATGATGAAAGTCAAAATCAACCTTTGGTGGTTGATATTAATTTCTGGTGTATTAAGTGGATTGGCTTTTCCGCCCTTGCCGCTGGGATTTTTGGCTTTTTTCGCCTTGGTTCCTTTGATTAAAGCTTTTTGTGATGATGAATTTCATAATGGTTTTGAAAAAGGATTGGTTTATGGGCTGGTGCTGAATTTGGCGATTATGTACTGGTTGGCGTTAAATAAAGGAACTACCTGGTACTGGGCGACTTTATCTATGGTAGCGGCTGTTATTTTTCTGGCTATGAATTATGCTATCATCGGTTTGAGTGTTGGCTTTATCGGCCGGCGACTGGGACGGAACGTCGGCATCTGGTCATTTCCGATTATCTGGACTGCTATCGAATATCTGCGTTCCTTTGGCTCATTGGGTTTTACCTGGAATAATCTGTGTTACACTCAGTCGCATGCCATTCAGTTAATCCAATCGGCGGCTGTGGTTGGTCCTTATGGCATTTCGGGCTGGATAGTGGTCATTAATGTCCTTATTTTTCGCTTGCTGGAAAATCTCGAAGATTACCGTCAGGTGAGTCGGCGCATGGTGATAATTATCGCCCTATTTTTAATTCCAGCAATCTATGGAATGGTCGTCTTGCAAAAACCATCAGACGAAAACGACCGACGTTTAGTCAATGTCGGCTTGATTCAACCGAATATTGATCCCAACGCCAAATGGGATCAGGAATCTTTCAAAAAAAATATGCAATTGTTGCACGATTTAACCGATTCGGTGGCAACCCAGCCGCTGGACCTGGTAGTTTGGCCTGAGACTGCTACGCCGACTTTTTTGCGACGGAATCATTATGCCGTTTTGACTGAAATAAGAGAGCATATCGAACGACTGGAAGTTAATCTATTAACCGGTACTCCGGATCTGGAACGTGCGGGAGAAAATTATCAGTATTACAATTCGACTTTTCTGCTCCGTCCGCATTCCAACCGGATTGAAGATTATCGCAAAATTCATCTTGTCCCGTTTGGCGAATATATCCCGCTTTCTGGCTATTTTCCGGAATTGAGTAATCTTAATCTCGGGCAAGGCAATTTTCAGGCTGGGAAAGAGGTTAAGTTATTCCAGATTCCCCTTAAAGTTGACCAAAGGCCGGTCTCCGATACGGTTTTGACTTTTAATTCCGTGATTTGTTACGAATCAACTTTCCCAGATCTGGTTCGTCAAGCTACCCGCCAGGGCTCGGAATTGCTGGTAATTGTTTCCAATGATGCCTGGTTTGGGAATACTTCGGCACCCTTTCTCCATGCTGAGATTGGGCGTTGGCGGGCTATCGAGAATCGTATTCCGGTTGTCCGTTCTGCCAATACCGGAATTTCACTTATTTTAGACCAATATGGCAGGAATCTGCAATCCTTACCTTTTGGCAAATCGGGGTGGCTTTCAGCGCCAGTTACTCAGGGAAATCCACAAACTATTTTTGTGAGATATGGGAACTGGCCAGCGCGCTTATGTGTTATACTGGCATTGTTGTTAATCGGCTATTCAATAATAAGAAGGAAAAAATGAAGCATTTATTTTGCCCGAGTCTCTTGGGATTATTAATAATTTTTATTCTAGTAGGAAACGGTACAGCTCAGATTGATTCTACGCTTGTTGCTCAACCTGATTCACTTCCCCAATTGACTCAAAGTCAGGCGCGTCTGCTATTATTAAAATCGGCTGTTCTTCCCGGCTGGGGTGAACGCAGTTTGAATTACGTTGAACGTAGTCATTATTTTAATGCCTCCGAAATAGCTCTCTGGGTGACTTATTTTGCTTTTTATTGGTATGGAAACGCGGTTGCCGCTGATATGGAAGCCTATGCCGCCACGCATGCCGGAGTGAATCCAGACGGCAAAGATCAATATTATTTCACCGATATAGGCAATTATGAAAATATCTACGCCTATAATGAACAGAAATTGCGCTACCGTACCATTAATTTGCTCTATCCGGTAACTCCCGAGTATTATTGGGCGTGGGACAGTGAATCTTCCCGCCGTCACTTTGACAAACTACGAGTGAAAAGCGCCACAGCTTTACGGAATGCGACTTTTGCTATCGGCGGCTTGGTTGCCAACCGACTCTTTAGCATGCTGGATGTAATAGTTCTGACGCGCAACCGATTGGAAACGCAAGACATAGATATTGAATCCAACTGGCAGACATATCAGGACGGTATGTCTTTTACGCTGAGTCTTAAATTCTAAAATGAAAAATCTTGATCCTCGGGTAAAAATTCTCTGGCTGATAATAGCCGTAATAGGTATTTTCCGCCTCAAAGTTTGGTATGCCCAGCTTGGAGTCGCTATCATACTGGGAACTATCATAACTTTTAGAATCCTCTATGCAAAGGAAAATTTCAAGGTCCTCAGAATTTTGCTGGTATTCTTACCGTTGACATTTTTGATTCATATTTTGTTTGGAACAAACTTGCTAGCCACTATTTTCCGTTCAGTTCCTCGTGATTCCTGGTCGGTTTTACTATTTACGCCGCTGACCTTTACATTGAGGATCGGTAATTTGATAGCTCTGATGGCTCTCGCGACTCATTGGTTAAAGGCGCTGGAGGTACTGGATGCTCTATACCATTTACTAAAGCCCTTGAGAAAAATCGGTTTGCCAGTAGATGATATTTTTCAGATAATTTTTATCGCAGTGCGCTTTATTCCGCTAATTCAAGAAGAGTATCAAAGGCTCGACGACAGCTGGCGTATTTTTATGAACCGCGATTCAGGTGGTCTGTTTGGTCAAATTGAGCGCCTGCGAACGATTCTGGTTCCGCTAATGGTGGTTAGCTTTCGACGGGCGGAAGTATTAGCCGAGGCAATGACGGTACGCGGTTATAATTCTCAAGTTAAGCGCTCCTACATCGGCCGATTACATTGGCAAACACCTGATTGGATAGGATTGGTGGCTGGTTGTGGGAGCTTGGTTCTGATGGTTATTAATATCTGATGGGACGTCGCTTTAAAATTATTATGCAGTATGACGGAAGCAATTATTGTGGCTGGCAACGTCAACGTTATCAGCCTTCCGTGCAGGCGAAAATTGAAAATGCCCTGCAACCTCTGAATCAGAATCAGCCGGTGACGGTGATTGCCGCTGGTCGTACGGATAGCGGTGTGCATGCCAGGCGTCAGACCGCCCATTTTGATTTGGTGACGGATTTATCACCAGAAACTATCAGAAAAGCCTTGAATGCAACTTTGCCGGATGATATCTACATAGACTATTGCCAGGAGGTAGACAAGAAATTTCACGCTCGTTTTACCGCGATTAATCGTACCTATCACTACCAGGTGGTTGTTAACCCTAACGTATTTTTACGCAAATATGTCTGGCTGGTCAATTTTCGTTTTGATCTTGAGTTGTTGCAGGAATGTGCCGAATTGGTGAAGGGTGAACACGATTTCACAGCACTATGCCGGGCGGCGACCGAGACAGAAAATAAAATCGCGACGATTTACGAATCGCGCTGGGAAGAACAGGACGAACTATTAGTTTATATCATAACCGCCAATCGCTTTTTACATGCAATGGTCAGGATGCTGGTGGGTTCAATGATGGAAGTTGCCAGAGGAAAATATTCGATCGGTGTTTTCAAGAATCTTCTTGGAAAAAATGATACTAAAATGCAAGTTTATACAGCTCCGGCGCAGGGGCTGTTTTTATGGAATGTTAAATATCAGGAGGACAATTAAAAATGAAACTGTTTATTGACACTGCTAATCTCGAAGAAATTAGAAAAGCTCAGTCCTGGGGATTATTGGACGGCGTTACCACCAATCCGACTTTGTTATCCAAGGAGAAGGGCAATTTTAAAGAGATTCTTCTCAAAATATGCGAGACCGTCAATGGACCGGTAAGTGGCGAAGTTGTCAGTTTAGATGCCGAAGGCATGGTGCGCGAAGCTGAGGATTTAGCCGCTCTACATAAGAATATGGTCATCAAGGTTCCGATTACTTTGGAAGGATTAAAGGCTATCAAAATTTTATCCGAGAAGGGAATTCGTACTAATACGACCCTCATTTTTTCGCCTTTGCAGGCAATTCTGGCGGCGAAAGCCGGGGCAACTTTTATCAGTCCCTTCGTCGGGCGTCTGGATGATATTCATCAGGTCGGGATGGAATTAGTTCAGCAGATTAAGACTATTTATGACAATTATGGTATCAGGACGGAAATCATTGTAGCCAGTATTCGCAATCCGTTGCATATTGTGGAAGCGGCTCTAATCGGGGCGGATATTTGTACAATTCCTTTCAATGTCATGGAAAAAATGGTCAAACATCCTCTAACAGATAAGGGCATTACCCAATTTCTGGAGGATTGGAAAAAGGTCGAAAAGTGAAAAAGATAAATTCGGTGTTAATTAGCAGTTTGTTTATCGGCGTAAGCATTTTACTGGCTGTTCCGCAAGAACAACAGGAAATCAGCAGCTCACGCCGCAATGCCATAACTGCGGCCATCGAAAAAGTCAGCCCGGCTGTGGCGGGTATTAACGTCACGGCGATTGAGGAGTATGTAGCCTCTCCGTTTTTCAATGACCCGCTCTGGAGTTTGCTGTTCCCCGAGCAGATATATCGTCGCCGGGTAAAAAGCATCGGTTCAGGCGTAGTAATCAGTTCTGATGGTTATATCGTTACCAATACTCATGTAGTCGAAGGTGCCGAAGAGATTGTTGTGACTTTGATGGGTGGCAAAGAATATAAGGCTAAATTAGTCGGGATTGATAATATTTCCGATATCGCTTTGCTTAAGATTGATGGCAAGTCTTTTACGTATGCCAAACTGGGTTCTTCGGAAGACGTAATTATTGGCGAATGGGTAATTGCACTCGGTAATCCTTTTGGCCTTTTTAGCGTTAATTATAAGCCGACAGCTACGATCGGGATAGTTTCGGGAACCGACCTCGATTTCGGGCCTCAGCCGAGCGGTCGCCTATACCAGGACATGATTCAAACCGATGCGGCGATTAATACCGGCAACAGTGGTGGACCATTAGTAAATGCGCTGGGCGAAGTCATTGGCATCAACACATTTATTTTCACCGGTGGTCAATTTAGTGAGGGCTCGATCGGAATCGGCTTTGCTATTCCGGTTGACCGGGTAAAGGCGGTTGTAGCTAATCTTAAGCAGTACGGTAAGGACAGCCGAACTTTTAAAATTGGCTGGGAGCTTCAGAATGTGGATAGTTTTTTAGCGAGTTATTTAAATTTACCGCCGAATACCGGTGTAATTGTCACACGAGTGGAGAAAAGTACTCCAGCCGAACGCTCTGGGCTGAAAGTCGGCGACGTTATTATATCGATTAACGGGAAAAAGGTTGCCAGGGCGGAAGAAATATATGCTTACATCCAGGAAAATTTGCTAAGGCAAGGCGATAAGATTAAAGTCCGATTTTTACGTGGTAATCGTGAATATGAAACCCAGCTAGTTTTAGAATAGCCAATGATAGAACGCTATACGCGACCTGCAATGGGACGAATCTGGTCGGAAGAGAATAAATTGGCGACCTGGTGGAGAGTCGAGCTGGAAGTTTGTCGGGTTCAAAATGAGCGGGGGATTATCCCCGACGAAGCCTTGCAGGAAATTGAATCGCGAGCAAAATTTTCATTAAAACGCATTCAAGAAATTGAGGAAGAGGTCAAACACGATGTTATCGCTTTTTTGACTAATATCAGTGAAAATGTCGGCCCAGCCGCCCGCTTCATTCACAAAGGGATGACTTCTTCAGATTTACTCGATACTGCTCTGGCGCTTCAATTAAGCGAAGCAGGCCAATTGATTCTCGCTGACCTGAACCGGTTGGAGAAAATTTTAACTGAAAAAAGTATTGAGTACAAAGATTGTTTAATGATTGGGCGTACTCACGGTGTCCATGCTGAGCCGATTACTTTTGGATTTAAATTGCTCATTTTTCGCGAGGAGATCAGGCGCCATATTAAGCGATTTGAGCTGGCACTGGATGATATTCGAGTTGGGAAAATTTCCGGAGCCGTCGGTACCTACCAGCACATTGAGCCGGAAGTTGAAGAACGCGTCTGCCACAATCTCGGGCTGGAACCCGCTCCAGTGACTAACCAGATTATCCAGCGTGACCGCCATGCCTTTTTCATTGCGACTCTGGCATTGATCGGAACGACTCTGGAAAAAATTGCGACCGAAATCAGGCACTTACAACGCACAGAGGTCCTGGAAGTTGAGGAATTTTTCTCAGAAGGGCAGAAGGGTTCATCTGCTATGCCGCACAAGCGTAATCCGGTGCTTTCCGAGCGAATTTGTGGAATGGCTCGACTCCTGCGCGGCTATGCCGTGACCGCTATGGAAAATATTCCGCTCTGGCATGAACGCGATATCTCACATTCCTCCAACGAGCGAGTCATCCTGCCAGACGCCTGTATTTGTACTGATTTCATTCTCAATGAAATGAGTAAAGTGCTAACCAATCTCCTTGTTTACCCTGAAAATATGCGCCGCAATTTAGAAGGAATGCGCGGATTAATCTTTTCACAAGAGATTATGCTGGCAATAATTGAAAAAGGTGCAAGTCGTGAAGAGGCTTATACCATTGTCCAGAATAATGCGATGAAGGTTTGGCAATCGGGCTCCGATTTTAAGGAATTGCTTTTGAAAGATGAGAATGTTCTCAAATGGTTAAATCCAACCGAAATTGAGTCTTATTTTAATTACGAAAAAATTTTAACTCGAATCAATAGAATTTTTGAACGGATAGACTCAGGTAATTATGAAAAAGAATGAAAAATTATACGAAGGGAAAGCCAAAATCGTCTATTCTACTGATGATCCGGAGTTAGTCATTCAGTATTTCAAGGATGATGCCACCGCTTTCGATGGAATTAAAAAAGGACAAATTAGCGGTAAAGGAGTAGCGAACAATCTAATCAGTTGCCATCTATTTAGCCTTTTAGAAAATAACGGAATTGCTACTCATTTTATCAAAAAACTCTCGGATAACGAGATGTTAGTACGGCGGGTTAAAATTATCCCCGTCGAACTAGTAGTACGTAATGTAGCGGCTGGCAGTCTTTGTAAACGTTATGGTGTACCGGAAGGGCAGGTTTTCAGTGAGCCAATTGTAGAATGTTATTATAAAAACGATGCCTTTCATGATCCAGCAATGAATGACGACCATATCATCCGTTTTAACCTGGCGAATGCCGACGAATTATCGGCTATCAAAGCCACCGCACTGCGAATCAATCAAATTCTGAAAGAGTATTTTGATTCAATCGGGATAATCCTGGTGGATTTTAAGCTGGAATTTGGTCGTTATAATGACCAGATTCTACTAGCTGACGAAATTTCACCGGATACTTGCCGCTTCTGGGAAAAAGGCACTAACCGGAAACTAGA
>JAGNGI010000047.1:0-10687 GCA_018002295.1 Fidelibacterota bacterium
TCTTTTCTATTTACTCAGCCTCTTTACCAATGACTAATGACCAATGACTAACCTTCCTGTTCTTTTTTCCTTTGCCGAAAAAAGAACCAAAAAAGGCAACGGCTAAAGAACATCTCACGGGGGTTCGCTCGGTCCCAGCGAATGGAATTTAAGGCGCAAAAGTTATCAAGTTCATATAACATTAGTGACATAGGAAAAGGTTATGGATAATTATGAAAGTGCTATTACCGCGCTGAAAATTCCATTTATTCCGCTAGGACTTCGCTTCCCAGTCCGAGACGTTCTTAAGGCCGTAGTAATAAACTGGATGGTTAGGTTTAACGCTCTCCGCTCTAATTCTCATTCTCTTTTCTCAGTTTCTTTTCTCAGCCTCTTTACTAATGACTAATGACCAATGACCAATGACCATTCTCATTCTCAACCTCTTTCCTCAGTCTCAGTCTCTTTACTCAGCCTCTTTACCAATGACCAATGACCAATTGCCAATGACAACCATCTCAAGTTAAGGACACCCCATAAAAAGGCAAAACCTGTGGAGCAAGGTAATGGCTTCCGGCTATCAATAATATTTCATCAGATTTTATCTGAAATTCTAAAAAATTCAACAGCCGTTCAAGTTTATTATCTACATAAATCAGCCTGGATGGAATTTGTTTACGAATTACGTCGGCTAATATTTCGGCTGAAACTGAAGGATGGTCAGGAATTTCCGTTAAATAAATATCTCCACCGAGTGGCTGGATAATTTTACCGATGCGATCGTATTTCTTTACGCTACCCAGTGCCAGTACTAAAAGGACCGGTTGAGTTGGAAATATTTGCTTTAGCGCCTTTACTACCTGGCGAATACCATGCTGATTATGGCCAACGTCGAAATAGATTAATGGCTTGTGGGACAGTATATGCAAGCGTCCGGGCCAAATCACCCCAGTGATTCCCTGGCGCAGAACTTCCGCTGAAAGTTCCAAGTCTTTCACTCGCATCAGGGCACTGACAGCCGCCTGTAAATTTATTAGCTGATGATCACCAATTAGCGGAAACTTAACCGTGTCAATTTTAAGATTATTTACAATTAGACTTAATACTTGTCGTTCGGGAAAACGCTGGATATTCGTGATTTGACATTGTTCAGGAGCATAGTAAAAATCACCACCGCGGCAATTGATTTCTCTACTTAAAAAATTGAGAACGCGTGGTGTTTGACGTGCGACTATACAAGGAATCCCGCTTTTGACAATTCCGGCTTTTTCATAGGCGATCTGGGCTAGTCGGCGACCAAGAAATTCCTGGTGATCACGCCCGATGGGAGTAATAACGGCCACTTCCGGGAGCGTAACATTGGTGGCGTCAAAACGTCCGCCCATACCGGTTTCAAGAACGGCATAATCAACTTTGTTTTTTTTAAAAAAGTCCAACGCCATAGCCGTTGTGGCTTCAAAAAAACTGCAATTTAGTTCGTCGATTAGCTTGCGCCAACGTTCGGTGAATAGAGCAATCTCGGCATCGGGGATTTTCTGGCCATTAATTCGAATTCGTTCGTTGAAATTCAAAAGGTGTGGCGAAGTATATAGTCCGACTCGATAACCAGCGGTCTGCAAAACATTAGCCATGATTGCACAGGTCGAACCCTTTCCGTTAGTCCCGGCAACGTGTATCACCTTATAAGCGTTCTGGGGATTACCGATCGCATCGAGTAATTTTTGGATACGCTCTAAGCCTGGTTTGATACCGCGACCATTCAAAGAATATAAGTAACTTAAAATAGGCCGCAGATCAGCGGTATCTGAGGACGACATTAGCAACAATCTGCGAGGTTGATTCGTTCGACATTGGCGATTGGCTCACCCAGAAATCGCATCGCGATTTCTTCGAACTTCTGCGGTAAATCGCTCACATAAAAACGATGTTCCGGTGTTCTTCCCAAATCGTTTAATAGCCCCTGCTGGTTTAGAATCAAGCGTACTTGATTAGCCGTTTCTATGGCTGTATCTATAATCTGGATATTTTTATCAACTACCCGCTGAATTACGTTTTTAATAATTGGGTAATGGGTACAGCCCAAAATAAGAGTATCAATTTTTGGAACGAGATTCTGCAAATATTCCCGTGCAACTATTTCCGTTACAGGAGATTCACCCCATCCCTCTTCGACAAGTGGAACAAACAGGGGACAAGCCTGGGAAAAGACCTGCACAGATTTATCGAGAGCGGTTAACACTTCAACGTATTTTCCGGAATTAATGGTTCCGGTAGTACCAATGACGCCAATCTTTTTGGCGGGCGATATTGCCAGGGCTGACCGCGCTCCTGGTTCGATTACCCCAATAATCGGCAAGTCGAATTGATCTTGCAGTAATTCCAGCGCGACACTAGAGGCTGTATTACAAGCTACTACGATCATTTTCACGCTTCGTTCGGCTAAGAATCTGGCGATTTGGATCGCAAATTTTTGGACGGTTTCGACGCTTTTATTGCCGTAGGGCACTCGGGCAGTGTCGCCGAAGTAATATATTTGTTCCTGCGGTAATTGGCGAAAAAGTTGTTTGACTACGGTCAACCCGCCCAGACCCGAATCGAAAACCCCAATGGGCAGATTCCGCTTGTTACTTACTTTGAGCCACTGATTTGTCACAATATTCCTTGAATTCAATAACGCTTTTATAAAGGGCTAAAGCGATTTTCTGGCGATGAGCCGGATCGTTCAATTTTTTGGCATCGTTGCGATTATCATTATAACCAAGTTCACATAGTAAATTGGGCATTGAAGCGCCGACCAGGACGTAAAAATTGGCTTGCTTGACGCCGCGGTTTTTCTGGGGCACATATTCAGAAATATTGCGCGATAATATTTCAGCAAATTTCTCACTATCGTGCAGGTAGGTATTATAAACCATATTAGCCAGGATATGAGAAGGATTATCATAGTCCTTATACTTAGCCTTATCTTCGCTAGTTTCTAATTTAATGACTTCATTTTCCAGGCGGGCAACTTCTATAGATTCCTGCGTCCTAATAGTCGGATTTTGGAGGTATAATTCGATTCCCTCGGCACTGCCTTTTGTACCAGATGGCAGCGCATTGATGTGTAAACTGATAAAAAGCTTACCGGCGGAATCATTAGCCAGGCGGGTTCTTTTCCAGAGAGGAATAAATTCATCGTTTTTTCTGGTATAGACCACTTTTAGATCGTTGCGTTGCTCCAGCAATTTACCCAATCGAAGAGCGATGTCCAGCACGATATCCTTTTCGTGTTTATAGCCCCAACGACCGGGTGTGCCAGAATCTTTCCCTCCGTGTCCGGCATCAATGACAATGGTATCAACAATCCAGGTATTTTTGACTTCTTCAATTTTTTTTAGTGTGGCACTGGTCAGTGGCACATTTAGAGTAACTAAAATTTTACCACTGCGCGCATCGTAATAGGCATTTGCCCTGTCATATTTTTGCTTCAATTTAAGGGTAATTTGAACCGAATTCCCTACTGGAATAGCTTCAACGATTGCCACTGAAGGAATCGGATCCCGACGTGAAAGCGCGGCTGAATCACAGGTAGCCCCGAGAATAGTAAGATAGAACCACTCATCTCCGCGGAAAAAAGAAGAAAAGTCTGAACTTTCGTAAGTAGCATTGGTTGAAATTTTCATCGTCAAGCCGTTGCCGCGTTCTTCAAACTGGATATCATAAATGATACCCGGCTTTGTCCCAAAAGTTGTTACCGTAGGCGCTGATGGAATAGGAGTTGCGCCCGGCAATTCTACCAGCTCATAAATCGGTGAGCGTTTGTCGAGATAATATTGAAGTTTAGGGATGACATACCGCTTCATCAAGTCAAGAAAAGAGTACATCGGAACAAAAATCTCATCGCGGTTGACCAAAATAGCCGGCTGTGACATTTGCAGTATTCGGGCATCAAGCATAATGAAAGCGCTATGAGCCGTGATTTTGACCGATTTACCGGAAAAATAGAGAACTATCTTGCCAGTTTCGGGATTGTTATAAGTTCTTAATCCGAGCGCCTGAGCAAAGTCTTTCGTTGAAAAATAAGCGCAATCATTAAAATAGATAATAGAGATTTCCGTACCAGCTTGCGGGTGAGGAGATTGAATGACAAGCTGATCCGCTAATAGGTTATGACAATTAACCAAAAATAATAGAAAATATATATAAGGTCTAAATATTTTCACAATTGTCGTGAAATTACACACTTCTATGTCATAAGTCAAAGGTCAATTGCAAATCACCTGAAAAATCATACCTGTTGTCATTTGTGTGAATAGACACATTGCTCCGTCCATAGACTGCGCCGGCTATTTCACAATTCGAACCGATTCGCCGACTGATTATCAGAAAATAGCGCTGACCAGTGCCGGTTAATAGAGTCATATTAAAGCGGAAAGGCAAGCCAGGTTCATAAAAATAAATATTTAGGTCGGAAGAACCGGTAAAATAGTGGGTGTTCCCGGCAGTCACACGGGTATATTTAGAAATCGAGACTTTTCCTACAACGCTAAGCGCCTGGCTACTTTCAGCGAAAGGAATTGAATCGTTCCATCTGAAAGTTGTTCTAACTTCACCGGAAAACGAAGCGCTAAAGGAATGCCTGAGGTGTAATTTAAGCTGATAATCGCGCGGTTGCTGTGGCAGACTAGTGTGATAGTAGCGATTGACTTTATACCAAGCTTCAATTAAGTCGTTATTGCGAGCTTGATGGCTGAATCCGCAGAGGGATTCCCGTCCATTCTGGATTGCTACACCAAGCTCGGAATTTGTTAATTCACGAAAGAAATCAACATAGCCGGTGAACCACCAGCGAGCCGGTAGTTTGATTTTCAGAGCGGAATATAAACCGGTTTCATTGCCGGAAAGACTGGAGAACTTGCGAAAAGGATTGCCGAGCGGAGCGAAAAAGTCCGGTTCGATATAGCGCCAGCCTGCACAAAAACTCACACGATCTCTATTTAGATGAAGATTTTGAATTATTCCTTTTTTACCGGTTTCCTGGACTGCCCATTCACCGCTTATCGTCCAATCGCTTATTTCGTAATTATGTAAAAATGATAGCCCGCTAACTTTGCGATGTCCGTTTAAGGCAAATAAATCAGTCGAATAATTAGCATTAAAGACCAAAATTCCAGCCGAGCCTTGATCCCACTCGCCCAGCAAACTTGCTCCTCCTAATGTTTCCAGCAAAACGTCTTTAGCTCGGAGTTGACTTGAGCTAATATGCAAGCCATCGGAGCGCAAATTTTTGACCGTTCCATTAGTGTCAATTGTAGCATCGAGTCGGTGATGCGAAAGAAAAGGTGTTAACTTAAAATTTCCGATAGTATATTGGGCGGCCGAACCGAAAAGATAGCGGTTTTCGTCAGACCCCAGATAATTGCTTACCCCTGATCGCGAAGTCTTCAGATTACCGGTTGCGTCAGTACTGCGACCACTCATTAGATTATTAGCAAAAAGCAAACCCTGGCCCCATTGTAAGCGATAGGCGCCGCCCAAGATTTCTAAAGAGTTAAAATATTTCGGAGAACGCAGGCTGATGTTCCAATAATCGCCTAGAATAGGTTCGTCGCTATCGTTCTCCACAATTATTCCTGTGAACCAACCTTGAGGCGAATAACAGCGCGCTCGTTGGAGTGATTTCTGTAAACTAGTATATTCCTGTTTTTTTAAGGAAATGAAATTTACTATCTGGCTCGGCTTCGTTCTTTTCACTGAAAAATCAATAAAATAGCTGATGGCTTCGATTTCGGCAGTTGTAAAAATTGTATCTTTTACCAGTGCTTGCAGATTGAGGCTCTTGGGATGGTGACGTTTTAGCTCAATTAATTGAGATTTGAGATAGTCATTTAGCGGCAAAGCACGCAAGTCCTTGACCCGGCAAGTTTCCCAGACCAGTGGATTGTCCTGATAAGCGTAAATCATTTCTTGCAGTTCGTCAATATCCAAAGCATCGTCGCTAAAATAATTATCGAGGATATCTGCCGATAAATCATTTTGACCAAATGCCGGGGCTTCGGCAATAGTAATTATCAGATAACTAAATAAAAGTCCAATTAGAAATTTAAGCCGCATTGATAATAAACGGTATAAGGCAAAGTTGGATGATGTAAAAACGCCACGGCTATCTGGAATTTATACCAGGCGAACTCCAAACCGCCCGAAAGCCGATCGGGATTGAATTGAACACCGGCTAGCAAATTGCATCCGCGAAATACCTCAAATCGAATTCCGCTCCGCCAGGTGAATGGGAAACGCGTGTCTTTGAAAATTTCACCCGATAGCTCACCGCGCCGAATCGGCTTCCATTGCCAACCGAAAGCGAAAACCTGAGGCAAAGGTTCTTGGCGATCGCAAATTTTGGGTGCATTGAGATTTTCAAATAAAATAGCGAAGCCGAGAGTCGAGTCGGGAAACAATTTTAAGCCGCAATTCAGTCCTATAGCACCGGTTCGTGGATAGTTGGAAATTGTCAAATCGTAATAATTGACGGTTGCTCCGAGAGAAATTAGCGATGAAATCTTGCGGGCGAGGGAAAAACCGATTGTTTTTTCCTGGTAAACCAGATTCCCTAATGTGTTTAGTCGCAAAGCCAAGCCGGTTTTGGAGTGGTGGTTGTAAAATAGACCAATGTCCCAGGTTTGCAGGTTTTTAATACCGTATAGGTTGGAGAAGTTACAGCAGGTAGATAAGCCTTTTTTCTCAACTAAGGATGCCGGATTTGATCCATCGGGGAACACTGATATAGTTCCACCACCGGCAATAATGATCGGAGAAGCCTGATGAATTTCGAAAGCGGCTTGAGCTGTACCAATGCACAATAACAAGCAAAATAAAAATCGCTTTTCCATATTTTCCTCCTTCAAAGCGCCCGCAGGTTGTGAGAACGGGCTTTAATTTACCAATTCAACTGGTGAAAGATATAAATTCCGTGATTTAACGCCAATTTTCAGAGCAGTAATCGCGCTCGTTTAATTTAGACGCTCAACCGGTTTTTCGATAACGCGAAAGACTTTTTCGCCTTTCTTAGCCATTCGATACTTTTCACGGGCTAATTTTTCGATATACTGCAGGTCGCTTTCCAATCGGGTTTTCTCGATCAATAAAGAATCCTGCGTATATTGCAACTCTACTAGATGATTTTCAATCTGTTCTTTCTGCTTGTTGAGTAAGTAGATTTGGTAAAGACCATAATCGCCAATTACAAAAAAAATGATGAAAAGGGTAATTGCACAAAGTATTCCGAGAATCCAGTAAAGTTTGTGCAAATAACCGGAACCGTCTTTACTTTTAATAGATTTTGGACGGCTTTTTCTCATTTAAATAGGCGCGTTCCTCCAAAAATGGCGTCGTCAGCCAGCTCTTCTTCTATTCGCAGGAGCTGGTTGTATTTGCAAATGCGGTCTGTGCGGCAGGCAGAACCGCTTTTAATCTGGCCAGAATTGACCGCCACCGCCAGGTCAGCGATAGTCGTGTCTTCGGTTTCGCCACTACGATGGGAAATGACGGTAGTGAATCCACTGCGATGGGCAAGCTCGATAGCGTTCAGAGTCTCAGTCAAAGTACCAATTTGATTCAGCTTGATCAATATTGAGTTGATGGCTTTTTCCTTGATGGCGCGCGATAGACGCTCGACATTGGTAACGGTTAGATCATCGCCGACGATTTGAATTCGATTGCCGAGTTTCTTGACCATTAGCTTCCAGCCGTCCCAATCGTCTTCCGCCATACCATCTTCAATGGAAATAATCGGATATTTATCCACTAAATTTTTATAATAATCAACCATTTCTTCAGAAGACAAACTGCGATTTTCCGATTTTAGTTCATATTTTTTCGTTTCAGTGTTGTAAAACGAGGATGAAGCTGGGTCGAGAGCTATGAATAATTCGCTGCCAATTTTATAACCGGTCTTGGCGGCGGCTTCTAAAATCACCTCAATGGCTTCTTCATTACTGCGTAAATTGGGCGCAAATCCGCCTTCGTCTCCGACGGCCGTATTCATACCTTTTTTCTTCAAGACACTTTTTAATTGATGAAAGGTTTCCACGCCCATCCGCAGAGCCTCGGCGAAACATTTGGCGCCGACTGGGAAAATCATAAATTCCTGTAGATCTACATTATTATCGGCATGTTTACCGCCGTTCAGGATATTCATCATCGGAACCGGCAGAACGCGGGCGTTGACGCCGCCGATGTATTTATAGAACGGCAAGCCGACGAAATTAGCCGCCGCCCGAGCTACAGCCAGGGAAACGCCGAGAGTTGCATTAGCGCCGAGTTTGGCTTTGTTGGGTGTTCCATCGAGTTCAATCATAAGATTGTCAATAAAAGCTTGATCCAGAACATCTTCGCCGATGATTTCGGGGGCAATGATGTCGTTGACATTTTGCACGGCTTTTAAAGTGCCTTTGCCAAGGTAGCGCGATTTATCGCCGTCGCGTAATTCCACGGCTTCGTGTTCGCCAGTGGAAGCGCCGGACGGGACGGCGGCACTGCCGTAAAAACCGCTTTCAGTCAAGACTTCTACTTCGATGGTCGGATTACCACGCGAGTCCAGAATTTCACGGGCATTTACTTCGATAATTGTACTCATTAATTACTCCTTATTTGCTTCGATTTTTTAAGATAATTCAAATACGCTGTCAATTTAATCAGCTCTCGGATATTTTTCAATAAAAGCGCGAACGCCGACCAAAGAAAATTAAGAAATCATCAAAAAATTGCCTATAATCACCGACAATCTTATAAAATTTCATCCGGAGATTATATGATGAAATGTCCGTTTTGTGAATTGGATTTGATTTAGCCGGTAGTTGAATTTAAATTCAAGCCGACTTTTTTGAGGAAACAAAATGTCCATTACGGTTGAGATTAAACAGGATTTTCCAGATGATCAGTGGGATAGGTTCGTTTACCAGAGCGTCAATGGGACTATCTTCCATACTTGCCAATTTCTATCGTATCATCCCAAGGGGCGCTTCGAAGATGCTTCGCTGATTTTTCGTCAGGAGGCGGAGCTGTTTGCACTATTTCCGGCGACGCGCGGGAATTGGGACGGCTATGATACCCTCTGGTCGCATCGCGGGGCAAGTTACGGAGGATTTGTTTACCGCGAAGGGCTTAGTATTAAAAATGCTTATGAACTCGTGGAAAAATTGATTGAATATGCGCGACGGGAACGAATCAAGCGCATCGTGCTAACTCTACCACCGATTATTTATAACCGGCGTTTATCCAATTATATAGATTTTGCGCTGATTCAGCACGGCTTCCAGTATTTGAAGCGTGAAGTTTCGAGTATCGTTTCATTGGAAGAAAATATCGACCTGAATGTCGCGAAGTTTAAACCATCTAACCGAACGGCTTTCCGGCGGGCGCAAAAATTAGGCGTGGTCGTGCGGGAATCGCAGGATTATGCCAATTTTTATAAAATTTTAAAGAAAAACCTCAAAATCCGCCACGGCGTTCAACCAACTCATACATTGGAAGAACTGGTGCAATTAAAGGATCTATTTCCCGAAAAGATTCATCTGTTCGGGGCTTATCTGGCCGATGAAATGGTCGCCGGAGTGGTAATGTTCGATTGTAATCCGCAAGTATCACTGGCTTTTTACATTAGCCACAACGAAGAACGGCAGGAATATCGCGGCGTCAATCTCCTTTTTTATGAAATTATAAAAAGATGTATTGCGCAGGGTTTTAAGTTTCTCGACTTTGGTATTTTTACTGTAAATATGGAGCCGAATTTCGGACTAGCTCGATTTAAGGAGGGATTTGGTTCGAGCGGCATTCTGCGGGACACATTATATCTCGATCTTTAGAATAAATTTTAGCGGTTTTACAATAAATCAAGGAAACGGCGGGGAATTAGGAAGTACTTGGTGGATAGTGAATAGAAATAGACAGGCAAGAATGCCTGTCCTACAGTTGGCGCTGATTCTGCGGAAAAGTTCGTATATTTGGGCGTTTTTCGATATTTAATTAATATGACTTCAAGTATTCGTAGTCTCACCAAGCAAACTTTGATTTATGGCGTCGGTACCATTTTAGCCCGATTGGTGACTTTTTTACTATTGCCTTTGTATACGAATATTCTGCCGGCGGCTGAATACGGTTTGGCGTCTCTGGTCTTTGCTTTCAACGGGTTTATGATAATTATTTTCAATTACGGGCTGGATTCGGCGATGATGCGCTATTATGGCGAAAGCACCGAACCGGCTGTAAGGAAGCGCTTGTTATCAACTTCGATCTGGTTAACGATCTCGACCAGTTTGATTCTGAGTGGTTTGATTTACGGTTACAGCGGATTTCTCGGGCGCGTTCTATTAGGCGACGCGGCGCGTGGTGAACTCCTGCGGTATTCGGCGGGAATTCTTTTTTTCGATGCCATTGCGCACGTGCCGTTTGCGCTTCTACGTCTTGAAGAACAGCCGATTCGATTTATGAGTATTCGGCTTCTGAATGTTATTATGATGTTCGGGCTGAATATTTATTTTGTCGCTCATCTTCAGCGCGGAGTTGCTGGAATCTTTCAGAGTAATCTGATAACATCTGCCGTTACAACTACTATACTTTTCATTTTAATTATTCCAAGGTTAAGTCTGCAGTTTTCGGGAGAAAGTGCCCGCAATTTGGTACTTTTCGGTCTGCCTTTCATTCCCGCCGGGCTAGCTACGGTTTGTAT
>JAGNGI010000047.1:10787-17634 GCA_018002295.1 Fidelibacterota bacterium
TTACAACTACTATACTTTTCATTTTAATTATTCCAAGGTTAAGTCTGCAGTTTTCGGGAGAAAGTGCCCGCAATTTGGTACTTTTCGGTCTGCCTTTCATTCCCGCCGGGCTAGCTACGGTTTGTATGGAAATGCTTAACCGTTATATTCTGGAACACTTGATGGGTTTGGAGGCGGTGGGCGTTTTTAGCGCCGGTTTCAAATTGGGAATATTTATGCTTCTTTTAACGAACGCATTTTACTACGCCTGGCAACCCTTTTTCCTGAAAGCTGGCCCGCAGGAATCGTCGCGCCTGTTATTTGCTCGGATTTTCACCTATTTCGTGTTGGTTGAGCTGATTTTCTGGTTGGTGCTGACTGCTCTAATGCCGGAAATTGTGCGTTTCCACATTGGTCAGATTTATTTAATCGGTAAGGAATATCAATCTTGCGAGCCGATGGTGCCGATTATTTTGATGGGATATGTTTTTCTTGGAATATACCAGATGTTTCTCCCGGGAATTTATTTTGAAAAGAAGACCCGTTATCTGGCTTACCTGACTATTTTTGCGGCTTTGGTAAATGTGGGCTTTAATTTTATACTTATTCCGAGCCTCGGAATTCTCGGTTCGGCTTTTTCATCCTTGATTGGATATTTTACTTTAGCTGTATGCAGTTATTTTGTTTCGCAACGCCTTTTCCGGGTGCCTTATGAATTGCGGCGAGTTGGGCTTTTGTTTCTATTAACTCTGGCTGGTGGGATTCCTATTTGGCTATTCAGACCGAATCTAACAATTAGAATCACTATTCTGGTAGTTTATCCGCTTCTTTTATGGCTGGCTGGTTTTTTCAAGAGTTCCGAGATAGCGAAATTGAAACAGATATTTTCCAAAACTGCCTCGCATCATAAAAACTGAATATGTCGGGTAATTTCAGAAAATTTTTCAAAGAATCGACGCTTTACTTAGGCGGATTAGTGCTGAATCGCCTGGTAAGTTTTCTATTACTTCCAATTTACACCAATGTTTTCGATAAAACTCAGAACGGCATTATAACGATTGCTTATGCTTTTCTGGGATTTATGGTGATTATTTTACCATATGGCACGGACGCCGCCCTGCTGAATTTCTATACCGGAAATGACCGCGAAGGTAAGAATTATTTTTCGAGTGCCTATTCGCTAGTTCTGATTTCGAATTTGCTAATTCTGGGATTAGCTTTTTTAGCGCGCAACAGCCTATCGCAAGCCGTACTACGCGTGAGCGATCCCCATATTTTCGTTTGGTGCTTGATTATTTTATTCTTCGATACCTTGAATGGCTTGACCTTGCTCGTCTTACGAGCGGAAGGCCGCCCGCTGACTTTCATCTCGTTCAGTTTGGCAAATGTCTTGTTGGCAATGGGATTGAATATTTTTCTGGTAGTGCATCGCAGGCTTGGCTTGGTGGGAATTTTTTACAGTAATATTCTAACATCGGGAATGATCTGGCTGGGACTTTTACCACTGGTACTGAAACGGCTGGATTTACGCTTGATTTCAGGCAAATACATCAGGAATTTAGTCAGGTTCGGGTTCCCCTTTCTACCGGCAGGAATTTTCGCAATGATTTTGGATTTATCCGATCGCTGGTTCCTCGAATATTTTACCGATATGGAGACGGTTGGATTATATGGCGTTGGCTATAAATTAGCCGCGGTTATGCTGGTTTTCGTGCTGGCGTTTAATTCCGCCTGGCAGCCCTTTTTCCTGAAAGCGCGGCGTGAGCAAAATACTCCTAATATTATTGCCAGGGTTTCCTTTTTTGTTATCGGGGGATTGGCTTTCTGCTGGTTGTTTTTTAGTATCTGGATGAATTATATCGTGAGGATTAAAATTTCCGGCCGATATTTGATCGGTGCGGAATTTTGGGCTGGTACGAGTGTCACACCGCTCATAATGCTGGCTTACTTTTTTCAAGCACTTTATTTGTTGCAATTACCGAGTATTTTTCTTCTGGAAAAAACTAAATGGGAGCCGGTTTTTCGCGGATTAGGCGCGGCTACTAATATAATTCTAAATATTGTGTTCATACCGCGCCTGGGAATGAGCGGGGCGGCGATTGCGACTGTTCTGGCGTATCTTGCGATGGTAATTGCCATCTGGTTTTTTAACCGGAAATATTATCCGATAAAATACGATTGGTATAAAATTGGAGCGATCATTGTTTTGACCGCGGCGGCTTATCTGGTTGCTATCTGGGGAGATTCGGTTATTTACCGGGTAATAGCTACTGGAATCGGGTTATTGGGAATTGGTGGAATTCTTCTCTTGCCATTGAAGGGTAGAATATTGCCGATTCTGAAAAAAAAGTAACAAACGAAAATTCACTTTAGTTTAGGAGAGTTATTCATAATCTCATCATAGAGATTGTGAATTGCCCAGTAATATTTATGATCGCTGAATTTATCTATAACTGTTTGTCGAATGGATTGAGAATCGAATTGACAATATTCGATAATCATTTTTTGCATTGCTTCGGTCAGACCAGTAACGTCATTAACTGGCACCAAAAACCCGGTTTCGGGGGTGACAATATCTTCCGGGCCACCACAGCGGGTTGCAATGACTGGCAGACCGCAAGCCATAGCTTCGACCAGAACCAGGCCAAAAGTCTCGACCTCGCTGGGTAAAATTAGCGTGTGGCATTTTTGCATCCAGCCAGCGATTTCGGTCTGCGGCAAATAACCGGTCAGAGTAACGGAACTTTGCAGGTTCAAATTAGAAATTAGGTGCTCTATATTTAGACGTTGCGGCCCATCTCCTACGAGAACAAGCTGGGTATCAGGATTATTTTGCAGAACGGTGGCGAAAGCTCTCAGCAGAAGGTCGAGCCTTTTTTCGGGGCGCAGAAGAGCCACACAAAGAAAGACAAATGGTTTTAGTGCCTTTTTTCCCTCGGAAGCGAGAGAAAAAGCCGATATATCTACCGGATTCGGGACAACGACGATTTTGGTGGGAAATTCTGGGAATTGAACCGCAATCGAATCCCGCAATCGGGAACTGGTAGCCACGATTCGGTCGGCGTAGCAATACGCTTCGTGGATACAGTCTTTATAGAATTCAGTTAGCATTTCCGGTTTCAAAAAATGCATAAGATGTTCGGTGACAATCATCGGGATGTCGTTGTCTTTCAGCCACCGAGCGAGTTCTGCTCCGGCAAATAATGACGAGTGAGCGATGACTAAATCCGGTCGGCCGCGCTCGGCAATCGCCCTTTCAAGTAGTTTGATCAAGCGCCGCCGTTGGGAAAAATAAGTTTTTTGAGGTCGTTTCGGAAACCAGTTTAAGGTTTCCTGACGATATTCGATAACGCCGCCGAGATTTTCCGGTTGGAACTTGACAGTACTAAATCTTCTAACCCGCAGCAAGTTTTTAAAAGAATGCACCAGATCTACGATTACCGTGACATCATCGCCGTATTTCGCAAGTATCTGAGCCTGGTCGCGGAAGAATGTGCCGTTTTCAGGCGAGAGTTTTGATGGATACCACGACGGAACAATGAAGATGTTCACTGTATTTCTTCAGCCTAGATAAAGTTGAGATAATTATAAAGTGTCAGTCGGCAAACCCCTGATGAAATTACGAGTCTTGAATAATTCATACAGCGCTGGGAATTTCTGGGTTTATATATCATTTTGGTTTTCCACTACTTATTTAATTTATAAAAACATTACAATTTGTAAAATATGATTTACCAATATACTCACCATTTGCAAACCAATATACCATAAAATCTAAGTGGAATAGGTTTTAAAATTAATTTGAAGGAATTTTAATTGTAGAACTTTTCGATTCACAATTAATCCTGAATTGCTTATTTTTCAATCGTGTTGAAGATTCTATATATTTCACCAGAAAATACTGTCGGCACGCTTACTTACTGGAAACGGGCACATGAATTGAACGGCAATGTCTGCCGGTATGTAACCTGGTATCGCAGTTCAGGCGGTTACCCGGAAGACATTTGTTTGAATCTGCCACTGATTGCGTCTAAACCGTGGTTTATTAAGCCGCGGCTGGCTTTCATTCGCCATATAGATCGCCGCGATCCATACGCCGCTTTACCCGGCTATCCACCTTACTGGAATCCGCCGAACTGGCAGAAAAAGCTTTTCCGAATGCGCGAAATATTGTGGCAACCGATTATTGACCGTGCCATTCGGGAATATGGATTGGAAAATTTTGATGTTTACCATTTCGAATGGGGCGCAGATTTTTACCGCGACGCGCGTTTTGCTAAAAAAATGAAGTCACGCGGCAAAAAAATCATCTGCTCCTATCATGGGCAGGATATGCGCAACCGCGGCGTCATTCCGGAAATGGATAAAATCAGCGACTTGAATTTAACCAGCGAACTGGATTTGACCTTTCGCCATCCGAACTTGAAATATCTTTTTTTACCGTATGACGTGCTGGCTTTTCAGCCGAAAAATACGCCTGGCAAACCGCTGACGATCTGCCATGCAACCACGAATCGCCGAATAAAAGGCTCTGATGAAATCATCCACGTCTGCGAGGAACTCGAACGGAGTCACGGTATTCGTTTTATTTTCATCGAGAATCAACCACATTCCGAAGTGATCGAGCTGAAGAAACAGGCTGATATTTACATTGACCAAATTACCGATCATGCCTGGGGCTACGGTATGAATTCATTGGAGGCACTTTCGCTGGGATTGGTTTGCGTGACTTATTTAAATCCCACTTACGAAAATTTTATACCTGATCATCCGTTCGTGAATGCCGGTATTTCCAACCTGAAAGAAAAATTACTGGAGCTGATTGAAAATCCAGCCAATTTGCCGGCTCGAATGGCGGCTAGCCGCGAATGGGTGGAAAGGCGGCATGATTATCGGAATGTCGTAAAGGAATTGTATCAGTATTACGAGTCCATCGGAGTTCGATTCTAATATGAAGATAACTTTTGTTTTACCTGGTTTCATTAAAATTCCGATGGGCGGGGTCAAAGTCGTCAACGAGTATGCCAACCGCCTGGCTGAAAAGGGGCATGAAGTAACTCTGGTTTATCCGTTAGCTCTGAAAACCGGAAATCGAGGCTATACAATTCGCAAAAAAATCTCCTCCTTAATTGATCGAATTCAGCGCGTCCCCGAAAACCTTTATTATACCCCGAATCCGACCGTGAACGTTATGGTGGTGCGAAATACTACATCGAAATATATCCCGAATGGCGATGCCGTTATAGCCGTCGGATGGCAAACGGCGGAAGCCGTAACAGAGTTACCGGCTGAACACGGTCGCAAATTTTATTTATTGCAAAGTTTCGAGACCTATTTTTCGCAAAAAAAGCGAATTCTGGCAACTTATCATCTGCCTCTGGAAAAAATTGCGGTGTCGCACTGGATCATTGACGAGCTGGAAAAGCTTGGTGAAAAATGCTTTGGTCCGCTCGGTAATGCAATTAATCCCACCGAATTTTTCATTGAAAACCCTCAACCAGAACGTAGTAACGACGTGCTGATGATTTATCATCCGCATAAAATCAAAGGCGCCAAAGAAGGTTTAGCGGCTTTGCAATTAATCAAGAGACAATTCCCGACATTGACCGCAATAATCGTTGCACCCCGTAAGCCGGTTCATCGAATCCCTTCCTGGATTAAAGTAATTATCCGGCCGTCCATCAGCGAGTTGAGGCATTTATACAACATAAGTAAAATATTTCTTCATCCGAGTCGCTGGGAAGGCTGGCCTCTACCGCCTTTGGAAGCTATGGCTTGCGGTTGTGCGGTAGTGGCAACTGCCAATCGCGGTGTGCAGGAATATTTAGTTGACCGGGAAAACGCTCTTCTATGTCCAATTGATGATGTCAAAACCTTAGCCCAAAATGTAATCACCCTACTTGAATCAGATCAACTGCGAGAGGAACTGGCAAAAGGTGGTATTAAGACCGTCCAGCGTTATAATTGGTGGGAGTGCACCAGCCGACTTGAGCAATATTTAATGGGGTAATAGCCTGAATAACTATCAACCAACTGTCAGCGTTATCGTTCCGGCTTATAATGCCGCTAAGACTCTACCAATTTGCTTAACTTCATTATTACGGCAAAATTACCCACAAGAAAAATATTCGGTTATAGTTGTTAACGATGGTTCAAATGATGCTACCGGAACTTTACTTCGACAAATGAATTTGCCGGAAAATTTCGGTATAATTGAACACCCAGAAAACCGCGGCTTAGCTGCCGCGCGCAACACCGGAATCCAAAAATCGAATGCTGAAATCATAATCTTTCTGGACTCCGATATGGAAGTAGCGCCGGATTTCATCAGTCGTCATATTGCCTGGTATAAAAGACCGGAGGTCGTAGGAATAGTGAGTGAGTTGCAACCAGCGCCGGAAAGTCCATACGACAAATATCAGCGCTATCTGTACGAAAGTAAGCGGGGAGCACGCGTTATCGGCGCCAATGAGCCACTGCCGTTTCAGTATTTTATTTTTGGAATAACCTCAGTCAGGTGGTCGGCACTGGCGACTGTCGGCGGTTTCAATGCTGATATTCGCCACTACGGTGGCGAAGACACCGAGCTAGCTTACCGACTCTGGCAGAAATATCCGACGGGGTTGTTCTTCGATCCGGAAATTATAGTTATACATCACCACTATCGCCCTTTCCAACAGGTACTAAAAATCGTCGAACAATTTGGCAGACAGGTTGTGCCTTATATCGTGGAAAAGCATCCGGAACTGAGCCGATTGTATGGCATGCAATTCGTCAAACCCTTGGGCGGTAACAACTGGAAGCTAAAATACTGGATTGGGCGAACTCTGCAAACTAACGTGGCGTTAGAAATTCTCTGGTTTCTATT
>JAGNGI010000004.1 GCA_018002295.1 Fidelibacterota bacterium
CGGGCAATCGGTTGGTCAAGCACGTCTCAAAAGAATTCTAAAATCTGGCGAGCTGGAGGTATTTTATATTGAAAACTTTCTGCGACCGGTCCATATTGTAGTCACGAAAAATGCTGAGGCTTTACTTGAGTTTTTCGACCATTATTTAATGGTTTTAAAGGACGTCAGCCAAAACATCAAGGGAATTAAAAACGTCCCGGATTACGGCAGTCTGATACCGGCGCTCGGAATGAGGGAAAATGAGCCGCGTTTGAACATTATGCTAAAATATTTCCCCGAATATGGCGGTTTTATTCTGGCGCTTTTTCCGAAAAGATATAATCGTCCCTCGTGTTATTTTCGGAAAGGTAACAGCCAAATTTTAATCGGTATGGGCATTAAGGAAGCACTGGGAAATATAATAACTGGACGAGAAACGGATTATAAGCGTTTAAGAAGTAATCCGGCTCTGATATCTCAAATCTATACCGAAACCTCAATTTCACCGGAATCGGTTGAAATTTTGAACCAGAACCTGAAAAAAATTAATATTTTGCCAAGAAATAGATAAATCATGAGAGAGTGGCGCCGAATTATTTATAACGAATTCAGAAACTATTATTGATTAGATACAGCATTATTATTTCCCCGTTGACTTTATTGTAGCTTGCAAAATATCGTCTATAAATATAACTTTACCCGCTTTTTGAGCCCTCGTAGTTCAAATGGATAGAATAGAGGATTCCTAATCCTTTGATCTGGGTTCAATTCCCGGCGAGGGTACAGGAAAAATTACAACAGGAGTAAATAGATGTTAAAACCTAAAAAGAAGATAACCCGGAAAGAATTGAAAAAAGACCCGGTCTTAGAAAAAATCTCACAAATTGAAAATCTGGTCCGCAAACAGCGCAAATTAGTATCTTACATATTACTCGGAGTGGTGGTCGTCGTCTTGCTGACTATTTTACTGGTAAATTCAAAGAAAAAAGCCAACACGGCGGCAATGGGAGAACTGGGACTGGCCGAAATGTCATTTGCCCGCAATGATTACGATGACGCCATTCTCCGTCTCGAAAATTTGATTGAAAAGTATTCTCGGACACGTAGTTCTGGCATGGCAACTATTCTCCTAGCACGCTGTTATTTAGCTAAAGATGATTATGAAAATGCCCGAGTAAATTTTGAAAAGTACATTGATGATTATAAAGATGACAAATTTTTAACAGCTGGAGCTTATTCTGGTTTGGCAATTTGTGCCGAACAAGATTCCAACTTTGCATTAGCCGCCGAGTATTTTGAAAAAGGAGGAAAAATCTCGCCGCACAAGTTTCATAAGCACGAATTACTCCTAAATTCGGCGCGTAATTATTTAAAAGTAAACAATCTTGAGAAGGCGGAAGAAATCGTAAACATAATTCTTAACGACGAACCCGAATCCGTTAATAAGAATTCAGCTGAGCTTTTATTAGCCCAAATCACCACTCGCAAGGGATTGGCACTAAAATAAGTTGCAATAATAAGCCTAAATTACCTAAATTTGCCGCATAGTAAGTGGGTTTAAAAGCCCACTTTTAGTTTGAAAGAAGTGTAGCATGGAATTAGAGACTACCAAGAACGCGGCAAGAGCAATTGTAGATAAGATCGTAGAACGATTCGATGCTTATGTTGTTGGTTTTAAAGTTAATCGTCAGGGCTATCGTACTTTTGTTAAGGTTTTAATTACTACTGATTACGGAATTGCCCTCGATCAGATTGCCGAAATAAGCCGCGCGGTGCGAGACGATGTAGCATTTAATGAACTCTTTCCCGATAATTTTCAGCTGGAAGTTAGTTCGCCGGGAATTGATTTCCCATTGAGAAATTTCCGTGATTTTCATCGTAATCTTGGGCGCGAAATGAACGTATTCCATCATAGTGAAAATCTAAAGTCACCGCTAAAAGGAAAACTGGAATCCGTTGATGAAGACCAACTTGTTATAGCGAATGCTGAAGGTACTCATACCCTAAAAATGGGCGAAATTGATTTCGCCAAAGTAATAATTCAATGGTAAAACATATAGGAGACTTCCAAAATTGGTAAACCGTGAAATCATCGAAGCTTTTTCTCAGATCGCTCGTGAAAAAAACGTTGATCGGAATGAACTCGGTGACATAATTGAAAAAGTATTTCTGACCTTAATAGAAAAGAAATACGGCTCGACCGAAAATTTTGATGTCATCGTCAATATGGATAAAGGTGAAATTGAAATTTATCACCAGATGACGATCGTAGATAATCCCACTGGTTCGCCGCACGAAATTACTTTGGAAAATGCCCGAAAAACGGAACCAGATCTGCAAGTAGGGGATCCGTTTATTGAGGTGATAGACCCGATGAGCTTTGGACGGCGCTTAATATCACACGCTAAACAGATTCTTAATCAGCAGATTGTCCGAGTGGAGAAAAACCAGATTTACGAAGAATACGCCAAAAAAATTGGACAAATTGTAATTGGCGATGTTCATCAAATTAGACGCGATGCGATTTTTATCTTAATTGGTAAAGCCGAACTAAAAATGCCGCGCGAAGAACAAATACCGAATGAACGCTATCGTCGCGGCGAGAATATTAAAGCCATTATCAAGGAAGCCATAATGGGACCAAGCGGTCCGGAGATTATTGTTTCGCGTGCCGATAAATCTTTTCTGGTGAAGCTGTTCGAGAATGAAGTTCCGGAAATTTATGATAAGACGATTGAAATCAAAAAAGTTGCTCGCCATGCCGGTGATCGCAGTAAGGTTATCGTTGAATCCAATGACCGACGAATTGATGCTGTGGGAGCCTGCGTTGGTATTAAAGGTAGTCGCATTCAGGCGATTGTTCGCGAATTAAACAATGAAAAAATAGATATTATAAATTACAGTAGTGAACCTGAAATTCTGATTACGCGCGCACTTTCACCAGCTAAACCGCTCGAACTGGAAATTGATGAGGAGAAGAAAACCGCTTTGGCTATTTTTGCCGATGATGAAATTTCCGTAGCTATCGGTAAAATGGGTCAAAATATACGACTGGCATCCGAAGTTACCGGCTACACGATTGACGCTATCAAAAAGTCCGACTACGAATTAACAGAATCCGAGACTCTTTATCTGGAAGATATTGAAGGAATCACTGAGCATAACTGGAAATTGCTATACAGCTATGGTATCGAAACTGCCGAAGAATTTTTAGACACTCCTCGTGAAGAGTTATTGAGTATCAAAGGATTAGGCGAGAAAACCCTCGATAAACTTGAACCGATAATCATCGAAGCTCAGGAAAAGCGGAAAGCCGAAGTTGCTACAATCCATGAAGCCGCCAAGGCTCAGCGCGAAGCCGCCCTGCAAGAGGCACAAGAAAATAAAGAAAAACAAACCGTTGAGGAAGAGACAGACTTATCCGACGAAGACATCATTGACGATTTCGGTCAGGAAGAGAAATAAACAAATGAGTATTGACCCAAAAGATAAACCCAAACGGATTTTCGAGATTGCGAAGGAATTAAATATCTCTCATAATGATATCATAAAATATCTTGAGAAAGAAGGAATTCCCTGTAAAAGCATAATGACGCCGGTTGACGAATCTTCTTATATGAAAATTCTGGGCGAATTTGCTAAAGAAAAAGATATTGTCGAAAGATTACGTTTGGAGCGAGCCCGCCGTGAAGCTGAGAATAGACGTAAAGCGGAAGAAGACGCGCGTCGTACGGCTGAGATGGAGAGGCGTAAACTCGAAGAAGAAGTCTATAAATCAGCCTTGCTGTTTTTTAATAGTGCCATTAAGGATGTATTTAAATATAGTCTAAACGTTCAAAGTCAGCTAATTGAATCTGTCTGGGAAACAGCCGCGGTTACCGATAGACTTCCCGAAATACCAAAAGAACCGGAAATCACTGAAATCGCAGAACCCAGTATTGAAAAAACTACTACTACCACTCCTCCGTTAGAATCTCCTAAGAAAAAAGGTAAGAAAAAACTGCGTCGGATAAAAATTGATGAACTCGAAACACGTCTGGATCTGAAACATGGCAAACACAAACCGACGGAAACAGGAGATGAAGTAAGCCATCGTCGCAAAAAACCAGGTAATGAGCGGGAAGCTAACGATCGCGTAGTAGATGCTCAGATTCGCAAAACAATGGCTAAAATGGATGAAAAGTCAACGAAAAAAAGACATAAAAAAACTGAAACTGTTGCTGAAGAAGCTGAGGTTAGCAAAAAAATTCGCATAAGTGATTTTGCTACAGTTGATTCCCTCGCCTCCTTAATAGGGATAGATGCCGCCGATGTAATCCAAAAATGTATCGAGCTGGGAACGTTTGTAACGGTAAACCAACGTCTTGATTTCGATACAATCTCGGTTCTATGTGACGAGTTCGGTTTTGAAGTTGAAAAAATGGAACACTATGGCGAAGATCAAATAAAGATTGAAGATACTAAGGAAGACCTCGAAAATGCCACTCCGCGTCCGCCAGTTGTCGTAATAATGGGACATGTTGATCACGGGAAGACCTCTCTCCTCGATTATATCCGCCGTTCGAATGTAGTCGCAGGTGAATCAGGTGGAATTACTCAGCATATTGGCGCGTATAAAGTTGAGTTGCCTAATAAGAAATTTATTACCTTTCTCGATACTCCGGGGCATGAAGCCTTTACCGCAATGCGCGCCCGCGGTGCTCAGGTCACCGATATAGTAGTTCTGGTAGTCGCCGCCGACGACGGCGTTATGCCGCAAACAATCGAGGCAATCAATCACGCAAAAGCCGCCAATGTACCAATCGTAGTAGCCATCAATAAAATTGATAAACCAGAAGCCGATGTCGAACGAGTCAAACGTGATCTTGCCAATTATGGCGTTTTGGTAGAAAACTGGGGCGGGAAAGTCCAGACAGCCGAAATATCAGCTAAAACGGGAAAGGGAATAGACCACTTATTAGAATTAATTCTGTTAGAAGCTGAGATGCTGGAACTCAAAGCCAATTACCAGACATTGGCTAAAGGCATTGTAATCGAATCCAGCATTGATAAACGCCGTGGCCCTATGGCAACTGTTATAATAAAAAAGGGGACATTAAAAATCGGTGACCCATTCGTTTGTGGAGCCGCCTTTGGAAAAGTACGAACAATCTTAGATGAACGTAGCCAGAAATTGACTAAAGCCGAACCTTCTGACCCGGTTGTGATTTCTGGTTTTGATTTTCCCCCTAAACCGGCTGATATATTTGCAGTGGTTCAGGATGAACGTGAAGCACGAAAAATTGCTACCGAAAGGCAAAAAATTGAACATGAACACCAGAAACGCCAGGTAAAAGAGTGGTCATTAGATACTATTTCCGCTCAGATTGCTGAGGGAAAAATAAAACAGCTTAATGTGATTCTAAAAGGTGATTTCGATGGTACAGTAGAGGCGATAGGCCAAACTTTGCAGGATCTTGGGAATGAAGAGGTTGCCGTGAACATTATTCATAAAGCCGCCGGTAATATTACTGAATCGGATGTACTGCTTGCCAAAACTTCCCAGGCTATCGTAATTGGATTTAATGTAAGCGCGAATCCAAAAGTCAATGATTTAGCAAAGAAAGAAAATGTCGAAATTCGCCATTATTCGATTATTTATGAATTGACTGATGATATCAAAGCCGCGCTGGAAGGCTTATTGACTCCCGAAAAAATTGAAGAACATCTCGGTGAAGCCGAGGTGCGCGAAATATTTAAAATACCGCGGGTTGGAGAGGTAGCCGGTTCTTATGTAATCGAGGGCAAGGTTACCCGCAACGCCACAGCCCGTTTAAAACGCGACGGAGAGGTTATTTTCGAAGGTGCTGTCGAATCGTTGAAACGATTTAAAGACGATGTCAGAGAAGTCGCAGAAGGTTTCGAATGTGGCATTTCACTGCAAGGAGCACCCGAATTTAAGGTCGGCGATCGCATAGAATTTTTTGAAGTTAAATCGGTCAAAAGGACGCTGGCTTAAATGGGCGTAAATTGTTATGACGATTGGATTGTTACAAATAGAACTGCGCCTGAAAAATACCCATTCTTTAAAGGATAAACGTTCAATTATCAATCGCATTAAAAACCAAGTAAGAGCAAAGTTCAATGTCTCCATTGCGGAAATTGAACCAAATGATCAATATGGTCACTGTCTGCTCGGAATAACAACCATCAGTAATGATCAAAAGATAGTGCATCAAACTTTAAACTCTGTCGAATATCTGGTTGAGAATTTTGCCGAAATCCAGATTATTGGCAGGGAAATGGAGATGTTCTAATGACTGGTTATCGCATAAAACGAGTTGAGGATGAAATTAAACGCATCGTGGCTGAGATTTTCATTCGGGATATTCGGCTCGATAATGTTGGCTTAATAACCGTAACGAAAGTTGTTTGCTCCTCTGATCTAAGAGAAGCCAAAATCTATATGAGCATTTACAATAACCAAAAATACTCGATTGCAGAAGCAATGAAAATTATCAAGAGTCATACTTCCTTCGTGCGTGGTCTGCTCGGTAATCGAATTATGATGCGTTTCGTACCACGCATTACCTTCTATTATGACGAGACTCAAGAATATGCCGAGAATATCGAAAAGTTATTTCAAAAAATACATCAACCGGAAGAGGATAATCAAAACGGACTGGAGTAATAAAATTTTAAACGTTTATAAACCGGCTGGTATCTCTTCCTATCAGGTAGTACGTCGTGTTAAGAACCTTCTTAAAATAAAAAAAGTCGGTCATAGCGGGACACTCGATCCGTTCGCGGAAGGAGTACTCCTAATTCTGATTGGCGGGGCAACCAAAAAAATGAATGATTTATTGAAATTGCCCAAGTCTTACGAGGCGATTTTACGTTTGGGTGAAATGACTGCCTCTGGTGACAATACTGCTCCGATTATTAAGACCGCCGCGATTCAATCTATAACAGCGGAAAATTTGATTGAAATTACCAAAAATTTTATCGGCGTAATCGAACAAATTCCACCAATTTATTCCGCCAAGAAAATCAATGGCCGTCCGTCTTATAAATATGCCCGAAAAGGACAGGAAATTAAACTGCAACCAACTCAAGTAAATATTTATGAATTGGATTTGAGGCTATTAGATTATAATACGATTTTTATTAAAGTTACCTGTTCGAGTGGAACCTATATTCGTAAACTAGGCGAAGATCTTGCAGAGGCGCTCGGCACGGTGGGTCATTTGACCAACCTGAAGCGCACCCGGATCGGCAATTATGACTGGAAAGAAGCCGTGCCCTATTCGGAATTAAATGGATATTTGCTGGAGAACGCTACGGTATGAATATTTATTACGGCATTGAAAATATTCCTGCCGATTATAATGGCGCTTGTGTAACGCTGGGTGTGTTTGACGGTTTGCACCTGGCGCATCGCCAGATTATTCAAAAGGTTATCGAACTTGCCACCGAGCAAAATAGCAGAGCTATGTTAATTACCTTTGAACCTCATCCGCGTCGGATACTTAGTCAATCGTCGGCTAATCATCTACCGATATTGACAACAGTGGATGAAAAAATAGAATTACTTGAAAAAATTGGAATAGAAGAAGTCCTTTTTATTAAAGCCGATCAAACTTTTCTAAATACTGAAGAATCGGTATTCGTGCAAGAAATTTTAGTTAAAAAGTTAAAGGTGAGCGCTGTCGTTGTAGGGTATGATTATCATTATGGTCGGGATCGAAAGGGTAATCCCCAGACTTTAACTGCGGCGGGCAAAAAGTTCGGTTTTAGGGTAATAGTTATCCCGCCGTTTGCAATGAATGGGATTCTGGTACGTTCATCGTTGATCCGAGAACTTATAACCGAAGGGAAAATCCTTTCTGCCAATCAAATACTCGGCTGGCAATATAGTATTAAAGGAAAGGTTGTTAGAGGAACGGGTCGTGGTCATAAACTCGGTTTCCCGACCGCTAATCTTGTTGTAAATCCACCGGATAAATTAATTCCGGGTGATGGAGTCTATTTTGTTAAAGCTTGCCTTTCAAATTTCGAATATTTTGGAATTTTGAATATTGGGATGCGAAAGACTTTCAACGAATCTGAGCGGGTAATTGAATTATTTATAATAAATTTTAAGGATGAAGATTTGTATCATCGTGAAATTAAGGTTATTTTTATCGAAAGACTCCGCGATGAATTAAAATTTGAAACGAGTGAGGCACTAAAAAAACAGATGCAAGCTGATTTGGAAATATGTTTAGCGAAAATTAATAAATTAGAAAATAAAACGGAGGTATGTTTTAAATGACATTGACTAAAGAAATCAAAAGTGAATTAGTATCCAAGTACGGAAAAAACAGCCATGATACTGGAGCGATTACAGCCCAGATTGCTATGCTAACCGAAAGGATCAAAGATTTAAGCCAGCATTTTGCGGCTCATCCTAAAGATCATAGTTCGCGGCGCGGCCTGATGAAAATGGTTAGCCGTCGGAAGCATCTTTTAGAATATTTGCGTCGTAAAGACAATGCGGCTTATAAAGAATTAATTGAGAAACTTGAATTAAGAAAATAAATAATTGGGAGTAAATAATTGTACCAAAAAAAGATGACCCTTGGAGGTCGTGAATTAAGTATTGAGACCGGCCGAATGGCTAAACAGGCTTCGGGAGCCGTGGTTGTTCGTTATGCCGATACGATGATTTTAGTGACAGCGGTAGCTAATTTTGATGCCGTTACCGAACAAGATTTCTTCCCTCTACAGGTAGAATATCGGGAGCGAGCCTATGCCGCTGGTAAAATTCCTGGTGGTTTTTTCAAACGCGAAGGACGTCCATCGGAAAAGGAAATTCTGGGGTCACGGTTGATAGACCGACCGATTCGACCTCTATTTCCGGAAGATTTTCACTGTGATACTCAGATAATTGCGAACGTTATCTCAAGCGATCAGGAAAATCCCGCTGATGTACTCGGTATTATTGGAGCTTCGACAGCTTTGATGATTTCAGAAATTCCATTTTCCGGTCCAATTGCCGGAGTACGAGTTGGTCGGGTGAATGGAGAATTTATTCTCAATCCCACTATCAAGCAGATGGAAGAAGGTGAACTCGATATCGTTGTGGCTGGTACCGAAGATTCGGTTGTAATGGTCGAAGGTGAATGTAAAATAATTTCCGAAGATTTGTTAATTGAAGCTATTGAGTTCGGACATTCTGCCGTTCGGGAACTTATTCAGTTTCAGAAAGATATAGTCGCCGAATTAAAGCCAGTCAAACGGCCGATTGAACCGGTTGAAGAACCGCTGGAATTAAAAAACGCGGTTAGCGCTCAAACGGAAACAATGCTAGCCGACTGGCGTCAATTGGCGCAGGTTTCTAAAAAGTCCTGGAATGATGCCATTCGAACTTTCGTCAATAAATTGACAGAAGAATATGCTGAACAATATCCGGAGAAAGGCAATTACATCGGCCAGGTAGTTGATGAAATCGTTAAGAAAGATATGCGGCGGCTGATAATCGAGACCGGCAAAAGACTCGACGGTCGCGCACTGGATCAAATTCGACCGATTACTTGTGAAATAGGAATTTTGCCACGAGCCCACGGCTCAGCCCTTTTTACTCGCGGTGAAACTCAAAGTCTGGGTTCGGTAACTCTCGGAACGAAATTGGATGAGCAAATCATTGACGATATTGACCGTGAAGAATTCACCAAGAAATTTATGCTTCATTACAATTTTCCGCCATTTAGCGTTGGTGAAGTCAAACCAATGAGAGGCACAGGCCGACGGGAAATTGGACACGGTAATTTGGCTGAGAGAGCTCTAAAAACTCAAATTCCAAGCGAGGAGGAATTTCCCTATACAATCCGGATCGTCTCCGATATTCTGGAATCGAATGGCTCGTCTTCAATGGCAACGGTTTGTGCCGGTTCGCTAGCTATGATGGATGCCGGAATTCCGGTTAAAGAAACGGTAGCTGGTATTGCGATGGGATTAATTAAAGAAGATAATAAACTCATAGTATTATCGGATATCATTGGTGCGGAAGACCATTACGGCGATATGGATTTCAAAATAACCGGTACTCGTACCGGCATTACCGCAATTCAGATGGATCTGAAAATTCAGGGAATTGCGGCTTCGACTATGCGTGGCGCCCTCGAACAAGCTCGTGTCGGTCGCATGCAAATTATTGATATTATGGAACAGACAATCAGCAAACCGCGAGAAAAAATATCCGATTTCGCACCGCGTATGTTGACCTTAAAAGTTGATAACGATTTAATAGGCGAAATAATCGGTCCCGGCGGTAAGAATATTCGGGCTTTGCAAACTGAAAGTAATTCGAAAATTGAGATTGATGATAACGGTATGGTTTTCATTTCAGCCGCAGATTTTGCATCGGCTGAAAAAGCACGCCAGTTGATTATTGATATGATCGCTAAACCGGAAGAAGGCAAGATTTATCATGACTGTCCGATAAAAAGGCTGGAAAGTTACGGTGCCTTCGTTGAATTTTTACCTGGTAAAGAAGGTCTGTTGCATGTTTCTGAAATTGCCTGGCGTCGAACTGAGGATATTAATAGCGTCTTGAAAGTCGGCGATAAGGTAGATGTTCTATTGAAAAAAATCGCCGCCCCCGGACGTTTTGAACTTTCGATGAAAGAATTGGTTGAAAAGCCGGAAGGTTATCAAGAAACGCCACGTAATTCTCACCAACCAAGGCAAAGCCACAGTGATCGTTCAAAAGGTGATCATCATTCATCCCATCGGACACACCCCCGCTATTAAGCGATGATTTCCGAAAATATCCAGCGTACAATTCTACCTAACGGAATCCGAGTCCTATCGGAATATGTTGATTCGGTTTATTCAGTTTCGTTAGGATTCTGGATACAAGCTGGTTCTCAAGACGAAGAAGATAATGAAAACGGTATTGCGCATTTACTTGAACATATGGTTTTTAAAGGAACGCATAAACGTTCAGCTTTTGCTATTGCGCATGAAATTGAATCGCTGGGTGGAATCATCAATGCCTTTACCAGCCGGAATGTGACTTGCTTTAATGTGCAGTTGTTACATGAAAATCTTGCTAAAGGTGTTGAGGTGTTATCTGACCTTATTTTGCATGGTCGGCTTGATCCTCACGAACTCGAGAAGGAAAAAAGAGTTATTTGCGAAGAGATCCGCGAAATCGAGGATACTCCACATGACTTAATCCACGATTTATTTATTCAGCAGCTTTTCCCAAATCAAGCAATGGGGCGTCCGATCCAGGGAACAGTCGAAAGTGTCAACGCCCTTCAGGTGTCTGATTTAAAACGTTTCCTTAAGCGTCATTATACGACCGGTCGTTTAGTTGTATCAGCCGCCGGAAGAGTCAATCATGAACAATTAGTAAAACTGGTTGAGAAATATTGTCAAGATATGGGAAATGGTGCCGATTATCAAGAAAAAGATTCCGGTATTACTCAACCAGAAACCCAGAAAATTTATCCCAAACCGATAATGCAAAGCCATGTTATTTTGGGACGCCGGATTTTCGGACAAGGCGATTCGCGACGATTCCAGCTCGGTTTACTCAATATGATTTTAAGTGGCGGTATGACATCGCGTTTATTTCATAACATTCGTGAAAAATACGGTTACGTTTACGAGGTTTACTCATTTTCAGATCTATTTTTAAACGAAGGCTTATTCGGAATATATGCCGGAGTTGATAAAAACCGACTGGATATGGTTATTGATAAAATTAATAATGAAATGACCGCGCTTTATCGTAAACCAGTTCCCGTTCGTGAATACAAAAGAGCCAAACAGCAAGTCAAGGGTGGACTGGTACTAGCGATGGAAAATATGAACGCTCGAATGAGTAATTTAGCTAAGACAGAAATTTACGAAAAACATATTATTACGATTGCCGAATTATTGGAAATTATTGATAAAATCAGCATTGAGGATTTACAGGAATTGGCACGCTACTTATTCGACCGGAACGCCTTTATTGAAACCATTATTCAGCCGATAGAATCCTGATTATGATAAATGGCAAAAAGTCATAAAAGAGAAAATTATATGAATCAGAAAATCATTCCAGCAAGGCGTACCGAAAAAGTCACTTATGCGATCCGTGACATAGCTGTGAAAGCCAAGCACTTAGAAGACCAGGGCAGAAAAATTATATACTTAAATATTGGCGATCCTCCAGTTTATGACTTTGAAACTCCCTTTGAACTGCGCCAGATTGTAAGTGAAAAAATTTTACAATCGAGTGCCAATTCCCAATTGAATGTCTCGGTCTATGGCGATTCGATGGGTTTAATCGAAGCCAGAGAAGCAGTTGCTCGCTATGCTACTGAAAAAAAAAGAATAAAAGGGGTAACAGCCAATGATGTCTTTATGGCTAATGGAGCTTCGGAAGCCATTACGCTGGCGATAGCGGCTTTAATTAATCCCGGCGACAATATCATGACGCCCTCGCCTGGCTATCCACTTTATAGCGGCCAAATCCCGGTTTATCATGGTAACTTAAATCAATATTTATTAAATGAATCAACCGGCTGGCAGATAGATTTTGACGAATTAGAAAAGCGGGTCAACAAGCGCACTAAGGCAATTGTCGTCATTAATCCTAACAATCCGACTGGTGCGAATTATAATCGCGAAAGTTTATTAAATGTCATCAATTTTGCCCGTCGCCATAACTTAGTGATTTTCGCTGACGAAATTTACGATAAATTGCTTCTTGACGGTCAAACGCACACCTCAATTGCCTCATTAGCTGATGATATACCCGTAATTACCTTTGGTGGATTGAGTAAAAACTATATCATGCCTGGTTGGCGGGTTGGTTGGGCAATATTTTCTGATCCTACTGCTGTGATGGCAGATTACCGCGAAGCCATTAATAAACTCTTGCGGGCAAGACTTTGTGCGGTACATCCGCAACAATATATGGTGGCTCCAGCCCTGAATGGTAATGACTCTCATTTATCCCAAGTCATTCAAAAACTGACGATTCGCCGTGATATTACAGACAAAATGTTAAATGAAATTCCTGGCATTTCTTGCGTTAAACCCGAGGCGGCTTTTTACGCTTTTCCCCGAATTCAATTGCCGCCCGGCGTTACTGATGAACAATTTGTCCTCGAATTGCTCAATGATACCGGAGTACTAGTAGTTTACGGTAGCGGTTTCGGTCAGCAACGAGGGACTAATCATTTTCGGGTAGTTTTTCTACCAGATGAAAATATTCTGCGTCATTCTTATACGCTAATCGGCGAATTTACGGCAAAATTCTACCGCAAATATAATTTCAAACCGGAGTAGTCAAAGGGTGGAGCCATAGACGAGTTTGTTCCCATAAAGAATCGAGTCCTTGTCTATCATAAAATTGATTGGCGTTCGGAAATCGGCGCGAGTTGCATCAAACCAGAAAAATTTCAAAAACATATCGAGTTTTTGCTTAATCGTGGTTATGAATTTGCCACTCTTAGCAATCTTCAGGCTAATAAAAATAAACCGAATCTGATCGCTCTAACCTTCGACGATGGTTATCAGGATATTTATTTATATGCCTTTCCGATATTAAAAAGTCTGGGTATCCCGGCAACTATTTTTATCATCACCGATTATTTAGATCGGCCAAATACCTGGGACATTAATCTAGGTGGAATCCATTTCAACCATCTGACATATGATAACATCGCAGAATTAATCCAAAATGGGTGGGAAATCGGCTCGCATAGCATATCACATCATCTATTAGTCGGAATGCCGACTTTAGAAATGCAAGCCGAAATACACGACTCAAAGAAATTACTTGAAGAACGATTCAATTGCGAAGTCAGATTCTTTTGTGCTCCTTTCGGGAAATTGAACCCAAAAATTATTTCTGAAGCCAAATCCGCTGGTTATCAAGGTATTTGCGGATTCTTTCCATTTAGATACTATCATCAAAAACCTCCCGATTTTATCATCATGCGTTTAGCCGTTTATTCATTTGATACTTTAAGCGCAGTGGCAAGGAAGCTGGCTACCAATTGGCAATTGCGCCGTGAAATTATCAAACAAAACGTCGTAAACTTCTGCGCCAACGGTACTATTATCGTCCAGAAATTGCGATAAATAAAAAAATAACTTGACATAACCCTTTAAACTGATTATACTATTAAAGTAATGGTTTAAATAATAGTGATAACAGGTGTGATATGGAAAAGCCAATAAAAAAATTATATTACTCAATTGGAGAAGTCAGTGAAATTACCGGGCTAAAGCAATATGTTCTCAGATACTGGGAGAAAGAATTTCCATCATTGACACCGACTAAAAACCGGGCGGGCAACCGCGCTTATCGTGAAAAAGACATCCAATTAATTCAATATATCAAACACCTATTGTATGATAAACGTTTTACCATAGAAGGCGCCAAACAGAAGTTGAAAGAAATGAAACCGGAGGATTGGCAAAAAGCTATCGAGACTGAGAATCGGAACGAAATAGATGGAGCTGTAGTAGAAAGAACCGAAACTGCTGTGGTATTGTCAGAAATTAAAAAGGGGCTTAACGAATTACTGGAAATGCTTAATAACTGGTAATCCAATTTTTCGTAGATAAATAAATTCTTATCAATTAAATTACTGGCGTTTTTGACAAGCGGAGCGTAGCGCAGTCCGGATTAGCGCACCTGAATGGGGTTCAGGGGGTCGGTGGTTCAAATCCACTCGCTCCGACAAATTTCGATTGAATTAAATAAATTTTTCACGAAATTCAGAACGAAATGCCAATGTTTATCAAATATTATCCCAATAAATACGAACGTCACCAATTGATTGAAGACTTAAAGATTATCCGTGATAAAGGATATGACGGCGTGTTTTATTGTATAAACAAGCCTTATGAAACCGGTGATTTGACGATGAAATTTTTTCCGGTGGCAAGGATGATCGAACTGACTAAACTGGCGGGCTTAAAAGCTGGAATTATTTTAGATTGTTTCCAAAATCCATTTTTGTGGCAAATGGATATTTTTTCTCCACCGGTTAATTATCTCGGGACTGCCTATACCCCCCAGAAAGGATATTATCCGGTTTGTCCCAACAATCCCATTGGACATGATTTTTATCATTTATTACTTCAAAAGACATATCGTCTGGGGCAAATTGATTACTGTATGTTTGAAAATCTGAGATTCCCCTTTTTCTGGCAGGAAGAAAATCTGGATATACAGCATCACGTACCACCCTATTGTTACTGCCCGTTCTGCGTTACAGAATTTTCATCAATGGTTGGTGAAGTGGTATCTTTTACCAGCCAAATCGTCGAAATGCTTCCGGATTGGTTGGAATGGCGTTCGGGAATAATTGCTAATCTAGTTTATGATGCCTGTGATGCATTAATCAAGAAAACTAAAATAATTATTAGTACTCCACCGCTGGCGCTTATAGATTTACCGTTTGCTACCGGGCAGTTACCTATGGCTTATGTGGATAATGGATGTTTGATTTCACCGGCATTATATCACCCCAGTAAAATGGGTAATATACTTTGGGTAGAAGACATTTTAGATCAATATCGTATCGAATTCAAAATGACTAAACTTTTTCCGACCTTTAAAGTTCAAAGTGAAAATGAGATAAAGCAATATTTAGCAATTGATTCGACTGAAAATTTTGCTGGTCTTCTGTTTGATAACTGGCAATCATTAAAATACGAAGATTAATACTTCTTACGAATGAAATCCGGTGCAAATTTAGTAAACCTCTTGTGAAGCCTAATAAACAATTACTGATTGCGCATTATACATTACCACCGGCTATAGGAGGAGTTGAGAGTATCCTTAAGCCGTTCGCTGAAGTATTTGCGCGCAATGGCTATTTAGTAACAATCCTGAGCGGAGCCGGTTCAATCGAAGGCCAGAATATCAAGACCAGTCTATTACCGGATTTAAATCCAAATAGTCCGCATGTTCGTGAAATTCAGCGGGTTTTAAAATTCGGCTCACTACCTGAATTTTACGAATATCAAATGCAAAACCTTCAGCGGCGAATCGAAGCCGAAATCGGTAATATAGATACCATTATTATTCACAATATAATGACTATGCCTTTTAATCTGATGGCTACTGAAGCTTTTTGGAACTATATCTTAAAATATCCAAATAAAAAGTATTACATCTGGACTCATGATCTGGCATGGTTGATTGATGAGTACAAACCTAATTTATACGACCGACGACCATGGTCACTCCTCCGAACTGAAATTCCCCACGGTACTTACATTACGGTTTCCGAGTATCGCAGACGTCAGATGGCTGAATTATTAAAAATTGCACGACGAAAAATTATCGTAGTCCCTAATACGATTAAATACCAGGATTTCTTCAAATTTGAACCAGCAACTAACATAATCGTTGAAGCACTCAAGGTTTTTAGTTGTTATCCAATCATTTTGGTCCCAGCCAGAATAATTCCAAGGAAGAATATTGAACGCAGTATTAAAGTAATTGCGGCACTGCGGAATACCTGGCCTAATCTTGTCGGTATCATTACCGGAATGCCTAAGAGGGAGAATGGCGCTTTGACAGAATACGCCGCCAGTCTTTATAATTTGGTTCAAGAAAACAACCTGTCCAATAACCTGTTTTTTCTCGGCGATCTTTTCGAGAGATTAAATATCCCGGTAGAAAAGAATCGAGCTGTGGTCCGTGACCTTTATTTTATCAGTAATTTAGTGCTTTATTTAAGCATGGATGAAGGTTTCGGTTTACCAATTCTTGAAGCAGGTATCGCCAGAACTCCATTGGCACTCAGTCAAATACCGGTATTTAGAGAAGTAGCGAAAGAAGGTGCTCTATACTTGCCGCTGGATGAGAGTCCGGAATATAATGCTAACCGCATAGTAAAATATTTGACAGATAATCAACCGCGGAGCGATGTATTATATAAATCTATCATTCAAAAAAATAATTGGGATGATCTCTGGGAGAGCCATCTAAATTCCATCTTTAACGAAAGTATGAGTGGAGGCGGGGGGAATTGAACCCCCGTCCGAAAAAGAGAACTGCAGAATCGCTACGTGTGTAGTCCGTTGCTGAATCTCGCTTTTACCGTGCCAGCGGACAAACTTGGTAAAAGCCAGTTTGCTGTTTTTAATTCCGTTTACGCAAACCGATAAACGGAACGAGCCTGCTTTGACGACGCTCTGAACCAGCCTGCAGGCGAGACCGGCCCAGAACGGTCACTTACTTAAGCGTAAGCGACAGTGCCAAAAGAATTGGCATTTTCGATTCTCAGGTTTATTAACGTGGCCCTCCTGAAAACCACGACACGCTATTCGGCAGATCTTCAATCCCGTCGAATCCATTCGCCCCCGTCAAAAAGCGCTAAAATTTACGCAATTTCCTCCTTATAAACAAACTATCGAATGTCAGGATCTTTCCAAATTATTTAAGGAATATTTGGAATATTTTGATTAAATTTCCACGATTTTTTGACTTTTAGAGCTTGATTAGTGTAGGAGCAAAATTAAAATGAAATTGAAGACGTTCAAGAAGGGCGTTCATCCAGCAGAGTTTAAAAGTTTAAGTGATTATAAAAGCATAGAAAAATCGCCTTTACCGACAGAAGTGTCTATTCCGCTTCAGCAACATGTTGGAGCCGCATGTGTACCGGTAGTCGAAAAAGGTATGGAAGTTAAGACCGGTCAATTGATTGGCAAAAGCGGTGGATTTATATCGAGCAATATCCACGCCTCAATTTCGGGAAAAGTAAAAACGATTGAAAAATTACCGCACCCTTTGGGAAATAATTCGCTAATGATAAACATCATCGGCGATGGTCACGACGAATGGGTAGAATTACCTGATTCGATTAGCGATTGGGAAAATCTTACTCCCGAACAAATCAATAAAATTATATTAGACGCCGGAATCGTTGGCTTGGGCGGAGCGGCTTTTCCAACGCAAGTGAAATTAAATCCGCCCAAAAATAAAACCATTGATACTTTTATCCTTAACGGTTGTGAATGTGAACCTTATTTGACAGCCGATCACCGCATTATGGTCGAACATTCGGAAGAGGTAGTCCTGGGACTTCGCATTATGATGAAAGCGCTCGGAGTCAGTCGGGCAATAATAGGTATCGAAGCCAATAAACCGGATGCTATTGCGGCGCTAACCAAAGCAACCGAAAAATTCTGGGGTATTATTGTCCAGCCTCTGAAGGTAAAATATCCCCAAGGTGCCGAGAAGATGTTAATAGATGCCGTTTTAAACCGCAAGGTACCCGCCGGCGGATTACCGATGGACGTGGGCGTTGTTGTTAATAATGTCGGCACGGCTTTGGCTGTGGCTGAAGCCGTTACAAAACACAAACCACTGATTGAAAGAGTCGTTACGGTTACCGGTCAGGGAGTGCGCGAACCAAAAAATATTTTAGCCAGAATCGGCACTCCATTTCAGAATTTAATTGACTTCTGTGGCGGACTGACCGACGATACGGTCAAGGTAGTGATGGGCGGTCCAATGATGGGCGTAGCTCAGGCTTCTTTAGCAGTACCGGTTATAAAAGCTACCAGCGGTATTGTCTGTTTAACGGATAAAATCGCTAGTGAAAGGAAAGAATATCCCTGTATCAAATGTGGGGCTTGCCTCCATGTCTGTCCAATGAATCTAATCCCAACCAGGCTGGCGCGCTTATCTCAGTTTGCTAAGTGGGATGAAGCCGAACAATATGGTATAGCTAATTGTATCGAATGTGGTTCTTGCGCTTTTATTTGCCCGGCAGCAATCCCTTTAGTTCACCATATCCGAACTGGGAAAACGCGGGTAGCCGAAATTCAGCGTCAAAAGAGAGGTGAAAAAAAAGCCGTAAGGGTATGAAGTATCGTTCTGTATCGAGTATTTTATAAGGAAGTTTACTATAATGGAAGAACAACAGAATATTATCCAAGGGGAATCAGGAAAAGAAAAGAAAGTAAAGTCAGCTCCAAATTCCGTTGACAAAACAACCGAGAAACGACTTTTTATTCTTTCATCTTCGCCACACATTAAAGCTTCCACAAATGTTTCTTTTATTATGTGGCTGGTTGTGGCTACTTTAGTGCCAACGGTTATTTTCAGTATTTACAATTTTGGATGGCGCTGTCTGACAGTCATAGCTGTTTCTATGGTTACCGCTATGATTGCCGAGGAATTATTTAATTTAATTAGACGTCGTAAAATGACAACTTACGATGGCAGTGCCGCTTTGACCGGCTTATTATTAGCATTGTGTTTACCGCCGGGGTTACCGCTTAGTATGGTCATAATCGGTGCCGCTTTTTCCATTATAATCGGTAAACAAATTTTCGGTGGCCTTGGGCATAATATTTTCAATCCAGCCTTATTAGGGCGGGCGTTTTTACAAACCAGTTTCCCGATAGCGATGACTACCTGGACGATTCCACGGACGATTGATGCGATTACTACGGCAACCCCGCTTGGTTCTTATAAATTTGAAAAAACACTGACGCCTTATCTTGACCTTTTCATTGGCAAAGTCGGCGGCTGTATCGGTGAAACGAGTGCTTTGGCTATTCTGATCGGTGGATTGATATTAATAATTCTGCATATATCCAATTGGCGCATTCCGGTGAGCTATCTTGGTACAGTTGTGGTTTTCAGCGGAATTTTATGGCTCATTAATCCGGCACAGTATCCCGATCCGATTTTTCATCTCTTTTCCGGCGGGTTGATGCTGGGGGCTTTTTTTATGGCGACGGATATGGTGACTTCGCCAATAACTAATTTAGGAGCCTGGATTTTTGGAATCGGCGCCGGATTTTTGGTTGTCCTTATTCGTCAATTTGGAGGATTACCGGAGGGTGTCATGTATTCAATTTTATTGATGAATGGATTCGTTCCGTTGATTAATCGTTATACTCGACCGAAATATTTTGGGGAGGTAAAATCGTGAATAAGTCACTCAAACTGGTAGTTGTCTTAACCGTGACGGCTTTATTATCGGGATTAATATTGGCTGTGTTAAATACCTACACTGCTCCGCGTATTGAATTGAACGAAAATAAGACCTTATTGGAAGCTATCGAATATGTAATCCCGGGCCAAAAAACCTGTGACGTAAAGGTCATCAAAGATGTTACTTTTTATGTTGGTAAAGATGATAAAGGGCAGGTAATCGGCGTGGCGTTTGTAGCAGAGGGTGATGGATTTCAGAGCCGTTTACGTATTCTGGTCGGTATGGATCCGGAAATGACTAAAATTGTACAAATGAAAATATTATCCCAAGCCGAAACTCCCGGACTCGGGACAAAAATTGAAAACGATCCAACGAACAAAACGGATGCATTTTGGTTTTTAAAGCAATTTGTTGATTTGCCAGTCGTAAATCCGATATCCGTTGTCAAGGGACAAGCCGCGGATAAAAGTAAATCGCAAATTCAAGCCATTACCGGCGCAACCATTTCTTCGAGGGCGGTCGTAGATATTGTTAACGCCGCTATTGAAAAAAACCGCGCCCTTTATTTAGAGAAGGTGAAATAATATGGCGAAGTCAAAAATTTCAGTAACGCAGGAATTTCTCAAAGGACTCTGGAACGAGAATCCCATCCTGCGTATGGTTTTAGGAACCTGCCCAACTTTAGCCGTTACAACATCAGCTATTAATGGCGTTACGATGGGATTGGCAGTAATATTTACGCTGGTTATGTCCAGCATGATGATCTCTCTTCTAAGAAAATTGATTCCCAACGAAGTCCGGATTGCGACGTTTATCATCATAATTGCGACTTTTGTGACGGTGGCAGACCGAGTTCTGGCTGCTTTTTATCCCGAAATGAGCAAGGCGCTGGGACCTTTTGTTCCATTAATTGTCGTGAATTGCATCGTATTTGCACGTCAGGAAGCCTTTGCCTCAAAAAATCCAGTCGGTCGTTCTGTTATTGATGCGCTCGGAATGAGTGTCGGGTTTACTCTGGTATTACTGATAATGGGTTCATTTCGCGAACTAATTGGTAATGGTACTATTTTTTCGCATCAAATTATGCCGTTAACCTTTCAACCCTGGATGGCTATAGCTCTGCAACCGGGTGCTTTCTTGACGTTGGGTTTTATAATCGGATTTACCAATTGGCTTAATACGAAAAGGAAGTAAAAATGGATCTGATATTAATTTTCATCTCAGCCGCGGTTATCAATAATTATGTCTTGGTGTCATTCCTCGGAATTTGTCCCTTCATCGGAGTCTCGAAAAAACTCGGTTCCGCGGTTAGTATGGGAATGGCGACGACCTTCGTGATGACGATAACGGCCGCGGTTACCTGGTTATTGAATAAGTATATTCTGGTCGGTTTACACCTGGAATTCCTCCAAATTGTATCTTTCATCTTGGTAATTGCCTCGCTGGTCCAATTGGTTGAAATGTTTATCAAAAAAGTCAGCCGTCCGCTCTATGATGCGCTCGGTATTTTCCTGCCGCTGATCACGACCAACTGTGCCATTCTGGGGCTGGCACTTTTCTTGGTGATGAAGCAATATAATTTTATTGAGAGTATCGTATTTGGTTTTGCTTCCGGGGCAGGCTTTACCTTGGCGCTGGTAATTATGGCTGGCATCCGGGAAGAGTTGGAACTGGCGGATGTGCCTGAACCTTTTAAAGGAGCACCGATTACTTTAATCGTCGCCGGTTGTTTAGCCCTAGCATTTATGGGATTTTCTGGATTAATCTAATCTCAAAAGGTATCTGAAATGAATTCCACAACGTTTTTATACAGTTTATTAAGTATGGGCGGAATTGGTTTGTTCTTTTCCATATTAATTGCAGTAGCTAATAAAAAACTACACGTTGAAGAAGACCCGAGAATCAGCTTGATTGCTGAGTGTTTACCGGGTGCCAATTGCGGCAGTTGCGGCTATGCCGGCTGTAATAATTTTGCTGAGGCTTTAGCCGGTGGTAAATCGCAAATCTCAAATTGTCCGGTCTGTAGTCCATCAGCCCGGGAGGAGATAGCCCGGATTTTGGGAGTGAGTGTCGAAATTGGCGAGCGGCAAGTGGCGGTGGTTTTTTGTCAGGGCGGCGACGATGTCGCTACTAAAAAAGCCGAGTATCGCGGCATCAAAACTTGTTCTGCAGCTAATTTGGTTAGTGGCGGTGAACGTGCCTGCAGTTACGGATGTATTGGACTTGGTGATTGCGTGGCGGTTTGTCCATTTGACGCTATTCATATGGATGAAAATAACTTACCGGTCGTAGACCGCGCCAAATGCACCGGTTGTGGCAATTGCGTTACTGCCTGTCCACGGGGCATTATCGAATTGCATCCAATCAGTCATCATGTTTTTGTGCTTTGTAGGAATCGTGACATCGGTAGAATTGCCCGTACGGTTTGTAAGCGTGCCTGTACCGGCTGTCTATTGTGCGAAAAAGCCGTCAACGGCCAAGGCTTCAAAGTCGTGGATAATCTTGCCGTGGTTGATCACGACGTTTATACCAAGGAACTGGTTTTGCCGACCGAAAAATGCCCAACGAAAGCTATTGTAATCCTTGGAACTAAGGATGAACAATAACGACCAATATTTCAAAACTGATGATGAAACGGCGACGGTGATTGATGCTGACCAGCACTGGGTAACGGTCGAACTGGCAGAAAAAGATACCTGCCACTCCTGCGGTGCAAAAATGATCTGTCGCCCCAATTCTACGGGCAAACGCATTCTTAAAATACCTAATACCATTAATGCTAAAGTGGGCGATACGGTTTTAATCGAGCAAATCGGTGCTAATCAGCTAAAATTAACCATAGTTCAATATGGTTTACCTTTATTTGGTTTTCTGTTTGGAGTACTAATCGCTAACCGATTTATTAAGCATAGTATTTTTGGAATTCCAGCGGACATCGTGCAGATGTTTTGTGGAATTATAGTAGTTATCTTGACCGGGTTCGTCATTTATTTTTGGAGTAAACGTAAAGCCAAAAGTGGATTTAATGTCTTTCGTTTGCGTCAGACATTAAATGGCAAGTTTGAATGATTCCGCAGAAGAAGTAATGCTTAATTTCAAAATCCCTATTCCTTACTTTTTATTTTGTGTTTTTCTGTTGACAAGTTGCCAACCTAAAAGCAAGCTGGTCAAGGCTCAATCAACGCGTTTCGCTATGGGAACGGTTATCGAAATAACCGTATTAGATACGACCGAAGCCGAAGCCAATAATGCGCTTGAAGCCGGGTTTGCCGAAATCAACCGCATTTCCACCCAATTCTGGGAAGGCAATCCCGAGAGCCCAATCTATGCTTTCAACCATCGTTCCACTGAAACAGTCACTATGCCGCTTGAAATTTTGGAGTTGATTGCTCGTTGTGAAGCTTATTCTACAAAGCTCGATGGTGCGTTTGACATTACCGTTGGGACGATTTCGCCGCTTTATAATTTCAAGGGTGATTCTCCACGACCGCCGGATCTTGCTATGATTAAAGCACTTCTGCCGGCTGTAAATTACCAAAACCTTACCATTGATTTTGCGAAAGCGCAATTGGGTGCTAAAAATCGTCAGACCAAAATTGGACTTGGTGCAGTTGCCAAAGGTTACGGTGTTGATCGAGCAATCACAGTCATTGCAAGACAAAATATCGCTGGTGCATTAGTCAATGCCGGCGGAGATTTACGAGCACTGAGGCGTGTAGATGGACAAAAGTGGAGAATCGGGATTCAGGATCCGCGTCAAGCCGATAATATTCTACTTGTAATTGAATTCGACAGTGGGGCAGTGGCTACTTCCGGAGATTATGAGAAATTTTTTATGTATGAAGGCAAACGCATTCATCATATCTTAAATCCACGTACCGGTTTACCGGCTGACTCCTGTCAATCCACAACTGTAATTGCGCCAATTGCTGAGCAAGCTGACGCAATGGCAACTGGATTATTTGTTTTGGGCGCTTTAGCCGGACAAAAAGCTCTGGAAAACTTCCCCAATTGCGAAGTGCTTTGGATTTGCGCCGATGGCCAGAAGGTTCAATCTGCCGGTTTTGAGAAATATTTAGCACAGCACTAGTCTAAGTTCTAAAAATTTAAATAACAATATTCGAGCAATTCATAATTGATTTTTGAATATTCATTTACATTCCTTAATGCAATATTAATAATAAATAATCACTGACATACAAAATTGGCGATAGAAGTTTTGTTATTAAAAATTTTTATTGGAATGATAAGTCAATATTTTATAGATTCAGTCATTGGACAGAGTCGATAAAAATAAAGGATGTTTAGATGGAAGATAATAAACCGGTTCAGAACCCTTTACGTGAAATCGTTGATCCGTTTGTTAATTTGATTAAGGCGCCTCGCGCTTTATGGGGAATTAATTTATCGTATTTGCTGGAGGGAATCACCTATTTTGGTATTCTCAGTCTTTTAGCAATGTATTTCAATGATCTCGGACTGAACGATATACAGGCTGGACAAATGGTCGGGATTCAAACTGCCGGGATAACATTGGCAATGTTATTTTTAGGAGCGACGGTAGATTGGATCGGAGTGCGGAAGGCTTTATTGATTTCACTTTCAACGATGTTGGTTGGGCGTGTGCTTCTAACATTAGCACCTCAAACCGGTGCTCCCGGACTTTGGCAAAAAGCTCATATTGTTGCTATGTTGGGAATATTGGGAGTAATCTTAGGTTATGGCATTTATCAGCCCGCCTGTTATGCCGCGGTCAAGCAATTCACTGACAAAAAAACTTCCGCTATGGGCTATGCGATGCTCTATGCAATTATGAATCTGGGGGGTTTCCTGCCAGGATTAATTTCGCCGCCAATCAGGAAAAATCATGGAATTGTCGGTGTATATTGGGTTTATGTAGCTTTAACGGTAGCTGGGATTTTAGTAGTTGCCTTCATTTTATCGAAGAAGACCGTCGAGATGGCGATTGCCAATGCTCGGGAAGGACAGGACGAACCGGTTTCTGAACCAGAAACGACTGAAACGCAATCAACCAAGGAAAAGATTGTTTATTACTTAAAAAATTTCCCCATTAAAGATGGCCGATTTATGTTTTTCATTTTCATTCTAATTCCGGTTCAGACTCTATTTGCTCATAATTGGCTGACTCTACCGATGTATTTCGAACGAGCTTTTTCGGGTGTGGTTTCCAACAATTTTGAATTCTTTGTCAATTTTAATCCTATCCTGATTTTTATTCTGGCTCCAATGGTAGCGGCCTTAACCGCCCAAAAAGACACTTATAAAATGATGATTTTAGGCACTACTGTAATGGCTCTACCGACTTTTTTACTGGCAATTGGCCCAAATATCTACTCGGTGTTTGGCTATCTAATCATTATGACAATCGGAGAGGCTATCTGGCAACCGCGTTTTTTGCAGTGGGTAGCTGAAATCGCTCCTAAAAATATGACTGGCATTTATATGGGGATTGGACAGTTTCCCTGGTTTCTGACCAAAGTCATTACCTCGCTTTATTCTGGCTGGTTCCTGACGAAATATTGCCCAGCCGGAGTTACACCGGAACAAACTAATACTGAGACGATGTGGCTGATTTATGGCTTTATCGCAATCATTAGTCCGATTGCTTTATTAATAGCAAGGAAATGGATGGGTAAAGGACTCGAAAAACAAAAAGCCTAAATGCCAATAAAACCCAAAATATTAATCGTTGATGATGAAGCGGTAATTCGTGAAATCTACGGGGATTTCTTGGAACAGAATGGATTTGAAGTGACGACAGCTTTAAATGTCGAAACGGCTTTGGAGTCTATAAAGGCTAAAAAGCCGGATTTAATTCTATTAGATATTGTGATGCCTTTTCGTAATGGCTTTGATCTTTACGACCAAGTAATAGTTGATTACCCTGATATTAAATTTGTCTTTATGACCGGTTATGATGATGATATAAAGATTACTGACCGTTTAAGCAAATCTGGGAAGAAATGGTTTGCTAAACCAATTAAATTAGAAGAAATGTTAGAAGTAATTCGGAATGAGTTATCAGCTTTTTAAACTGATAGATTCCGGCGGATATGTTTTTTAAAATATTTTATCTTTATCGGTAAACAGTGCTCGTTTACTAATTTCTGCACGATTTTGTAGTTATCCATAGTCCGAACGATAACTGTAGCCTCGAAATGAGACGTTGTATTTTTATGGCATTCTACCAGAGAATTCAAGCGATCCAGAAAAGATTCTTCCATAATTGATTGAGTGGTCTCAAAATTAAAACAACGCAATTTTTCGGGTTTTTCGATTATCATGTCCGGAATATAACCTTTCCAATAGGGCGGGTGAGGGCTATAATTATCCAGTAATTTGGAATAGACTTTGTAACCACGTTTTGAATATACTCTAAGTAAATATGAGAGCAAGTTAAATTGATCGTGTTTAAAACGAGTGGGAAGAAGCGAACGTCGTAGTGAATTGAGAACTCGAGCATAGAGAACATTGAGATCAAAAGGCTTGGTAACATAATCGTCAGCACCAGAGACTAGTCCATCGACTTGAAATTCGGTAGATGCTTTTGCGGTTAACATAATCACCGGAATAAAAGCCGTGATTGGATGAGTCTTTAAAGTTTTCAAAATAGAGAGGCCGTCTATATCCGGTAAATTAATATCAAGAATAATTAAATCGGGTTCTTTACTGATAGCTAGATCAAGTACTTGTGCTCCTTCTGTAGTCGCGTAAACTTCAAATCCACGAGCTGAAAAATAGGATGTGATCAATTCTATAATGTTAGGATCATCATCAACTGCTAAAATTTTTTTCATTACTCTATAATTTCATTAAACAATCAATTATTATCAATAAAAAAAGTTAGATGAAAAAAGAAAATATATTTTTAAGAGGAATGAAAATCTGAGGAGTTATCTACGAAATATTATAGATTAACCAAAAATTTATTGTAACCAGGTCTAAAATATTTTGTCTAATTAACTATATTTGCTATTTGAATATTGGCATAAAATTTGTAAATTAAGTTTCGTTATTTGACTTAATGATAATGTCCAAAAGAAGATAGATTTCCCCTCCCCCTCCCCGGATGTGCCGTAATATCCCTCAAAATCCCCCTCTTTTACGTTCGGGGAGGGAAACCTCAAAATCACAGAAAAACCATAGATAAGCCGCTTACAAGAGCGGCTTTTTTATTTTATCAAAAATTCATTATTTATGATCAAAAATTGATAAATTTTTATAACCCTTCGTAACATCCTTATATCCATATTTTAGAAATAGATTAGGTTAACGCGTAATAGTTTTTTGTAATTCACAGGATTGTCGATCACATTTAAGCAAGCTTTAGACTATTCGTGTCAACACTCCCGCGTCGAGACTAGGTGGAGTTACTGATAATATTGTTCAACCGCGGCAGGGTTTGGTGTAGTCTTTAGTATTTTTAGACTCAGGATTGAATCCAGAGTTAAACAGGTTCAACTCCCGACGGAGGAGGAGGTTACTCAAGATTTGATTTGCTGGGGTCTTAGTATCACCTAATCCAATTTTGACAGTGGGGGATTGGAATCTTCCCACTTTTTATTACCAAAAGTGAATACCATATCTTTAGCTCAGACAAAATCAGTAAAAAAAAAACTATTGACTTAAATATTTTAATACGCTATATTCTTTTAGTAGTAACTCAGATTAGAACTACAATTGAAAAACGCGACAGAAAATCAAGTCCCAAAAGGCAAATTTTCACTGGCAAGAGGATTGCTTGTCATCGGAATAGTAGCTGGGATTTGTTTGAGTGACAACCTCTCAGATAGAACATACTGGACTTACGATGCTATCTGGTATCAAATATTCCCAGAGCGCTTTAGGAACGGTGATCCGACTAATGATCCAACGATTGAAACGCTAAAAGGCACCTGGCCATATGAACCTCAAACGCAATGGAGCATTATGCCCTGGACTGCTGATTGGTATAAACTCCAGCCTTGGGAAAAATCCAACCAACGCGACTTTTACTATAATGCTCAATTGCGTCGTTATGGCGGTGATATCGAGGGAATAATTGATAAACTCGATTATCTTGTAGATTTAGGAATCAATGCAATTTATTTGAATCCAGTCTTTGAATCGGCTTCGTCGCATAAATACGGTGCTACAATGTATCATCATATTGATAATAATTTTGGGCCTGATCCGGCTGGTGATATAGCAATTTGGCAAACTGAAAATCCTAATGATCCTTTGACCTGGCAGTGGACTTCCGCTGATAAATTATTTCTGAAACTAATACAGGAGGTGCATACCCGTCAAATGAAAATAATCATTGATGGAGTATTCAATCATGTTGGCATACCTTTCTGGGCTTTTCAGGACGTCAAAAAAAATGGAGAAGCCAGTCCATACGCCGATTGGTTTGTGATAGAGTTCTTTGATGATCCGAGTACAATCGAAGATGAATTTGAATATCAAGGCTGGAATGGAATTCCGGATTTACCGGAGATCTGGGAAGACGAGAATGGTCCTGTACAAGGATTTCGGGCGCATATAAAAGCCGTGGTTGAAAGATGGGGTGATCCAAATGGTGATGGCGATCCGTCGGACGGGATTGACGGCTGGCGATTGGATGTGGCTGAGAAGGTCAGTAAAAATTTCTGGCGTGATTTTCGCAAATGGGTGAAAAGCATAAATCCCGAGGCATATTTAACTGGTGAAATATGGTGGGAAGATTTTATGAATAATAAGATGTTCGATGCTTCACCATGGTTGCAGGGCGATATTTTTGACGGCGTGATGAATTATCGTTTCGGCGATGCTATGCTTAAAGCCTTTGTTGACAGAGAAATGAGGATAAAACCATCCGAGCTTGATCAATTATTAGGCGATATTAGAGAAAAATATCCGCTACCCGCTCAATATCAACTGCAAAATATAATTGGTAGTCACGATAATGAGCGTTTTGCCAGTATGTTATTAAATCCAGACCGCTGGATCGATCACGGTGGCAATCTGGTTTACAATAAAGATTTTAAGATAAACCGTCCTTCGGATGAGCTCCGACAAATCCAAAAGACAATTCTTGTTTTTCAATTTACTTATATCGGAGCACCTTATATTTATTATGGCGATGAAGTGGGGATGTGGGGAGCAGATGATCCCGACAATCGAAAACCAATGGTTTGGGATGATATGCAATATGAACCGGAGACTACTCATCCATTTGGAATAAAGAGACCTGTAGATTCCGTTAAAGTTGATACAGATTTGTTCAATTTCTATAAATCTGTAATAAATCTCAGAAAAAATCATGAATGTCTAAGAAGAGGCAGGTATAAAACAATATTGACTGACGACAAAAGGGGGATTTTCGGATTTGAGCGTAAATATGATACTGAGACCATCTACATCTTTGCAAATTTGAATGATAAACCTATCAAAATGAGCGAGATAAATTTTGATGTCACAAAATGCGAAAAGATTTTTACAGTTAATACCGATACAAATTATCTCGGGTCGAAAGGAATAGTAGTTTATAAAATTATTAAAGGGTAATTGTCTTTGATAAAATCAATAAATCAAATTCAATTGAGGTAAAGGATGAGATATAAGGATTGGTTAATAACAGTTGTTCTGATTTTAACTGCAGGGTATTTATTCGGAGGTAATACTGGTAAAATTACTGGTATAGTTACTGATAGTCAAACTGGTCTTCCTTTAATAGGTTGTAACATAATGCTTGAGGATACTTATTTGGGTGCGGCATCCGATACAGATGGACGATATATGATTCTTAATGTACCGCCCGGCGAATATCGTTTAAAAGCTCAAATGATTGGTTACCAGCCAAAAGTGATAACCGGCGTGATTGTATCAGCTGATTTGACAACTACTATCAATATTGGGCTTTCGACCCAGGTTTTAGAGGGTGAAGAAGTGATAGTTACTGCAGAGCGCAAAATGGTTGTCAAAGATATGACTGCGACTGCTTCCCATGTTAAAGCTGAAGAACTAGCCGCTTTACCAGTGACTGAAGTTAGCGACGTTCTTGAAATGCAAGCCGGATATGTAGATGGGAGTTTACGGGGAGGCAGAAGAGGTGAAGTTGCCTATTTAATAGATGGTATTCCGGTAACCGATTCTTATGATCGTAGTGCGGTCATTGATGTCAATAAAAATATGATTCAGGAATTGCAGGTAATTTCCGGAGCGTTTAATGCAGAATACGGAAAGGTAATGTCAGGCATCGTCAATATCACTACCAAGCAAGGTAGCAACAAGCACGGTGCGTCGCTAGAAATGTATATTGGAGATTATCTTAGTACACATGACGAAATCTTTGATAATATTGGGTCAATAAATCCTCTAAATATCCATAATGCTGAAATCAGTTTTTTTGGACCATTAATAAAGGATAAGTTATTTTACAATTTCAATACGCGCTATATTTACTTTGGGGGTTGGCTTCAAGGTCAGAACCGTTATAAACCAACTAGTATATTAGCTGTGTCTCCCGATGGTTCGCATTTCTTGCTGGACTCAACTACTATGTTAGGAGATCAGAAGTGGGTCAATATGAACTGGAACGAAAAGTTGTATTTTCAAGGACAATTAATCTACCGGCTTTCTAACCGAAGTAGTATTTATTATAATCTTTTTTACGATAATAAAGATTACCAGGATTATGATCGTATGTTCAAATATAATCCGGCGGGAATGTTAAAGAAAAACCTAACCGCTGAAACGCATTTACTGAAGTTTCAGCGACAATTAAGTTCTAAAACCTTTTTCACTCTGGCTGGCTCATATTATTATCGTAAATATACCGGCAGATTGTCTGCCGATACCAGTTACAACGATAGCACCACCTATGTCCACCCGGCTTACCTTTATCAATATCCTTATCAATTTTATTTTGGTGGGACTCAAAATGATCACGAATATCGTGACAGTAGAACATACCTTGCGAAATGGGATATGACTTCCCAGATAAATGGACAACATCAGATAAAGGGCGGTTTGGAATTTCAACAGCATGATATTTCATTAAGAACATTTAATATTCGTCCAGCGACTGGTGAGACCTATATAGACTTTGCATCCGGATTGAATATACCATCTACCTGGAATCCATATATTCATCCGACGATTTTGGATAATAGTACGATTTATGCTAGCTATTACCGTCATAAACCTTATGAATTTGCCGGATATTTACAAGATAAAATGGAGTTTAGCGAGTTAATCATTAATATCGGGGTAAGATTTGATTATTTTGAACCGGATGGTGTTGTGCTTGCCGATCCCAGTGACCCTGAAATCTATGAGCCAATTAAACCTGAAAATCGTTATCATGATCTTAACGGAAATGGTGTTCAGGATCCTGGCGAACCAGAAGTCACTTTGGAGGAACGGAGACAGTATTGGTATAAAAAAGCCAGCCCAAAATATCAATTTAGCCCTAGAATCGGATTGTCATTTCCAATTAGTGATCGCGGGGTATTTCATTTTTCTTATGGTCATTTTTTTCAAATTCCCAACTTTAATTATTTATATATGAATCCTGATTTTGATCTTGGTTCTGGAACCGGTAATCAAGGAGTAATTGGAAATGCGGATTTGAAGCCAGAACAAACTATCGTGGGAGAAATCGGAGTTCAGCAACAATTAAGTGATAATTTTTCAGTTGACATTACTGCCTATCTGAAAGACATAAGAGACTTGACCGGAACGAGAGCAGAAGAGATTATAGTTTATGGCGGAGCGGCCTCTTATAGCCGATTAGTTAATAGTGATTTTGGTGTAGTAAAAGGTATTACTATAGCACTTAATCAGCAGAATCCGAGCGGTTTATATACCAGTTTTGATTATACGCTCCAAATTGCTAAAGGCACTGCATCAGATCCGGAAGCATACCGTAATGCGATTGCTGGTGGAAACCAACCAGAAATTCAACTTAATCCCTTAGATTGGGATCAACGCCATACAATTAATGGAACAGTGGGATATAATCACAAAAATTATGGAATAAATTTTATCGGTCGCTGGGGAAGTGGTTTGCCCTATACTCCGCAATCAAGTGAAGATATTACATCACTTTTAACTAATGCTGGTACTAAACCACCTACCCTAACAATTGATGCTAAATCTTACTACCGATTCACCTTATCAGGAAGATATTCGGTTGAATTATTTATCAGAATTCAGAATTTATTTGATAAATTGAATGAAGTTAATGTTTATGACGAGACCGGTCGAGCTGGTTTTACGACCGATGAAGCCCGAGTAGAAGCTTTAAATATTAAAACTCCGATTAATTCGGTTCACGAGTGGTTTACCGACCCAACGTATTATTCCGAACCACGTCGAGTCGAAATAGGAATGAGGATAAGTATATGAAACATTCGATAAAATATCTTACTATTGAGATTCTCTCAATTTTGTTAATGACGATTACAACGTCACAAATAATTTTAGCTAATCAAAGTGGGAAAGCTTACCGGCGTAGTTCCATCCATAACGGTAATCTGGTTCGGACAGTTTTCGGTAACTGGGGAGTCATTGGCCAACCAAGGGAAAAAGGTCCGCGTGGGGCATGGCTTTTTGATACCAATGGATATATCGGCGATGTCAGTCCAATGGTAGGCGCTGAAGTAAATTATCATTCTGAAGAACTTGACTCGACAATAACATTCCATAGCGTTGTAGTTTGTCCGGTAGATCGCCCGGCAACTGCTCGCGAAGAATCGCCTACCGGTGATCAGTGGACTTTTGAGCCGGTTTCCGGTTATTTTAATGAGTCTTCTCAAGGAATAGCTATGAGTACTGATCAAAATTCGTGGCCTCCTTATTGGCCTGATAAAATGGATGATCCTGAGGATCCGGGTTGGCCAGAGCAATGGAATGGATTTTTTGGAAAAGGGGTAACCAATGCTGATCAAGAAAGTTATTTTATTATGGATGATAATAATGATGTTGAATTCAACAGTGGTCACAATCTAAAGGGTGTCTATTTCAAACCTGATAATAGAGATGCGAATCGCAACGGACTCGGCTTGGAAGTGAAGGTTCGGGGAATGCAATGGGCTCAGTTTCTGGCACAGGATGTAATATTTTGGCTTTATGAAATTACCAATACAAGCACTACGGATTATGATAAAGTGGTCTTCGGAATGATAGCTGGAACTTACAACGGAGTGACTGGTACAGATGATTCACCTCAGGAATATGATGACGATTATTCTTTCTTTGATGTTGAACGGGATTTGACTTATACTGGTGATTACCCTAATAATAATAGTCGTAATCCTAAATGGCAGGGACCGGTTGGACTGGTCGGATATGCTTTTCTGGAAAGTCCCGGTAATCCTTATGACGGCATTGATAATGACGGTGATAATAAACCTGAAGAACATCCTGGTAAAAATTTAATTTTTACGGCACCCCTATTTACCGAATCAGATTTCGACTCAGTTGTATATAATAAAGGAGACCAGATAGTATTAATTGATAAAGATTATAAGCGTACTTTTCACACAATTACCAGTGATACAGAAACGGTTGTAACCAAAGGGATGCAAATCACAATCATTGCGGGACAAACAAAATTAGTAGAAGGAAATGTCCTGGCAAATGGTTCAATTAATCCAAATGTTTATGACGGCATTGATAATGATCTGGACGGATTAATTGACGAGAATTACCTGTTGCATTATAGACAACGCCGGGTGGATCAAAACGGAGTAGTTTTATTTGACACCTTGAATCCGGTAGCCTATAAAGATTATCGAAGGGGATTGGGAATTGGTGATCCTTTGATTGACGAAGCCCGCAATGATGGACTTGATAATGACGGTGATTGGAATCCTGAAACAGATGATGTCGGTAATGATGGTAAACCAGGTACAAATGATTATGGAGAGAATGACGGCAAACCTACAGCAAATGAACCGAATTTCGATAAAACCGATGTTGATGAATCGGACCAAATCGGTTTAACTAGTTTTAATTATTTCGTTCCATCTAATGCTTATCCAATGGCGGATGATGAATTGCTCTGGGAATGGTTAAAACCGGGATATTTTGATGTGCCGTCGAGTATTCAAAATGGCAAACCAGTTGCCGGGGAAGATGGCGATTTCATTTATGGCTCGGGGTATTTTCCACTACGAGCCGGTGATACCCAGCGTTTTTCATTGGCTTTAGTATATGGTTATGATTTGACCGATCTACTCAAGAATCGGGAAACGGTTCAGGATATTTACAACAGTGATTATCGTTTTCCCCAACCGCCGGATAAGCCGACGGTAACGGCGGTTGCCGGTGACGGCAAGGTAACCCTTTACTGGGATAGAAAGGCTGAAGAAAGTATCGATCCAGTAACTAAGGAGAAAGATTTCGAAGGTTATAAAATCTATAAAGCTACTGATCCTGATTTCAATGATGTATTTGTTATTACCGATGCCAATGGTGTGCTGACTGGTTACAAGCCACTAGCTCAATTTGATAAGGTCAATGGAATCAAAGGAATTTTCGAGGCGAGTTCGGATTTGTATCAAAGTGCTGGCGGTTATTCTTACTATTTAGGCTCTGACAATGGTTTAGTGCATTCCTACGTTGATGAAGATGTTCAGAACGGACGAATCTACTATTATGCGGTAGTCGCCTATGATCACGGTGACGCCAGTAATGATATTTTTCCATCGGAAAATACCAAGTTTATTTCGGTGCAGTCAGATGGGACGGTAATTACCGATATAAACACCGTTCAAGTTAGACCAACTGCGAAAGTTGCCGGTTATGATGAACAAAATAGTGAATTAGCCCTGAAACACCTGGAAGGTCCGGCAACCGGCGTTATTCAGTATAAAATTATTGATGAAACACTATTAAATGGGCATACCTATAAAGTGAATTTCACCGATACACGAACCGACGGAATTGATAATGATGGCGATTGGAATTATTTAACTTGCGATGTTGGCTCTGATGGCAAACCAGGTACAAATGATTATGGAGAAGGGGATGGCATACCTACGAGCGGTGAGCCGAATTTTGAATGGAATGATGAAGATGAATTTGCTCAAATTACATCCACTTACTCTGTTTTAGATAAAACAGGCGTCGAAGAATTTATCAATCTTGACACTTCTTATGTTTGGCTTACCTATCAAAATATTCAATATGACGATATTTTAATTGCCAGTGAGTCAGATCCGAATAACTATTTATCATTAAGTAAATTCGAAATAGATACCTTACGAGGAAAAATTAAAATAAAAGCGGGTAGTAACCTAAAAAGTGGTAGTTATCGTATATTTTATAAGTATTATCCTGTCTTTAAAAGTCCAAACATTCAGTATAGTCCTTATATGAAAGAAACAAAAGACTCCGATATTTTCGATGGCGTTGAGTTAGTGTTTAGTAATCCGTGGGATATTAAAATGATTAAATCTAAGTCGGGCTGGAATTCGACTGATAGAATTATTGATTTTACCTTTAGAATTGATCAGGCTTTATTGGAAGGCGATACCATAGTTGGAGTACAATATCCCGGAATATATGAGCTGCGAGTCGGTGATAGTAGCGAAGTATTATATGAAACTCCCAAAGAATTCTTAAAGTCCATCTATCCTAGTTTCTCAGATGTAATTATAAGAACCCTGGTAAAGAAGACTAATTTTTATCTATTTAATGTGTTGGATTCTGTAAAGATACCTTTTCTTTATAATGGTGGAATAAAAAACAGTTATGGAATTTATGAAATAACGCCAGGTGGCTTGATTGAATCTTATATTCCTAAACCGGATAGTACTTATCAATATTCCTGGGTGATAAACTTTCCGCCTATTTCAGATAAAGTCACACCGCCCCGGTTCCTAAAAGGTGACATTCTCCATATTGAAACAGAAATCCCCTTCCGTAATGGTGATATTTATGAATTCACTACTGAAATTCCTAATGTAGATGATGAAGTGGCTAAATCTAGCTTAGATGATATTCAGGTTGTCCCTAATCCTTATGTGGTTGCCAATACGATGGAATCGCCATTACCGCCTGCCATTACCAGTGGCCGAGGGGAAAGGCGGATTGAATTTCGCAAATTGCCTAACGATGCCAAAGTACATATCTTTACATCAGCCGGGGCGCATGTAATTACCCTAAATCACAACGGCAATATTCATAATGGTACTTTAGCCTGGAATGTTAAATCGAAAGAGAATCTCGATGTAGCATTTGGGGTTTATTACTATATCATAGAATCATCGGTCGGTAAAAAATCCGGCAAATTAGCAGTAATAAAATAGCGGTGAGAACATGAATAGAAAATTACCTACTATAATTTCGACAGTACTGATTAGCACTATATTTTTAAATGCTCAGAATAAAGAAGGAACTGCCGCCGGTCAATTTTTGCAAATTCCAGTCGGTGGGAAGGCAATTGCAATGGGTGGCGCATTCACGGCTCTGGCCGATGATGCGAGTGCAATTTATTATAATCCGGGAGCAATTTCCCGAATTAGTAAAAATAAATTGTATGTTTCTCAAACTAATTGGTTAGTGGGAGGGAAGCATCAATTTATAGCGGCTCAGGTAATGGCAACCAGCAATGATATCATTGGAATTGGCGTTGATTACTTAGATTACGGTGAGCGAGAAAAAATAACTACGGTAGCGGAGCCAGATGGTACCGGTGAATATTGGGAAGCAAGTGATTTAGCTTTTAGCTTGGGCTATGCTCGCAACTTAACCGACCGCTTTTCAATCGGAGGCAGTGTCAAATTCATTCAACAAAATATCTGGCATGTCAGCGCAACGGGATTTGCCGCTGATCTGGGATTATTATTTAAAACTCAATTCAACGGACTTCAGATTGGTGCCAGCATGCGGAATTTTGGTAGCGAGTTACAATTAACAGGACGCGATTTAATTACTCAGGTTGACCTTGACGAAGAAGCCTCTGGCAATAACGAGACAATCGTCGCTTATCTTAAAACTGATAAATGGCCAATTCCTTTAACGTTTACTATAGGAGTCGCGATGCCGGTGATCAATAGTAATCAATTTGTTTTGACACTGGCAGGTGATGTCGTACGTCCTACGGATAATAGCCAGACGCTTAACTGTGGGGCTGAGGCAATAATAATGAAAATGATTAGTCTTCGTGCCGGTTATCAAGCTTTATTTCGCGAAAATAAACAGCAAGGATTGACCGCTGGTATTGGCTTGAAATTGCCAATCCAATATGCCGATTTTTATTTTGATTATTCTTATCAAGAATTTGGATTTTTTGGGAATCTTTCAACTATGTCTATATCAATAGGTTTTTAACAACAAAAGAAAGGAGTAAGCTATGAAAAAAGCTACTGTTTTGATGTTGATGTTGACTCTAATTGCTGTCTCGGGATTAGCCGATGTGACAGTTAATTATATTGTCAATACATCAACTCTGCAAGGGGTCACCGATTCGACCCATCAGGTCCAGATTTGTGGTGCGGAAGTCGGGCCAGAAGGTGTTGAAAAGTGGTACAACCTTTTTCTGACCTGGGGTGATGAATCACCACTAGCCGCCAATATTGGAGGAGATTACTGGAAATTGACGATTGCTTATCCGGATTCGATGATTGGCTGGCGGATGGCTTATAAGGTTCGTTATAAGGCTAATGAGGATGATGCCTTTACGTGGGAGAATGTAACTGGTGGTGGCAACCGTATGTGGGTTTTACCGGCTACTGACACGACTTTAGCGGTTGCTTATGTTAACAATGATTTCAATCCGCCCTTTGCGCCATCCGATTCTGTTGACATTTTAGTTCGGGTAAATATGGAGAATTACGAAGACAGTTTCTCACTATTGTCGGTTGTTGGCCATTGGCCTTTCTGTGATCCAGCCTGGACACCTGGGGCACTGCCTTTGACTCAAGAAGGCACCTCCGATTACTGGAGCAGAACGATCCGGATTCCACAGGCTGTGATGGATACCGTTGATCGAGTACAACCTCTCGGTGCAGAGCATCCCGGGGTACTAATGTATCGTTTTGCGATCGGTAATGATTGGAACAATTCAGAAAACTTGAATGGTAAATACTGGCCAGGTAATGAAAACCGGATCATTGCTCTGCATCCTGGCTTGGAAGATACGACCTTGGCTTGGAAATATTGGAATGACAATCCACCGGCCGGATTTATAGCGGAAGATACCGTTGATATTACTTTTACCGCCGATTTAACTAATGCCATTGCCAATAAAGGTTTTGCAGTTGGCGATACCATTTTAGTCCGGATGGGTTATTTTAACAGTCTGTCTTCAACAATGGATGCTAATCTGCTTCGAATTTCCGGAACCTACCTATATTCGACCACTTTTACAGATGTTCCAGTAGTTCTTAACGAACCGCTTTATTATCAGTATTATCTTGTAAAAGATGCCGTAGAACAACGTGAAGTATATTTCAATTTTGATTATGAAGGCGAAGACGTTACGCGAGCAGAAAGACGTGCATACGTCATAACCGGCGATGCTGAAATCAACGACATCGAGGATAGCGAAACCGATCCACGTCGCATGCCCAAATTCAGGAATAACCAGAAACTTAGTCAGGCGGTTACCGTAACTATTGAATGCGACCTGCGTCCGGCCTATTATCAAGTCTGGGCTGGTTCGACGCTTGACGATATTCAAGGCAACATTGACATTACCCCAGCGATGCTGGAAGCCAATCCAGATACTCTCGCTAAATTAGGTTTATGTATCAATGGCCCAATGTCCAACAATGGCGAAGGTACCTGGGCAACTTGGGGTGGAACGTTAGCCAGTGACGCTACTCGCAGAATGTATGACGATGGAACTAATGGTGACGAGACTGCTGGTGATACCATTTATACGATTGTATACAATTTTACCACTGAAAAAACCATCGGTCAGGAATTCAAATTCGGGATTGGCGGCGGAGATAATGAAAGCAGTTATGGTCTTAACCATATAGAAAATATTGATGACACGAATCCGACTTTTACACTGGAGGTTCAGTTTGGCTCGATCAATCCGAATTTCTATTCGGCTTGGGATTTTAATGCCAGAGCACCTAAGGTCGGAATCAAAAATCAAAATGCCACTATTGCCAAGGAATTCTCCCTCTCTCAGAATTTTCCAAATCCATTCAATCCAACTACAGAAATTCGTTTTACTATCTCGGAAAAAAGCGATGTTCATTTGACGATATACAACCTGCTTGGTAAGGTTGTCAATAAGGTTACTTATAATAACCTGGACATCGGCAATTACAGCTACGTCTGGAATAGTAAAGACCTAAACGGCAACAGTGTTGCCTCCGGTATTTATTTCTATGAACTACGGGCTGGTAGTAAATATCATGCTATCAAAAAGATGGTTTTGATGAAATAAGTTGCTCTTAAGAGGAAGGACGGATTTTCCGTCCTTCCTCTTTTTCTTTGATTGTTCATTAAGGAGATCGCCAGATGCATATAGTAGATTATTTTATTATCTGTATTTATCTGATAGGAATCCTCATAGTGGGTTTATGGTTCCAGCGTAAAGCCTCTGAGGGTATTAATTCATATTTTCTGGGTAATCGGTCATTGCCTTGGTGGGCTTTAGGAGCATCCGGCATGGCATCCAATCTTGATATAAGCGGAACTATGATTATTGTTGCCCTGGTCTATGCCTTAGGAGCCCGAGGTTTATATATCGAATTTCGGGGGGGTGTTACCTTGATTATGGCATTTTTAATGATTTTTATGGGTAAATGGAACCGGCGTTCAAAAGTGATGACTTTAGCGGAATGGATGGAATTCCGTTTTGGGAAAGGTACAGAGGGGCGCTTAGCGCGGATGATTACGGCTTTGACCTCGATTCTGGTCACGATTGCGATGGTAACTTATTTTGCTGTGGGTGGAGGAAAATTTTTAGACAAATTTTTAGGTATTCCAAATTTTTTGGGTTTATCGTCGCAATTTTGGGCGGCGGCGGTTCTGATCGCCATTGCGATGATTTATACGGTTGCTTCCGGATTATATGGAGTGGTGTGGACAGATGTATTTCAAGGTTCACTGATATTTTTAATGATTTTATACGTAGTTATCCAGGTGTTTCATTTTGATATACCGTCGGAATTTTCTGTAGTTATGCCTTTGAAGGATGCTGCAGGAGGTGGATTCCAGTTTTTCCCCACAACTTATCAGGAGTGGACCGACGTTCTCCCCAAATTCAAATTATCGATCGATTCCAGCAGTGTCTATAGTATGTACAATTTATTCGGAATCGCTGTACTGTTTTATTTGCTTAAGGTAGTTATCGAGGGTTGTGGAGGGACCGGCAACTATATGATTCAACGTTACTACGCCGCTAAAGATGATCGTGAAGCTGGATTACTCTCGTTATTCTGGACATTTTTATTATCATTCCGCTGGCTTTTTGTGGGAGCTATGGCAGTCTGGGGGATATATCTCGGAACTCAAATTACCGATCCCGAGATGGTTTTACCCATTGTGGTCCAAACTGTACCAATTGGAATAAAAGGATTTCTGGTGGCTGGTATGATGGCGGCGGCAATGTCAACTTTCGACTCGACTGTTAATGCTGGTGCGGCTTATTGGGTCAAAGATATTTATCTTGAATATATAAATAAAAATGCTTCTGATCATCAGCAGATACGACAAAGCTATGGAGCCTCGATAATTATTGTAGTTCTTGGACTGGTTCTAATGCTTATTATTAAGAATATTAATGAAATTTGGGGCTGGATTACTATGAGTATAGGAGCCGGCTTGATTGTGCCCCAATTACTGCGCTGGTATTGGTGGCGACTAAATGGTTATGGTTATACTATCGGTATGGCTGCCGGAATGCTAGCTTCGATCATCTGGAAAATTATCGCCCCTGAAGCAACCGCCGAATACTGGTCATTTCTATTTGCCGCCGGAATTAGTACCGTCGCTACGGTTATCGGCACCCTTTTAACCGAACCAACTGACGAGAAAGTATTGGATAATTTCTACCGAGTTACCCGTCCATTTGGTTTTTGGGGACCAATCCGAGCTAAATTACCCGAAAAACTGATATCTCAAATCAATCGTGAAAATCGACGCGATATAATCTCAATTTTCTTCGCCGTGCCTTGGCAGGTGTGCCTGTTTTTGATGTGGATGGTTCTAGTGATGAAACGCTATGATACTTTCCTTAGCTTATTACTGATTGTAGTAACACTATCAACAATATTATACTTTACCTGGTTTCGTCATCTTGCGACAGAGGTAAACATCGAATCCGATGCCGATTCATCTTCGGGGTAACCTAAAATAGAAAGAAAAAAAATGGATATTTTTCAGGATAATGTTCTTCATAAAATGATGCAACTGGGCTTTACTAATTATGAAGCCCGCACTTACCTCGGACTACTGAAATTGAGTCCTGCTACCGGTTATGAAATCAGTCAATTGGCTCACGTTCCTCGTTCCGTAGTTTACTCGGTATTAAAGCAGTTAGAATCGCGAGGTATCGTAATTTCGATTCATGATAAACCGCGCCGATATATCCCTTTGGCACCGGACGAGATGCTGAAGCGGATGGAGACCGATTATGCCAGTCGAGTATCGAACCTTAAAGACGATTTAGCCGAACTCAGTAATAAATCAGGCACCGAGGGATTCTGGAACTTACGTGGATACCAATCTTTAATGCAAACCTGTGAGACGTTAATCCGCGAAGCTCATAAATCTATCTACATTTCCGGCTGGCAACGTGAGATTTCGCTCCTTAGAGAGCACTTACTAAATGCCTGTAAACGCAATGTTTTTGTCGTAATTTTTTCCTTTAATGAAATTAATCCGCCAATCGGAGAAACCTTGGCTTATGGCATTCCAGAAGAAAAACTGGAACATTATTGGGATCGGAAATTAATTTTGGTAACCGATTCGAAAAATTTAATTATGGGACCAGCTAATCAGAAAGAAGATGAGCAAGCCATCTGGACTCAGAATAAAGCGGCACTAACAATTGCTACCAATTATATTATTCTGGATATAACCCTTTTCGGTCAGCGAATGAATATGGATATTTCTAACATTATTGCTGGTATGTTGACTGACGAATTTGAAAAAGTTGATGATCTCATTCAAGAAGCCATTGAAAAACACAAAAAGGCTTAAGGCTCCAAGTGATTTAACCTGGAATGACCAATATGCCTCGAGTGTTACCTTTAATTTTTGCATTACTTATGATTTTAAATAATTGTGAAATAAACCAGAATTTGCAGAGTTTGAACGGCAAATGGTTGTTCAAGTACGATCGCAACGGCATCGGTGATACTCAAGGTTATTACCGCACCGAATATGATCGGAAAGACTGGAGCACTATAAATGTTCCAGCCTTCTGGGATGATCCGCATTATGACGGAATCGGTTGGTACGCGACTGAATTTAAACTTAAAAAACCGCTGGGTAATAACCGACTGGCACTTGTTTTTGAGGCGGTTGACGATGACGCCGTCGTATATCTTAACGGCGAAAAAGTTGGTGAACATGCCGGTTACGGAATCCAATTTTACCTTGATATAACTCATCAAATCATACCGGGAACATCCAATTTATTAGTCGTGCGTATCAATGATACCGGTGGAGCGGGCGGGATTACCGGTAATGTCCTGTTGCAATATTATACCGATGAGACAGAACTTCTACAATCAGAATTTTCTCAAAAAGAAGCAAACCCAGTTCCCGATTGGGTAAAATCAGCTTGCCTTTATGAAGTGTTCGTCAGAGCCTATAGTCCGGAAGGTAACTTTCAAGCACTGACTGAGGATTTACCGCGACTCAAATTACTCGGAATAGATTGTATCTGGTTGATGCCGATTTTCCCAATCGGCGCTAAACACCGCAAAGGCTCAATGGGCAGTCCTTATTCAATCCGTGACTTCAAGAGTATCAATCCGGATCTAGGGACAGAGTCGGATTTGAAAAACCTCGTTACCAGTGCCCATCAACCGGGAATAAAGGTTATTCTCGATATTGCTTGCAATCACAGCTCCTGGGATAATCTACTTATAGAAGAACACCCCAATTGGTACACTCAAGATGCGCAAGGTAAAATAATTGCCCCGAATGAGAATTGGAGTGACGTAGCCGATTTTAATTATAATCAAACCGGTTTGCGTGAATATATGTGGGAGGTATTAGAATATTGGGTCAAAGAGTTTGATATAGATGGATACCGGCTCGATGTCGCTGAACTGGTACCAGATGATTTCTGGAAAACAGCCGCACACCGCCTCCAAAAAATCAAACCGGATATTTTAATGCTGGCGGAAGGCGATCATCCTCGTTTGTATCTTAATGGTTTTCATTTGACCTATGGTTGGAATACAAGGCGGGCTTTTTATCAGATTATTAAAAACAATTATCCGGCTGAATTTTTAGCTCAAACTCTGAGGAAAGAGTATTATCGTTACCCTAAGAATGCGCTCAAAATGCGTTTTACCGAAAATCATGATGAAGCGCGAACTATGGCTTTATTTTCACCTGAACAGACTATGGTCTTGACCTTCCTGATATTTACCTTGCCGGGCGTCCCGATGATTTATGCTGGACAGGAAATTGGCGTTAGCGAAAAGCCATCTCTATTCGAGAAGGATGTTATCAACTGGCGTCAGTTTGATAAAAGTTTAAATGAATTAATCACGAAAATGAATGAACTGCGGCGCAACATTTCTGCTCTATCATCGGACACATACCAGGTTATAAATACTTCCGACCCGGAGAGCATCTTCGCATTTTCTCGATATAATGCTCAAGAAGTTGTACTTATTGTTACCAATTTGAAAAGTAAATCTCAGATGGCGACGATTGATTTGGCGCCGATTTCAGCGAAAATTCCCAATACTGAACCGGAATTATTGGTCGGAACTGGAGCATTTTTGCTGGAAAATAATACATTATATTTGCCGTGTTACGGATATGATTATTATTTATTCCGGTTTGAGACCAAAAATGATTAATAACCACCTTAACAAAATTTTATACAAAGTAGGCGCGCTATGCCTGATGTTTTTTAGTACCCAAATTCTAATCGCTCAGGTGGTTTACTCTAATCCGCCTCATCCGACCGAACGGGATTCGATCATAATTTACTTCGATGCCGCTAAAGGCGACGGCGGTTTGAAAGATTTCACAGGCGATGTTTATGCGCATACCGGTGTTATTACTAATTTAAGCGCAACCGCCAAAGACTGGCGCTATGTCATCACCCCCTGGCCTGGGCAAGGTGGTACAGCTAATACTTCGAAAAATAAACTCGAGAGAATTTCAACCAACTTGTACAAACTGACGATCGGCTTCCCGCGTACTTTTTACATTTCTCATGAAAATGGCGCAACTATTCCCGATGGCGAAAAAATTCTCAAATTAGCCTTCGTCTTCCGCAATGCTGATGGCAGTAAGAGTGGGAGGGATGTTGGTGGAGCCGACATTTTCCAAAACTTATTTGAAGTAGGATTGACGGTAATTGTCAGCGAACCCGTCATTGATTTAAGCCTATCTGACCCGCGTCGCTCACCTGTTTTTACGAATTATGGCGATACGGTAAACATAAAAATTACCACAGCCGCTCTCAATACTAAGGTTAGTGTCATAAAACTATTAGTTAATCATGAGTTAATCAATCAGGTCACTGACACTGTGATGAGTTTTGACTTTGTGGCAGAGGAATATAATTATGGAATGAATAATCTAATGGCGATTGGTACTGACACGAGTGGATTCAGCGATACCGCCAGTTTTGCGATTATGATAAATCCACCGCTGACGTCTATTTCTCGACCCGAAGGTATTGTTGACGGTATCAATGTGCTAAATAACAACAGCATTACCCTTTCACTCCAAGCGCCTTTTAAGGATTTCGTCTATCTGATTGGCGACTTTAATGATTGGCTGGTTGACACGAGCTATTTTATGCAATGCGAAGACAACGGCGGAACCGACGTGCATTGGTGGCTGACCATTGACGATCTCGATTCACAGACCGAATATGCTTTCCAATACTTTGTTGATGGTGAAATCCGCCTGGCGGATCCCTATTCCGAAAAAATTCTGGATCCATGGAATGATGACTCTATTTCAGCATCCGTCTATCCCAATCTGAAACCTTATCCAGCTGGAAAAACGGCGGAAATCGTCGGCACTTTTCAAATTGACCAACCCAAATATAATTGGCAAACCGCGGATTACACTCGTCCGGAAAAAACCAACCTGATCATTTATGAGATGCTAATCCGGGATTTTATTGACGCGCATGATTTTAAAACTTTGATTGATACGTTGGATTATTTACAGCGACTGGGTATTAACGCCATAGAATTAATGCCGGTTAGTGAATTTGAAGGCAATTCATCCTGGGGCTACAACCCGTCATTTTATTTCGCTGTGGATAAGTATTACGGACCGGCAGATGACTTTAAACACTTTGTAGATGAATGTCATCGGCGCGGCATAGCCGTCATTCAGGACATTGTACTGAATCATTCCTACGACTCGTCGCCGCTGGTACGGCTTTATTGGGACAAGGTAAATAGCCGACCATCGTCAGAAAATCCTTGGTATAATCAGGTCTCGCCGAATCCCGTTTACTCCTGGGGTTATGATTTTAACCATGAAAGTCAGGATACCAAGAATTTCGTTGATCGGGTTACGGCCTACTGGTTGACTAATTTTAAAATTGACGGCTTTCGTCTAGATTTTACGAAGGGTTTCACCAATAAACCTGGCGAAGGTTCGGCTTGTGACTCCAGCCGGATTACCATTTTGAAACGTATCGCCGATAAAATATGGGAAATTGATACCAGCGCTTATGTTATTCTCGAACATTTCGCGGATAATAGTGAGGAGAAAATCCTGGCTGATTATGGTATGATGCTCTGGGGAAATTCAAATTGGAATTATGCCCAATCATCAATGGGTTATACTAATGAATCCGATTTCTCGTGGGGTTTTTATAAAAGTCGTTCTTGGAACCAACCGCATCTAGTCACCTATATGGAAAGTCATGACGAAGAACGCCTGATGTACAAAAACCTAACCTGGGGCAATTCTGCTGGCTCTTACAATATTAAAACTTTGACCACAGCGCTCGAGCGGATTAAAATGACAGTCGCGTTTTTCCTGACTTTACCGGGGCCGAAAATGCTCTGGCAATTTGGCGAACTGGGATATGATTACTCCATTGAATATAATGGTCGTCTGGGAAAGAAACCGATTCGCTGGAATTACTATCAGGAGCCAGATCGCTTACGGTTGTATAAAACTTTCCAGGCTTTGATAAAACTAAGGTCGGAAAATGACGTCTTTACCAGCGCCAGCACCACGCCAATTATGACACTGAGCGGCAATGTCAAGAGCATTACGATGAGCGGCAGTAATCTGAATGTAGTTATCATCGGCAACTTTGGAGTTGTTAATGCTGAGACTGCAGTTTCTTTTCAACATGGTGGCGTCTGGTACGATTATTTCTCCGGAGAAAGCTTCAATTTTAGCGGATTTGATTCGATAAACCTGGCGCCGGGAGAATTTCACATTTACACCGATAAAAAGTTGTTAACGCCCGAAGAAGGATTGGTTGCTATAGCTGAAGCCGACGCAAACAATTTACCTAAACAGTTCCATGTCTATCCGAACTATCCCAATCCATTCAATTCATTAACGACCCTGGAATATGATTTGGAAAAGATTTCGGATGTTACGATGAAAATTTTCGACCTCCTCGGTAGGGAAATTTATACTGAAAAAATAGGTAGCCAAGCTCCTGGAAAATACCGTTTTGTCTGGAATGGCTTTGATAAAAACGGTAGGGAAGTCCATTCGGGAGTTTATTTCGTTGTGGTTCAACGTAACGGCGACCGGCAAATTCAAAAAATAACTCTGCTGAAGTAACCGGAGTCCGGCAACCTGTAACCTATTACCGGATAGCGGAAACCAAATTGCCAAAAAATCGCAAGTAGAGAATTGGGCGCATCGTTGCTTGATATGACATATTAGCGGCAAGATACGGTTGTCATTTTCACCTTATTTTTATTTGATTTTCGCCAATTTATTCGATAAAATTTTACAATGCCGGAGAAATATAATAGCCAAAGAACAAAAATTTTAAAAGGCACTGCAAAATGTATAGTTGATAAAAGATTTTCTTTGATAACGGGCAAACCCCATGGTATTGAATGTATTTTAGTCCTAAACATTTATTACACATTTTTCCGAACTGCCTTAAAATCAAAACAAGAATAGCAAAACTATGAAAACACCCTCCAGTGACATACTGCCACAAGCCTACAAAATGACCGAACTCCGTTTACCGATTATATGATTTAACGGATAAAGAAATAGGGATTGTGGAAAATAAAAAATAACCTTGTTCAAAGACAAATACCGTGTTGAATCTATTCGATTACCAGGATACGATTATTCCCAACCTGGTGCATATTTTATTACAATTGTTACGCACAACCGGCAATGTTCATTCGGGAACATTATTGATGATGAAATGATGTTGAATGAATTCGGTGTATTGGTGCAAAATGAATGGTTGAAAACCGGTATTATTCGTCCGAATATTAATATTGATGCATTCGTTGTTATGCCAAATCATTTACATGGAATTATAATTATAACGGATAATGATAATGGACATTCCCGTGATTCCCGTGATTCCCGTGATTCCCGTAGAGACACGTTGCAACGTGTCTCTACGATTACGGATACGATTACGGATACGGATACCGATACAATTACGGATACGGAAATGGGGACGGAAACGGATACGGGGACAATTGAACAATTTGGGAAACCCACAAAAAATTCAATTCCAACCATTGTACGATCATTCAAATCAACCACAACAAAACAAATTAACCAAATGCGCCAAACGCCAATGCAACCGTTATGGCAACGAAATTATTTTGAACATGTCATTCGCGATGATAATGAATTAACCCGTATACATCAGTATATTATCAACAACTCTAAACGATGGGAAGAAGATAATTTGAATAAATTTTTGTAAGGTTGTGTTATTCTACCTGTTTACGGAAGAGGCGGAAAAAAAGCTGTCCTCTCCAGCCTTTACCGTATATTGGCTTCTCAACAGCTACGGCTTGGAGAATGCGGAAGAGATTGCCAAAGAGATGGATAAACTTTTTGATAAGTGGCAATATTGGCAAACAAGCGAGAAGCACGAGAGGGAAATAAGAAGAGGAATCACCAAGTTTCTGGTAAAGTCGGAAAAGGACCCTGCCAAGGTTACCGAAGAGGTAAATAACATACTGAGAGTCCTTAAGGACGGCTCAAAATGATCTCACACCAAGAACTTAAGAAAGAGGTCGAGAGGTGGGCAGAGGAAATCGATGTAGAATTCAAAGAGATCCAGATCAGAGAAATGAAAAAGAAGTGGGCAAGCTGCTCGAGTAGAGGCAGGCTCACCTTTAATGAGGATCTTCTCCACCAACCCAAAAAAGTCAGAGACGAGGTAATTGTCCACGAACTTCTACACCTCAGATACCCCAACCACGGCAAGATGTTCAGTTTATTATTAAATACTTATCTGGGAAAAAACATTGGTCCAAATGATAGCGAAGAGATTAAAAACCGCTCAACGTCAGACGAAAAATTGCCGAAATAATTTATAATAGGATATGCACCAGTAAATTTCCGTTACAAATAATTTTCAACTGATATATTAGGTTTCCCCCATTAGCTGGAATCGAAAAGCCTGTTTTATAAGTGTTTTTTCTCATCGCCGAACTAGTCTTTTTGACTGGCTTGAGCAGAGCACCTGAAGCATGCTCAAGATCAAGCCAGTCAAAGCAATATTGGTTTTTCTAAATTTCGATTTTCCCCGATTTTTCATTGTACTTTTTCCAGATAATCTGCTTTTACTTCAGAGCCGAATCCGCTGGAATACATCTCCACTGGGGTCCGATAATTGAGCGCCTGGTGTGGTCTCGCCTCGTTGTAGAACTCAAAATACTGACTTAATCGCTGATAGGCTTCAAATCCATCCTGATAATCATGCAGATACACTTCTTCGTACTTAACACTGCGCCACAGCCTCTCGATGAAAATATTATCGTAGGCCCGGCCGCGTCCATCCATGCTGATTTGAATATTGTCTGTATTGAATATCGCAGGACACCCTTTTCGGAGGGCATCCTTCAATCCCTCGATACAAAACAGACTATCCAGAGTATTCGATAATTCCCAGGCTAACACATAGCGACTAAACCAATCCATAATCACAAATAAATACATGAAACCGCCGAGCATGCGAATATATGTGATGTCAGCACACCACACCTGATTGGGATAGATAATATCCAGGTTCCTCAGTAAGTATGGATAAATCTTATGCTCAGGATTTGGCTGGCTGGTATGCGGTTTGGGATAGATGGCCGATATACCCATCCACTGCATTAACCTTTCGACTCGTTTATGATTAACCGCATAACCCATCTTTCTCAATACCCAGGTCATACGGGGAGAACCATAGAAAGGCGTTTTCATAAATTGCTGGTCGATCAGGTTCATCAGTGTTAGATTCAAAGTCGTGTCACGATGGGGCTCATAGTAGTAACTCGACAAATTCAAATTCAGTAGTGCGCATTGTTGGCTTATCGAGATGGCGGTATTGTTCGGTTCAATCATTTGGCGTTTTTCCTTAACCGAGAAGTCCAGACTTTTTTTTTAACCAACTCAACTCGTACTGCAACTCACCAACTTCCTGAAATAACTGCTGGACCTTGCGATCCTGATCCTCTAAACCGTTTTTTTGCCCCTCACTGAATATCTCCGGAATTCTTTCTAATAGGCGCTTTTTCCAACTTGAGATCATGTTAGGATGAACCTGATATTTAATGGACAATTCGCGTATGGTCTGATTGCCTTTGAGTGCTTCTACCGCTACCTTGGCCTTAAAGTCTTTACTGAATTTTCGCTTCATTTTGGCTACCCCTTTCTACTGAAAAGTTACACATTTTTATCACTTATCCTACCTCTCCAGTTTTTGGGGTAAAGCTCAATATACCTTTCCCTGCAATAGGATTTTATTAGAAAAATTAATTCCTTGTCATTTTAATCGTCGGCGGTTAAAATAGAATTGTTTTTACTCATTAATAGACAAGGATCAAGAATGTTCAAAAGGTTGCTACTCGCGCTCATAATCACTGGAAATCTCATTTTTGCGCAGAACATTGTGATTAATGAAGTTATGGCGTCCAACCAGACAGCAATATTGGATGAAGATGACGATGCTTCAGATTACTTGGAATTGTATAATAAAGGTACAGACCCAATAAACCTCACTGGCTATTATCTCAGCGATAATATTGAAAAAATCCAAAAATGGCAGTTTGGGAATGCCGTTATCGAACCTGGAGAATATTTAATCGTTTTTGCTTCGGATAAAGATCGCCAAACAACTTACTGGCATACCAATTTCAAAATAAGCGCCTCAGGCGAAAGCATAATTTTGAGTGATACAAGTGGCACAATCATTGATCAAGTGGATTTGCCGGAATCAATGGTTGATATTGCCTACGCCCGAATTACGGACGGTTCTCCAGATTGGGTATTTCAACTTCCGACTCCCGGTTCGGCAAATACCGGTACTGAAACCTTAGGAACTTCTGATAAGGTTACCGTTTCTTACCCGGGTGGATTCTATTCAACAGCGATTTCGGTCGAACTTACTGCTGGTGATTGCCGGATATTCTATACCTTAGATGGAAGCGACCCTGATTCCAACAAGACAGAATATTTGAGTCCGATTAATATTAACAGTACCGCGGTTTTAAAAGCGATCAGCTATAAAGCCAATTATTTGCCATCGCCGATATTGTACCAGACTTATTTTATTAATGAAAGTACGAATTTGCCGGTTATCTCGCTTTCCACCGATCCCTATAACTTATTTGATTACAACTATGGAATTTACGCAAATGGTCCAGGCTATACGTCAGCCGACCCGCATTACGGGGCAAACTTTTGGATGGATTGGGAACGACCGGCGCATGTTGAATTTTACGATGATGGTAAACAATTGGGCTTCTCGAAAAACTGTATCATTGCCATATATGGCGCCTGGAGTAGAGCACACCCTCAAAAATCTTTTTCGGTAAAATTTAAAGATGGTATCGAGCCGCTCGAATATAAACTGTTTCCTGATTTAGACCTGACAACCTATAAAGCCTTTGTGCTCAGAAATTCAGGAAACGATTTTTATAATACTCATATGCGGGATGCAATGATGCAAACCCTGATACAGGACCTCGATATTGATTATCTCGAATATCGTCCCGCGGTAACCTTCATCAACGGTCAATACTGGGGCATATACAATATTCGCGAGAAAATCAATGAACATTATGTTGCTTACCATCATGGCGTAGATAAAGACAATATTGATATGCTTGAAAATAATATGCAAGTAATTCACGGCGATACCGAAAATTACCAACAGATTATAAATTATATCGATACTCATGATATGAGTACCGATGCGGCTTATAATTTCATTGACAGCACGATTGATCTGAACGAGTGCCTTTTATATTTTGCCGCCCAAGCCTATTATAATAATCGCGATTGGCCAGGCAATAATCAGAAATACTGGCGCGCCAGGTCGGGTTCTAAAACTAAATGGCGCTGGATTATTTACGATTTGGATTTCGGTTTTAATCTTTATGAATCGGACGGTCATAAGGAAGATCATATATCTTTTATGTTTACGGTTAATAATAGCAATTATGCTCAAGCCGAATGGGCAATAAAATTACAAAAGAAATTAATCGAGAATCCGACGATCCGGAACCGATTTATCAATCAAATCGCCGATTTGCTCAATACCAATTTTAAAAGCGAACGGGTTGTCAATACCATTAATGAGATGGCAGATCATATTGCCGATGAACTTCCCCGACACCGACAACGATTTGGAATTGGTGGAGAAAATCGGGATAATATGATAACTTTTGCCAAACAGAGACCGGCCTATCTACGCAATCATGTGCGGAATTATTTCAAGTGTGGTGTGGATGGTAACCTGACAATTAGTGTAAGTGAAGGCGGAACGGTAAAACTTAACACTTTATCTATTAATCCCACAGATGCTCCCTGGACCGGAATCTATTTTCAAGGAAACGCGGTGAACCTTGAGGCTATTCCCAAACCCGGATATAAATTCGATGGCTGGAGCGGAGCAGTTACCAGTTCCGGTGTATCATTAAGCATCAATGTCACTAATTCCACGAACCTAATTGCAACTTTTTCAGCTGCTAATGATTTAGTTAAAGACGTCGTCATTAATGAAATTAATTATAATTCTGCCGATGATTTTGATTCGGGTGATTGGGTCGAGTTTTATAATAATAGTGATTCTTCGATTGACATAAGCGATTGGTTTTTCAAAGATAATGACGACAGCCACATATTTACTTTTCCGAGCGGAACAATTCTCGCACCGTCTGCCTACCTTGTTTTAGGCGAAGAGAGCGAAAAGTTTATTGCTTGTTATCCGGATGTGACCAATTTCGTCGGTGAAATGGATTTCGGATTAAGCGGAAGCGGTGAACTAATCCGGTTGTTTGATTCAGAAGGTCAGATTGTTGACTCACTCACCTATAGCGATAAAGCTCCCTGGCCAGCCGAAGCTGATGGACAGGGAGCAACTTTAGAGTTATTCGATCCGAATTTGGATAATACTAATGGTGAAAATTGGCGGGCTTCCGTCGGACACGGTTCACCTGGTCAACAAAATACTGTAACAGTTGCGATTGCTCCAAATGATAGTCGGGAAATCCCTGAAAAATTCAATTTGATGCAAAATTACCCCAATCCGTTCAACCACTCCACCGTCATATTATTTCAAATATCAGAGCCGTCGTTGGTCAAATTATCAGTTTACGATCTCAACGGAAGATTAATCGAAACATTGGTGAATGAATACCGAAATCCCGGTTATTATGCAGTTCATTGGAATGCTGAAAACGTCGTCTCAGGAATATATTTTTACCGAATTGAGGCTGGTAGTCTAAGCAGTGTAAAGAAATGTTTATTGATTAAATAGAATCGTATGATCTTTGGAAAGCTTTCGCATTGTTTAAAATTATTTAATCTGATTGTCTTTATAATGCTTAAGTAGTTTAAAAGTAAATAAATTCTTTGTGCCTTAGTGATTTAGTGGTTTTATTTATAAAACGTCTTTTTTTTAATCAATTTCTTTATTATAATTGAACTCAAAATGGAATTTGAATTGAGAAAGATAAGGAGAGTAATAAAGATGGACAAAAAGTTATTGATTGCCATTACCGCTCTAACCAGCATTTTGACGGTTAATTGTGCGAAAAAGGAGCAGGGTAGCCAAGCTTCGGTAGAAATCTTCGGGACATTGTCAAATGGCACCGAAATAAAAAAATATACGATTTCCAATAGTAAGGGATTGACAGCCGAAATTATCAATTACGGAGCCAGAGTAGTATCATTGAAAGCACCTGATCGTACCGGCAAAATTGAAGACATTATCTTCGGTTTTGATGATTTGGCTTCTTATGAGCGCGATAATTCCTATCAAGGCGCTATCGTTGGGCGCTACGGTAACCGCATTCGGGATGGTAAGTTTAGTTTAGAGGGAAAGACGTATCAGCTTGATATTAATGATGGTAAGAATCATCTACACGGTGGAAAAGACGGATTTTATAGACAGGTTTGGGAATGTCGCGAGGCTGATTCCAGATCAATTCAGCTATGTTACATCAGTCCGGATGGGGAAGGCGGATATCCGGGACAAGTTGAAATAACTGTTATTTATACAATTACGGATGATAATGGACTCAAGATCGAATATAGTGCCAAAACCGACAAGACGACGATTTTGAATCCAACCAGTCATTGCTATTTCAATTTGAGTGGATTTCCGGAAAAAAGTATCTTAGATCACGAACTAATGATAAATGCCGACTATTTTACGCCGGTGGATGCCGGTTTAATTCCAACCGGTGAAATTCGACTTGTTGCAGGTACGCCGATGGATTTCCGAGTTGCAAAAGCGGTTGGCAAAGACATTGAAGCCGATGATGAACAAATTTTATATGGCAACGGCTACGATCATAACTGGGTTCTGAACGATTATAACGGGCAGGTTCGACTTGCGGCGACTTTGTACGAAAAAGAAACTGGCCGATTGATGGAAGTTTTAACCGACCAACCGGGCTTGCAATTTTATTCTGGAAATTTCCTGGATGGTTCAATGACCGGCAAGGGAGGGGTAAAGTATAATCACCGTACCGCTCTTTGTCTGGAAGCTCAGGCTTTTCCGGATTCGCCCAATAAGCCTAATTTTCCGTCGGTGGTTTTAAGACCCGGTGAAGAATATAAGCAGACGACAATCTATCGTTTTTCGACAAAATAGTTCAACTTTTAACAAGGGGAAATAGCTATGTTACAGACTTTAGACTGGATAATCATTGTAGGCTATTTTGGAATCATTCTCGGAATAGCTTGGTGGGTAATGAGACAGAAGCAAGAAACATCCACAGATTACTTTCTTGCCAGCCGCAATTTGGGCTGGTTCATCATTGGAGCTTCAATTTTCGCTTCGAATATCGGTTCGGAGCATTTAGTCGGACTAGCCGGTTCAGGAGCGACCGACGGCGTTGCTATGGCGCATTACGAATTACATGCCTGGTGCTTATTAATCCTTGGGTGGGTGATGATACCTTTCTATATGCGTTCGAAAGTATTCACGATGCCGGAATTTTTGGAAAGACGTTTCTCGCCCAGAGCCCGGACAGTTTTGTCTCTAATTTCGTTAGTGGCTTATGTGTTGACTAAAATTGCCGTAGGAATTTTTGCCGGTGGTATTGTATTTAGTGTGCTATTACCGGATTTGAATTTTATGGGATTAGATAGTTTCTGGGTTGGTTCGATATTGGTAGTGGTGTTGACTGGATTATATACGATTTTGGGCGGTTTGAAAGCCGTTGCTTATACTGAAGCCATCCAAACGATTGTTTTGGTTTTCGGTTCAATTTTGGTAACCCTGTTCGGTCTAAAGGCTCTCGGCGGTTGGGGAGAATTACGGGAAATCGCCGGTTCAGAAATGTTTAACCTCTGGAAGCCACTCATTCCCCATGGTGTCGAGGGTACCTGGGCACCAATTAAAGAAAGCGGTCGGATGGCTTGGTATTTCAATGATAATTATCCCTGGATAGGAATGCTGTTATGCGCTCCAATTATTGGATTATGGTATTGGACAACCGACCAATATATTGTACAGAGAGCATTAGCGGCTCCAGATATAAAAACAGCGCGACGTGGCACCATTGCCGCCGGGTACTTTAAATTATTACCAGTTTTCATTTTCATAATACCTGGTATAATTGCATACGCCCTGGCAGTCAGTGGTAAAATTCCAGCCCTTCAGAGCCAGCTAATCGGACCGGGAGGTGAGGTTATCAGGGATAATTCTCAGAGCGCCTTTCCACTCTTAGTATCTTACGTCTTGCCGGTCGGTGTTCGAGGTATCGTCGTCGCCGGATTATTAGCGGCGTTAATGAGTTCCTTAGCAGGCGTTTTCAACGCTTCAGCGACCCTTTTTACGATTGACTTTTACTCACGCTTTCATCCGGAAGCCAGTCAGAAGAAGCTGGTTTGGATTGGCCGGGTAGCTACTGCCGTTATGGTATTGATTGGTCTGATATGGATTCCGGTAATTCGGGGTGGGAAGGGACTTTATGATTATTTACAAGGTGTTCAATCTTATTTAGCGCCGCCTATTTTTGTGGTCTTTTTCTTGGGAGTATTTTGGAAACGAGCGAATGCTAAGGGCTGTCTGGCTACCTTGATAACCGGCTTTACCCTTGGTCTTTTCCGATTGGCAGTTGATACACCGGTAAAATTGTTAAATGTTAAATACGCCGAAGGTTCTTTCCTGTGGATTGTGAATAACATATACTTCCAATACTATAGCCTTTTGATAACGATAATATCAATTCTCGTTATGATTTTTGTTAGTTTGGGCACAAAAGAACCTGATTATGAAAAGATCAAAGGTTTGACCTATGGTACCAGAACCGAAGAGGATCGCAAGGAATTACGTGCTAATCGGTCACGTGGCGATGTAATCGCTTCGGTCATATTAGTAGTTCTGATTGTTTTGTGCTATATCTATTTTTCGGGTTGATATTCAAGCAGTTAACATTATTTTTTGGATATTATGGTTAAGACAAAAAAATATACTATCGGATTAGATTTTGGCACTAACTCTTGCCGTTCGCTAATTGTAGATATTTCTAACGGCCGGGAATTAGCGACACATGTTTTTAATTATCCTTCGGGTGAAGCCGGGATTATTGTTGATTCGGCAAATCCTAACCTTGCTCGCCAGAACCCGGCTGATTATCTGCTGGGCTTAGAAGTTACAATTCGAGAGGCGCTTCGTAAAGCCGCCCAAATTGAACCTGATTTTTCACCTAAGGACGTAATTGGAATCGGAGTAGATACTACCGGAAGTAGTCCAATGCCCGTAGATCAAGAAGGTATGCCGCTCTGTTTTCAGGCTAAATTTAAAGATAACCCTTCAGCTATGGTCTGGCTCTGGAAAGATCATACCAGTTATGCCGAAGCTCAAAAAATAACTGAACTTGCTCGTCAATTACGGCCACAATATTTAGCAAAAATCGGTGGCATTTACTCATCGGAATGGTTTTGGAGCAAACTCTGGCATCTGCAAAGCGAATGTCCGGAAGTTTTTCGGAACACTTTCAGTTTTGTCGAGATATGCGACTGGATTCCGGCCGTATTGACGGGTAATACCGACCCATTACTAATTAAGAGAAGCATCTGCGCCGCTGGGCATAAAGCCCTGTTCAACGAGCAGTGGGGCGGTTTGCCTGATGAAGAATTTCTGAAAAAACTATCACCAGAAATCGCGGCAATGCGTGAACGTCTTTACCAGAAAGCCTATTCGGCCGAAGAGAAAATTGGGAATCTATCCCCAGAATGGGCTGAAAAATTGGGACTGACGACTGAAGTCACCGTCGCGGTTGGAGCTTTCGATGCCCATATGGGAGCGGTTGGTGCTGGAATTTCTACCGGAATTCTGGTGAAAATTCTGGGAACCAGCACTTGCGATATAATGGTCTGGCCGAATAGCGAGAAATTGAATGACATACCAGGAGTATGCGGGATAGTGGACGGTTCAGTTCTGAAAGGCTATTTCGGTATCGAAGCCGGGCAATCAGCGGTGGGCGATATTTTTCTGTGGTTTGTTAATAATTTAGTGCCTGATTCCTTCGGTAAAACTCAAGTAGAAAAGTTCGAAAATCTGGCGAAAGCCGCTGGCGGTCTAAAACCCGGCGAATCAGGTTTGCTGGCACTCGACTGGAATAATGGCAATCGCACTATTTTGGTTGATGTTCGGTTGACTGGTTTATTGGTTGGTCAAACTTTGCATACTCAAGCACACGAAATTTATCGAGCATTAATCGAAGCGACGGCTTATGGCGCTTTGGCAATTATTGACCAAATTGAAAGCTACGGCGTTCCCGTACGAGAAATTGTCAACTGCGGTGGTTTGGCAGTCAAAAATCCACTATTGATGCAAATATATGCCGATGTCACCGGCCGACCGATGAAAGTTTCGACCAGTGAACAAACTCCGGCGCTGGGCGCAGCTATCTTTGCGGCGGTTTCGGCTGGCAAAGCGCACGGTGGATATGATGGTGTTACTGAGGCCCAGCGAGCGATGACCAGCACCGGCAAGGAGTATTTACCCGATAACCGTAATCACCAGACATACAAAGAGTTATATACTCTTTATAAACAGATGCATGATGCTTTTGGTACGCCGGAATGGTCTGGAAAAATGTTCAACGTTATGAAAGATTTGTTAAATATTCGCGACCGAGTAAGGCAGGAGAAATTGTGCTCGAAAAACTAAAAACTGAAGTTCTGAATGCCAACCGATCTCTGGTGCAGTATGGATTGGTGATTTTAACCTGGGGCAATGTCAGTGGCATTGATCGTGAGAAAAATCTAGTCGTTATCAAACCGAGTGGTATCGAATATGACAAGTTGACGATTGACGATCTGGTAGTAGTGAATTTGGATGGGAGAGTAGTTGAAGGTAATCGCCGTCCATCGTCGGATACCCCGACACATCTGGCTTTATATCGAGCGTTTGACAACATTGGCGGAATCAGCCATACCCATAGCGATTACGCTACAACCTTTGCTCAAGCCGGTTGCGCAGTTCATTGCTATGGCACGACGCATGCCGATTATTTCAACGGTACGATTCCAATTACTCGTCTATTGACCAAATCAGAAGTTAATCGCGATTACGAATTGAATACCGGTAAAGTTATCATCGAGTGTTTTCAAGGCTTGGACCCTCTCGCAATGCCGGCCGTTCTAGTAGCTGGGCATGCACCTTTTACCTGGGGAAAAAATGCCACCGAGGCGGCTAAAAATAGCTATATTCTGGAAAAGGTTGCCCAACTGGCGTTTCAAAGCATTTTACTGAATGAAAATCTAACGGAATTACCTGAATATATCCGGCAAAAGCATTACTTACGGAAACATGGACCGTCCGCCTATTACGGTCAAAATGGTAAATAATCAATAAAGGAATAAAAAATGAAAGTATTTGAAAATTACGAAGTTTGGTTTGTTACCGGCAGTCAGCACCTGTACGGAGAAGATGTTTTGCGCCAGGTAGCCGACCATTCCCGCGAAATGGCTAAGTACCTATCTGATTCGCCGAATATTCCTGCTAAAGTAATTTTTAAATCAGTTTTGACTGAACCAGAGGCGATTTTGAATCTTGCGTTGGAAGCCAACAGCGCCAGAAACTGTATCGGTCTGATTGTCTGGATGCATACTTTTTCACCGGCAAAAATGTGGATCGCCGGATTGAAAAACCTACAAAAACCATTTGTTCATCTGCATACCCAGTATAACCGCGATCTGCCCTGGTCGGAAATTGATATGGATTTTATGAATCTGAATCAATCAGCCCACGGCGATCGCGAATTCGGCTTCATTTGTTCCCGAATGAAAATCAACCGCAAGGTGATTGTCGGGCACTGGCGCGATGAAAACGTCATAAATGAATTGGCAATCTGGGTCCGCGCCGCGGTCGCTTGGCAGGATAGCCGCACCGGGAAAATTGCCCGTTTTGGCGATAATATGCGTGAAGTTGCCGTCACAGAAGGTGACAAAGTCGAAGCTCAAATCCGGTTCGGATATTCGGTAAATGGCTATGGAATAGGCGATTTGGCACAAGTAGTTCAGAATATTCCTGAAGCCGAAATTGATAAATTGATCGAGGAATACAATGCTAAGTATATTGTCGCCAGAGAAGCCGCTAAAGGTGGCGAGCAATACGACGCTCTGCGAGAAGCCGCCCGTATTGAACTGGGTTTGCGACAATTTCTGAAATGTGGCAATTTTACCGCATTTACGACAACCTTCGAGGATTTGCACGGTTTGAAGCAACTTCCCGGTTTAGCAGTCCAGCGCTTAATGGCGGACGGTTACGGTTTTGGAGCGGAAGGCGACTGGAAAACTGCCGCATTAGTACGAGCGATGAAAATTATGGCAACCGGCTTAACCGGTGGCACCTCGTTTATGGAAGATTATACTTATCATTTCAATCCATCAGGAATGAAAGTCTTAGGCGCACATATGCTGGAAGTATGTGAATCTGTCGCCGCCAATAAACCCCGCTTAGAAGTTCATCCACTCTCAATCGGTGGCAAAGCTGACCCGCCGCGTTTGGTATTCAATGCTCCGACCGGTCCGGCGCTGAATGTTTCGCTCATTGATCTCGGTGATCGTTTTCGGATGATTCTCAACGAAGTCGAGAGTGTCCAACCGGATGCCGATTTACCAAAACTACCGGTTGCCCGGGTGGTCTGGATACCCAAACCTAACCTGAAGACTGCCGCTCAATGCTGGATTCTAGCAGGTGGAGCTCATCATACCGGCTTCAGTCAAGCCTTGACCGCAGACTATCTACGCGACTTCGCCGAAATTGCCGGAATCGAACTGGTAGAAATCAACAACAACACTAATGTTACCGAATTCAAGAAAGAACTGCGTTGGAACGAGGCGGTGTACTGAGAATTGTTACACTATGAAGGCCTGAATTTATTTCAAAGCAGATGTAGAAATAAAACTACATTTCCATTAATACATATCATAATTTCGGTGAACGTAAGAGTGTCATGACAACTAAAGTAAAACCGCTGGAGATTATAAAGTCCAATGGATGCCTAAGGGATTACCGAGTGGAATTTACTTCTACCGAATTCAGGCAGGTGCCTACTCAGAAACGAAAAAACTGGTCTTGCAGAAGTGATTAGACTTCAGGTCTTTTCCGATATTTCAGATATTTCCGATGCATATCTGCTGATTTGCTGATAACAACAATTTGATGGTTCTCGTTTAGACGCAGGATAGATAAAGACCCTGCAAAATAATTGGGATTATCTCTTAAAGAGAATAACTCTCCTGACTTTGTTGCTCTAAAATACCTTCGCCGTTTCGTAGGTAATATTAATCTATCAATCATCCATTTTTCAAATCAGCTTGCGGAGATTTAATATTCCGAGAAATTAGGGATTGTAATTTGCTTGAAATTCGCCACATTGTTTCTTAAAATAACGGCGTGAAAATGAGATATAGAATAGAATTACTTGTATTGATCGTGACATTTTGCCTGTTTGCTACTATATGTTCTAAAAAACAATCGGAACCAACTAGTGAGTTTAGCCCGGAAGTTGGCGACCTAATGTTTCAAGATTTAGATGGCAGTCCGTTTTATGACGCGATTGAAACCGTTACGAAAGGCTATCAAGGTGCGAGTCTCAGCCATATAGGCATCGTCACCAAAGATTCGAGCGGTAAAATTTTTGTGCTGGAAGCGATACTTGCCGGAGTCAGTTTGACCCCGCTCTTTGAATTTTTAGCTAGAAGTTATGACAATCAAAATCATCCCAAAGTCTTAGTCGGCCGACTCAAGCCGAAATATCGCCACCAAATTCTACCGGCATTAAAGGAAGCCCAAAAACTTATTGGTAAACCTTACGACAATTTTTTCGACATTGAAAACGATGCCTATTATTGCTCTGAAGTAATTTATAAGGCTTTTCTCAAATCGACTGATAATCAGTCACTTTTTAAACTGCAACCAATGACATTTGTTGATCCAAGTACAGGAGAAACTTTTCCGATATGGCTGGAGTATTTCGCCGAACTCGGTGTGGCTATCCCAGAAGGAAAGTTAGGTATCAATCCTGGTGAAATATCGCGCTCAAGAGCTATTGACATCATATATAATTATGGAATTCCAGACGGTTGGAAAAAGCTCAACAAATAAAAATGAAAGGAATATCCCTTTGAAACAAATTAGAATCGGTATCGTCGGCTATGGAAATCTTGGTCGAGGAGTGGAACAGGCTGTAACTCAGAATCCGGATATTGAATTAGTAGCCATTTTCACCAGAAGAGACCCAGCTAAAATTATAACGGCAAGTGAATCTACTAAGGTGCTGAGCGCCAATGAATTAGCAAGTATGCAATCAGCAATTGATGTGATGATATTATGTGGTGGTTCAGCCACAGATTTGCCGAAGCAAGGACCGGCTTTCGCTTCGTTGTTTAACACAGTAGATAGCTTCGATACGCACGCCAAGATTCCGGAATATTTCGCTAAAGTTGACAAAGCCGCGCGCGATAATGGCCATTTGGCTATTATTTCGGTAGGTTGGGACCCCGGGCTATTTTCAATCAATAGATTGTATGCCGAGGCAATCTTGCCTAATGGCAACGGATATACTTTTTGGGGGAAAGGGGTTAGCCAGGGACATTCGGATGCTATTCGGCGGATTAAAGGTGTCAAAAATGCTATCCAATACACCATACCAATCGAGGAATCGCTTGTGGCAGTTCGTAGTGGTGTCAATCCGCATTTGACCACTCGTCAAATGCATCGTAGAGAATGTTTTGTCGTGCTTGAAGAAAATGCGGATAAAGATTATGTCGAAAATACTATAAAAAATATGCCCAACTATTTCATTGAGAATGAAACGGTTGTCCATTTTATTTCCGAAGATGAATTTAAGAAGAATCATAGAAAAATGAATCACGGTGGATTTGTAATTCGGAGCGGACATACCGGAGCAGGGAATAAGCACATTATTGAATATTCGTTGAAGTTAGATTCTAATCCTGAATTTACCGGAAATGTATTGGTTTGTTATGCCCGTGCGGCTTACCGTTTAGCGCAAACCGGCGCAATAGGTGCGAGAACTGCGTTTGACATTCCGCCGGCTTTATTGTCACCCAAGAGTGGCGAACAACTGCGGAACGAGTTATTGTGATCATTTTTAGATCGTTTAAATCTGGTTGGATAATCATAGATAAATTTTATTTTTAAAATAAATTTAATTATAATGAAAGCAGTATCACTCACCGGAATCAGACAATTCACCATCCAGCAGGTTGCCGATCCAACAATTGTAAATGACACCGATGTATTAATTCGAGTTAAAATGGTCGGAGTTTGCGGCTCAGACATCCATTATTATAAAAATGGCAAAATTGGATCGCAGGTTATTCAATTTCCATTCATCATCGGGCACGAAGCCACTGGAATCGTTGAAAAGGTTGGGAATAAAGTTACTCGAGTCAAAATCGGTCAGCGGATTGCCATTGATCCGACAGTATTCTGTGGCAATTGCGACCAGTGTCGCTCAGGTCGTGAAAATACCTGCCGCAACCTGAAATTCCTGGGTACTCCAAAACAACTAAACGGTGCTCTATGCGAGTATATCGTGCTCCCGGAAAATTGTTGCTATCCAATCAGTGATAAAATGACCTTCGAGCAGGCTGTTTTATCTGAACCATTAGCGATTGCGATTTATTCCGTCGCAAGATCCCGGCTTCCGGATAATGCTAATGTTGCTATCCTGGGAGTCGGACCGATTGGTATGTCGGTTTTTTGTATCTTGCGAACAAAAAATGTCGGTTATATCTATGTAACTGATAAAATTCAGGAACGCCTCGATTTTGCCCAACAATTAAATCCTGAGTGGCGCGGTAATCCAGATTTAACTGATGTAGTTAGCGAAATTAATAAACGAGAGCCTCTACAACTGGACGTCGTTTATGAATGTAGCGGAGATACAACAGCAATTAGTCAGGCAATTCAATTGCTTAAACCAGGTGGAATTCTAGTATTGGTTGGCATCCCTGAAATGGATGAAATTTCATTTCCAATTCATGAGCTTCGACGTAGGGAGATCACCATAATTAATGTCCGTCGCCAAGTCCGTTGCACTCAAAAAGCTATCGATTTATTAGAAAGCCATCTGGTAAATATGAATGCAATGGCGACGCATCATTTTCCACTCGAAAAAACTGCCGAAGCATTCGAACTGGTTGCTAATTATCGGGATGGTGTAATGAAAGCGCTAATTTCCATAGATTAATGTTTTTTGATTTATTTAGATGATATTTAAGGTTATGTAATATAATTAAATGAAAGGGTAGAGGCACAAAAGGAGCAATTTTATCATGCAGAAAATCACCAGAAAAAATTTGACTTGCAGTAATCTGTTAAAATTGATATTGATTTTATTGATAATCGGGCAATTCTCTCCAATTTTAGTTGCTCGGGACACATCACGGGCGGCTTATTATCCCGATCCTACTCAATATCCCGACCATCTAATTCTTTCCTGGAGTGATGATCCCACCAGCACTCAATCGGTAACCTGGCGCACAGACACCAGCATTAAATCTGCTTATGGTGAAATAGCGCTAGCCGATGCATCGCCCAACTTTGTTTATCAAGCCAAGCGAATACCTGCCAAGACCGAGCTCCTTAATTTCGATGGAAAAAGCGCCAATTATCATTCGGTAACTTTTACCGGTTTGCAATCAAATACATTATATATTTACCGGGTTGGTTCAGACAAGCGATGGAGTGAGTGGTTTCAATTCCGCACTGCGAGTAAAAAACCAGAACCATTTCGATTTATTTACTTAGGCGATGGGCAAGAAGATGTACTTTCTCTATGGTCACGAGCGATCCGCACTGCATATAAAAATGCGCCGGATGCGCGGTTTATCATTCATGGCGGTGATCTAGTCAATAATGCTCGTGACTATCCGGCTTTAAATGAATGGTTCACAGCCGCCAGCTGGATCAATGCCACGGTTCCGATTATGCCAGCAATTGGTAACCACGAATATTATGATGGAAATTGGGGCGAGCAATTTTTTATGCCGTACTGGCGGCCGCAATTCACTTTACCTTTAAACGGAATCGAGGAACTTCCTGAGACTAATTACTATTTCGATTTTCAGGGCTTGCGTGTGATTGTACTTAATTCCAATTTTGAGTTAGAGAAACAGGCGCAATGGTTGGAAGAAATTTTGAAAAATAACCCTAATAAATGGACGGTTGTAGCCTTCCATCATCCCATTTATTGCGGAGCTGAAGGTCGTGATTATCAGGAACTTCGTGATACCTGGAATCCAATTTTCATAAAATATAAGGTAGATTTAATTCTTAACGGTCATGACCACACTTATGCACGCGGAAATAATCCAGAGCGTTTGACTATTCGTCCTAATGATCCAACAGGACCGGTTTATGTTGTTTCAGTCAGCGGCCCAAAATTATATAATATTAATAAAATCCGCTGGATGGATCGTGCGGCAGAAAATACTCAACTCTATCAAATTATAACCATTAATGATAATATTCTCGATTATAAAGCCTATACCGTTACTGAAGAACTTTATGATGCTTTTCAAATCATAGAGAATTCTAAAGGTTACAAAGTCTTTTTTGATTTACAACCAAAGAATTTTCCAGAGAGAATGTATAAAAATACATTAAATGCACCAAATAATTAGGATTGTATAAATGAAATACGACAAAGACAAAGTCGATAATATGATTTTAGCTCTTTTATTTCTTACTAGTTCATCTGATCAATATGGTACTAAAGCATGGAAAGGATTTGACTTTGAGGCTTTGGATCGTTTATATCAAAAAGGTTTAATTAGTGACCCTAAAGATAAATCAGCAACTGTATCATTAAGTGAAAAAGGTGCAAAATTATCTAAAGAATTGTTCTTCAAGTATTTCGTTATTAAAGATTGAAATATATTTCAATAATTAATTGATATTCAGAGAATTGTTATTACTAATAATAGCATTTTATAAAAACACAGTCCAAGAATATAATTCATTAATAGTATAACAGAAGGTAGGAAGAGGAAAATCAATTCTATCCTATATATAACTTCTTTAAATTTATCTGCAACTATACATAATATATCTTATGCGTATATTGATTTTAGAGCATTTTTAGACATTTGTAAGTATCATTCAATTCATTTTGAATTATGCCACTGTTGATTAAATTCCCAGTTATATGATATGTATAAAAAAATTATTTTGTTAATGTTAATTGTTGTAATCAATGCCAGCGGCAATGATTATGAATATTATTTCTACAATCCTGACCTTGATTATGGCTCTGAATCAATTTTTAACCCAATTAGTTTGTTCATCAATGGTTCGTTTGATATTTTGCGAAATGGTGCTCACAATAAAAATATTTTTGACCAGCCATATAAAACCGGTTTTAATAATGTTGTTGATAATGTTTTGCATCCTATAGATAATATTAGAAATTATGGCGTTAAAAATTTTTTAAATCGTGAAATATTTAACCTTGAAGTAAATAAAAATGAATCCCAATTTTTACCCAACATCGGTTTACATTTGATTGGCAATGGTATGCAATATCGCAAATTAGCTGAATGGTATGATTACCATGAATATCCGAATCCTAATCTATTATCAATAATAACTACAATATCATATCAATTGGTAAATGAAATCGTTGAAAATGGTTCATATTCAGGCACTAATGTAGATCCGATTTCAGATATGTTAATATTCAATCCATTAGGAATATTACTTTTCAGTACAAAAGCAGGACAAGAATTTTTCTCAACTAAAATACCGATTTACGATTGGTCGCTAAATCCCTATTTTAATCCAAATAACTATTTTTTAGAGAATGCCGGCCAGCAATATGCCACAAAGATTAAGTTAAAAACGACTGATAAAAATGCGCTTTTTGGCTATTGGGGTGTTGTCTCTACTTTTGGAATTAGCCATACCGTAAATGAAACCGATGCGATATCATTTTCTGTCGGTGCTGTTGTGGCTAAGTTAAAGCCAAATGAAGAATTTTCTGGTCGTTTTATGATTCCGAACCTTGATTACGCTGTAGCTTTTTTCTATGATAGAAATAATTCATTACTCGGATCTTTAACTTTATTTGGTCCTAAGTTTTATAATCTTCGTCTGGAAATATTCCCGGGCATAATTGGATTTAAAAATTATAAACCAGGTTTTTTTATAGGAATTGGCGAGATGGATAATTTTCAGTTTGGAATCTCATTTCCCCCAATTCCTATTGGAATAATTGGAGAAATTAGCAACTAAAATGGACATACTATGAAAATATTATTAACAGGCGGTGCCGGGTATATCGGAAGCCATACATTGGTCGAATTGTTGAATCAAAACCATGAGATAACGGTTATTGATAATCTTTCCAATAGCAAAATAGAGTCTATAAAAAGAGTTAAGACTATAACTGGTAAGGAATTGATATTCAATAAGATTGACCTATGTAATATCATTGAACTTGAAAAAGTATTTTCTTCTAATCAATTCGAAGCAGTAATCCATTTTGCCGGTCTGAAAGCCGTCGGTGAATCCGTCCAAAAGCCCCTGCTTTACTATTATAATAACATTACGGGAACGATTAACCTATGCCAGATGATGATTAAATACGATGTCAAGAACATCGTGTTCAGTTCTTCCGCTACCGTGTACGGCAATCCGACATCAGTTCCAATTACCGAAGATTTCCCAATCAAACCTGCGAATCCTTATGGTAATACCAAATATATTATTGAAACGATTCTAAAAGACATTCAAATCGCTAATCCGGATTGGAATGTTATCATATTACGGTATTTCAATCCAGTTGGTGCTCATGAATCCGGTTTAATCGGCGAAGATCCTAATGGCATTCCTAATAATTTAATGCCTTATATTTCTCAAGTCGCGGTAGGACGTCTCCCCTATTTAAAGGTTTATGGAAATGACTACCCCACCAAAGATGGCACCGGTATCCGAGATTATATTCACGTTGTTGATTTAGCCCAAGGACATTTAAAAGCATTAGACAAATTACTGACAAATCCCGGTTATTGTATTTACAATTTAGGTACTGGACAGGGATATAGTGTGCTGGATGTAATTACAACTTTTGAGAAATGGTCTCAACGAAAAATTCCTTATAAAATCGTTGGCAGACGCCCGGGAGACATTGCCGAATGTTATGCCGATCCGAGCAAAGCCAATCGCGAACTTGCCTGGAAAGCAGAACGAAACTTAGATGACATGTGTCGAGATACCTGGAACTGGCAGAAGAAAAATCCGAACGGCTATTCAGACTAATTTTCCAATTTTAATAAAATATTTGTGGATTCTATTAAATATCCATAAAACCTGGAATGGTTCTGGTATAGGCTTTCTGCAGTTCAGTTAAAGGTAAATCAATAATATTATTAATTGTCAAGCGACCGTTGTCTTTAACGCGTCCGATTGTCACACTTGGGATGATATTCTTAGAGGCAATTCGTTCTATATCAAGTAAATATTTTTCATTAATGGATATAAGGATAACTGATTGACTTTCACCAAAAAACAGTTCATCATTTCTAAGTTTGCGCGAAATATAGACTGAGGCGCCAAGTGGTTTTTCAGGATTAGAGATGCAAGCTTCTGCCAGAGCCACAGCCAAACCGCCGTCCGATATATCTATTGCTGAATTCACAATCCCCTTTTGAATTGCTTCCAAGGTAGCATTAAAGATTCTTTTTTCAAACGTTAAATCTATATCAGGAGCATCACCAGCAATAATGTTATGAACCACTTTTAGATATTCACTTCCCCCCAGTTCGCCTTTTAAGGCTCCTAATAAAATGATAAAGTCGCCGTCGTTTTTAAACCAGGGGGTAGTCACGTTTTTAAGATCTTCAATCAGACCAACCATACCAATTACTGGCGTCGGGAAAATGGCTCCTTTAGGAGATTCGTTATAGAAACTGACGTTGCCGCCAGTTACCGGCGTATCGAAAACACGACAAGCATCACCGATGCCCTGCACCGCCATTTTAAATTGATAATAAATTTCTGGGTCGTATGGATTACCAAAATTTAGACAATTGGTAATCGCAATCGGTCGCGCACCGGAACAGACAACATTTCGAGCCGATTCGGCGACGGCGATCGCACCACCTTTATACGGGTTGAGATAAGTATAACGACCATTCCCATCGGTTTTGATAGCCAGTGCTTTACGAGTACCTTTAATACGAATAACTGCGGCTGAACCACCGGGCTTGACAACTGTATTTGATCTCACGGAATAATCATACTGCCGATAAACCCAGGATTTATCCGCGATATTCGGCGACGATAATATCCGCAGAAGCACCTTGTTGTAGTCTTTAGGCTCGGGTATTTTTTTCAAATTACGCCCCTGCACTTTTTTCAAATAAGCCGGTTCTTTGGTTTCTCGCTCATAAACCGGTGCCCCGCCACCCAACACCAGATGCCAAGCGGGCAGAGAAGCGACCTTTTTATTATTCATAAAAATATCCAAATTACCAGAATTAATAACCTTACCGATTTTGACACAGTTTAAATCCCATTTTTCAAAAATCGCCTTAGTCTCTTCTTCAAAACCTTTTCGAATGACAACTAACATCCGTTCTTGCGATTCAGACAACATAATTTCATAGGGGCTCATACCCGGTTCACGGAGAGGAACAGAATCAAGGTTAATAATCATTCCGGATTTGCCGCGCACTGCCATCTCGGAAGTCGAGCAAGCAATTCCAGCCGCACCTAAATCTTGAATGCCGATTAAAAAATCCTGCTTGGCAAGTTCAAGAGTAGCCTCCAGCAATAGTTTTTCGGTAAAGGGATCTCCAACCTGAACTGAAGAACGCCGATTCTCAGATTCTTCAGTTAATTCAACGGATGCAAAAGTTGCTCCATGGATGCCGTCCCTTCCTGTAGAAGAGCCGACTATCATTATGGTATTTCCTTCTCCTTTGGCAACAGCGCTAACGACATTTTTATGTTTGACCAAGCCAATAGTCATAACATTAACCAATGGATTTTCTGTATAGCAATCCTCGAAATAAATTTCGCCAGCTACAGTCGGCACACCGACGCAATTGCCATAATGGGCAATTCCTTTTACCACGTTATCGAAAAGATAGCGGTTGCGTGGCACCTCCAATGGTCCAAAACGTAACGAATCGAGTGAAGCGATCGGTCGAGCGCCCATGGTAAAAATATCCCGTAAAATCCCTCCAACGCCAGTCGCCGCTCCCTGAAATGGCTCAACTGCTGACGGATGATTGTGACTCTCAATTTTAAAACAAATCGCCAGCCCATCACCAATATCAACTAAACCAGCATTTTCTTCACCAGCGTTAACTAAAAGGTGCTTTCCACTTCTGGGCAGAGTTTTAATCAAAGCTATCGAATTTTTATAGCTACAATGTTCACTCCACATCACTGAAAAAATACCCAGTTCGGTATAGGTAGGCGTCCGCCCTAAAATCTTTAATATCTTATTCCACTCTTCCTCAGTTAAACCGTGTTGAATAGCAGTTTGCAGGTTAACTTCCGGTTCAATCTGGCTAGCCATTGATTACTCCAGTAATGTGTTAATTGTCAAAGAAGTATCGGATATGTAA
>JAGNGI010000110.1 GCA_018002295.1 Fidelibacterota bacterium
CATTGTCCGGATAGATTGGTTGGCTGACACCAGTTTGGTGGTTATTCAATCAATTAATCGGCTTCAAAATAACCAGAAAGTTACCTATGGTAATCCACGAACCGGCCAGACAAAAGTTATTCTCGAAGAAAAAGATCCGTATTGGTTAAATATCACGGACTTATACTATTTTATGAAAAATTCGCGCAATTTTATCTATTATTCGGAAATAGACAATTTCATGCATCTTTATCTCTATGATTTTGAAGGCAATTTGATCAAACCTATTACTAGCGGCGATTGGATGGTTACCGAATTGAATGGCGTAAACGAAAAAGACAGTCTGGTTTATTTCACAGCGACTAAAAATTCGGTACTCGAACGGCATATTTATAGTGTGCACCTTGGCTCCGGTGCCATTAGCCAGATTGATACCGGTGATGGAGTGCACTCGGCAGTTTTTTCACCGGATTTGAAATATTATCTTGATTTTTTCTCAAATGTTAACTCGCAAGTAGATGTCAGAATTATTCAAAATAATGGTAGAAAAATAACGGATTTATATCATAACAAAGATTTCAGTCCGCAAAAATATAATTTCGGCGTTACGCGTTTTATCAAGATACCGGCAATTGATGGGGATTCTCTTTATGCTAGCCTATTATATCCAAGTGATTTTGATCCGCAAAAAAAATATCCGGTTATTGTTTATGTCTATGGTGGTCCTGGAGTGCAAGTCGTTCAAAACCGTTATGGAGGCGCCTGGACCCAATTGTTAGCACAACAGGGTTATTTAATTTTCAGCCTCGACAATCGCGGTTCGTATGGGCGTGGACGATATTGGGAACGCAGGATTTACCAGCAACTGGGGAAAATAGAATTACAGGATCAACTGGATGGGGTAAAATATTTAAAAAGTCTGCCGTATATTGATCCGGGAAGAATCGGAATCTGGGGTGCCAGTTATGGTGGGTATATGACCTTGTATGCCCTTACCAAAACGCCAGAGGTTTTTAAAACCGGGATTGCTATTTCTCCGGTGACGGATTGGAAATATTATGATGCTTTATATACCGAGCGATATTTAGGATTGCCTGTTAATAGTCAAAATATTTATAAAGAAAGTGCGCCGCTTAATTATGTTAATCAGATAAAAGCTAATTTTCTTCTAATTCACGGCACTTATGATGATAATGTCCACATACAGCAAAGTCTGGAATTTATGGATGAACTAATCAGCAATAATATCAGTTTTGAGTTGATGCTTTATCCTGGACGAAAACATGGAATAACCGACCGTGAAGGGCAAATTCATATGTACGAGACTTTTCTTGAGTTCCTTCAGAGAAATCTTTGACCGATTTAGGTAATGATGTCAGCTAATCGAAAATTATCGGATTCTCTAAAATTATGGTTAAGAGTATATCGGGCTCCTTTTCTGACTGCCAGCGTTGCGCCGGTAATTTTAGGTACTTCTGTAGGTTGGTATGAGACCGGTAGAATTAATTTTGTTTCCGGTTTACTGGCTTTATTAGGAACGATTTTTGCCCACTTTGGTGCAAATATTTTTAATGATTACTACGATCACCTGACGGGCTGTGATGACAATAATCTCGATTTTACTCCATTCTCGGGTGGAAGTCGCACGATCCAGAACGGCCTATTGACGGCACGACAGGCATTTTGGGCTGGTATACTGGCATTCTCGATGGTTATTCTAATGGGATTATTATTAATTATCTATACTGGTCGCCCGGCTTTAATTATTTTTGGAATAGTCGGATTGGCAATCGGTTTTTTGTACACTGCGATTCCCGTCAAGTTGGCATATCGCGGTCTCGGAGAAATCGGGATTTTTATTGCGTTTGGGCCATTGATAGTAATAGGGGCTTCTTACGTCCAGACTGGCGCAATTTCCTTTTTAGCGTTCTTAGCTTCGGTACCGGCTGGATTATTAGTGATGTTGATTCTATATGCTAATGAAATTCTGGATGAGAAAGCCGACCGCTCGGCTGATAAAAATACAATTATCGTAAAAATCGCGAATCGTAATACGGCTCTGAAAATATATCGTTTGATTTTATATGTGGTGCCGATTTGGATTTTAGTTTTTGTAATTGTCGGATATTTTCCATACTGGTCGTTGATTATTCTCTGCCTTATGCCTAAATACATTGGAACTATTTTTCTCTCGAAAAAGCCGTTCAATGATGTTAAGGAGATGGTTCCTCTCAGTGCTAATACGATTCAGCTCCAATTTCTGATGACTATTACGCTGGCGATTTCCTTTATATTGGCTGGACTCACCGGTTGATTTATTTGCTCATTTCGTCGTTTGGGGTGTAAATTTAGTCCGCTTTTTGTAAAAATTGGGAAGTCGTCCAACGGCAGGACATCAGACTCTGGATCTGAGTATCGGGGTTCGAATCCCTGCTTCCCAGCGAAAGCCGACTCGGGCGGTTTTTTGAAATGGCGCATTCGTCTAGTGGCCTAGGACGCTGGCCTCTCACGTCGGTAACAGGGGTTCAAATCCCCTATGCGCTACAAATGTGGTCGGTTTACGTAATACGTAGTCTAAAAGATGGTCGTTGTTACGTTGGTATGTCGGAAGATGTATCTCAACGGCTAAAGACCCATAATTCGGGCAAAGTTACCTCGACCAAATCGAGGCGTCCGTTTGAGTTAGCGAACGGCAATAAGATTCTTGTGAATGAATATTTTACAAATTATATTTTAACTAGTTAGGTTTTGAAAAATGAAACAATAAATGTAACGGAGGATTTGTTATGTGTCAAAAGTGGGCGTGTTGTGTGTTTTATTATGGTGGAATTCTTAGTATGCTACTCGGAATCCTCGAGAAATTGTTTGGCTTTATGATATTTGACCTCAAACCGTCTCGCTTCCTGATGTTTGCCGCCGTTTGCGCACTTTATGCAATTGTCAGCATAATGTGCCAGCCAGTCTGCGGGAAAAAAGAGTAGAATTAGCCTAAGTCATTATTTATCACAAATATCTCTTCAATAATCTTGAAGAGGGAGGATATTATTAAGTATTTTGCTTCCTGCAATAGTTAATTGATTTAGAAATAAATCTAATGTTCTAAGAATGATTGTAATAAAATACGAATAATCTCACATTACCCATTTTATCTGGATATATTTATTCGATTTTTCGAATCTGGAAAAGGGCTGGAATCTTGGTTCAAGTATTTCTGGCTGGGGTGGAAGTAATGGTGGCTAGCTGGATGTTGAATTTGATTTGCTAAATCATTAAGAGGATAGCGTAGTCATCAGTTGGATTTTTAGCTATGGTATTATTGACGATGCAAGTTTGACTGGTTTTTTTCGTTGATGATATTTTCGAAATAACCAGCTAGGTATTATACCGCTAAGCGGACGGCTGAAAATTTCCCATCCGGAATCTTTTATTACCAATGGAATCCTGGAAAATATAGCCTGACTAGAAGATGTGTTTTACAGAAAAATAACTGATATTATTCAACAGAAGAAGTCATTACTTTACTATATCAGTAGTTCTTGTCTTTCACCAGATAGATCATCGGTAGGCTAATGATAGTTATAGCG